>JASJCB010000127.1 GCA_030066195.1 Acidobacteriota bacterium
AACCAATGCCCTGACCGGCATTCTGGTCAAACGCGGCCTGTTGAAGCTGGACGACCCCCTGCCGGTTCCAGAATGGGCCGAGGGCGACCCCCGCAAGGCGATTACGCTTCGTCATGTATTACATATGAGCAGCGGTTTGACTTTTCAGGAGGTCTATGAACCCGGCACCGATGTGGTGGGCATGCTCTTTCGGCACCATAGCGCCGCAACCTTTGTCGCCGGAAAGGACCTGGGAGCGCCTCCCGGAACCAAATGGTATTACAGCAGCGGCACCACCAACCTGTTGGCCCGCGCCCTCCGCCTGGCCATGGGGGACAATCACCGCGACTACCTGGCCTTGCCGCGCACGGCCCTTTTCAATAAAATCGGCATGAGCAGCGCCGTCATCGAACCGGACCCCTCCGGCCACTTCATCGGTTCCTCGTTCAGCTATGCCACCGCTCGCGACTGGGCCCGGCTGGGTTTGCTCTACTTGAATGACGGAGTGTGGGACGGGGAACGCATCTTACCGGAAGGTTGGGTCGCTTTCTCCAGACAGGCCGCGCCCGCGGCTCCCGAGGGTCGGTACGGCGCTCATTTCTGGACCAACCTGGGTTCGGACGAAACCGGGAAGGACCGCCCCTGGCCTTACCTCCCCCGCGATACCTTCAACATGGAGGGTTTCGAGGGACAGCGGGTGATTATGATCCCGTCCATGGAGCTGGTGATTGTGCGCCTGGGGCAAACCCCGAGTAACGGGCGTTTCCACTTCCCAAGGCTGACCCGGGAAATCCTGGCCGCACTGCCCGTCGTGAACAAGTGATGTGATTCGCATTTTCCTCCAAACCTTGAAGCTTGAGGCTTGAAGCTTCTCCCAAAGCGGAGTATGATCACTGGGTATTTACCCCAATGGAGAGGAATGGTAATCATGACACAGGTACTGCGGGGCAGGATCGAACCACTCGGCCTGGTTGACGTGCTGGCTTATCTGGGGCGTACAAACGCTTCCGGGGCCTTGAATGTAGAGCAGGGTTCGGTAAAAAAGGCCATCATCATCAGTGACGGCATGATCGTTTTTGCTCGCAGCAACCAGGTGCAGGACCGCTTGGGCGACATCCTTCTCGCCAAGGGCCTGATCTCCCAGGCCCAGTACGACCAGGGCACGGCGCTCATTTATGAGAAGGGCTTTCGCCATGGACGCGCCCTGGTGGAGATCGGGGCCATCTCGCCCAAGGTCTTGTGGGACACCATTCAAGAGCAGGTCAAAACCATTGCCGGCTCCATCATTCCCTGGGAAGCGGGTAATTTCGAGTTCATCAACAAGGACCTCAAGCGCAAGGAAGCCATTACCCTGAAGTGGTCCATCCTGGATATGGTTCAAGACATCATCCGCAACCTGGATAATGCCAAAATGTTCCGCAACCGCTTCGGCTCCTTGGATGTGGTTTACCGGTTGAGCGGCAACCAGGCTCCCGAAGGTATAGGCCTGGAGCCCTATGAAGAATACATCCTCAACTTTATCGACGGCGAGACCTCGCTGAAGAACATCTGCACCCAAAGCGACTACGGCGAAGCCGAGAGCCTGCGCGTGATCTACCTGCTGAAATCGCTAGGCTGGATCGAGGAAATCGAGGGCGCCCCCGTTCCCGAGGCGGAACCGGACGAGGTCCATCCCCTGGTCAGGGGCTTCAACGAAATTTTTTCTTTTCTCCACGGCTATATCGCTGAACGCGTGGGCACCGTGGGCACCAACCTCCTACGCAAATTCTACGAGGATGTGCGCCAAAGCCACCACACCATCCTGTTGGACGTCAACATCATGGACGACGGCCGCCTGAATCCGGGTCGCCTGCAAGCCAATCTGGACCGCCTGGACATGAGTGACGGCGACAAGGAGATGGTATTGGACGAGGCCATGAACGAGTACTTGAACGTGGGGATTCTGGCGGTCAAGAAGGTTTTGGGCACCGAACATGAAGCCATGGTGGTCTCCAAAATCGGAGAACTGTTTGAAGGATGAACCGGGAGCGCACACGCCGAATGATTCGACAATGGTTGGTGCTGCTGATCACGGTATGGATCTTACACCTTTTGACCCGAGGCGGGTCGTGGTCCTGGTAGGACCCACCAGTTCGGGAAAATCATCGCTGGCCTTGACGCTGGCCGAAACATTCCCCATGGAACTGGTGTGTATGGATTCCATGCAGATCTACAAGGAGCCGGCCGTGGGAACGGCGCGCCCGACGACTGAGGAAATGCAAAGGGCGCCGCACCACCTGTACGGTTTCACCTCGGTCCGCGAGAAGATGAGCGCCTACCGGTGGGCAGCAATCGCCGCCCAAACCGTCGCCGAAATCCAGGAACGCGGGCGCATACCGCTGTTGGTGGGCGGCACGGGCCTGTATATGCGGGCCCTGTTCGAGGGTTTACACAACCTGCCCGCAACGCCGGACGCCTTACGCGCCCGCTTGGAAGGCATTGCGGCACGGCGGGGCCGGCCCTGGCTCTACCGCATGCTGCAACGACTGGATCCTGCCGGCGCCGATCATCTTCACGCCAATGACAGCCAACGCATTCAGCGTTTTCTGGAGGTCCGCTTGATGACCGGCAAGGGCATGCTGGAACATTGGGCGCATCAACGGCAAAACGCGCGTCCCAAACCGCTCGTGATCGGCCTGGATATGCCGCGTGAAATCCTGGATCGACGTATCGAAAAACAAGTCGAATGTATGTTGGATGGTGGTTGGATCGAAGAAACAACCTCATTGTTGCGGCAAAATCTGTTGGAATGCGCCGTAAAAACGGGTCCGATCGGCTACGCGGAAGTGGCCTCACTGATTGCGGGGAATTTAACGCGCGCCCAAGCCCAGCAACGGATCTACCTTGCTACCAGACGCTACGCAAAACGACAAATGACATGGTTTCGCAAAGCTTCCTACATCCAATGGTTCCCTTTTCACCCGGATTCGGGATACAATACCTTAGGCATTACTGAGGTTGTACAAGGGAACATGGGGTAAATTTCATACAATCAATTCATAAATGATCGATTTATTGAGGAGTCCCGTCATGAACGATAAAGGTGGAATGAACATTCAGGATGAATTCCTAAACGCTGCCAGGAAGGAGCGGACGATTCTCGCCGTGTTCTTCACAAATGGGAAGAAGATCATTGGTAAGATCAAAAACTTCGACCGCTTCACCATCCTTCTGGAACTGGCAAATAAACAAGAACAGCTTGTCTTCAAACACGCCGTGTCATCGATGACACCGGCAAAATACATGAAGCAGCGCCAACACTTCCCATTGGATTGATGGTGGGGGTCTAATCGAGGTTAGCATGGATCTGAGTCTTATCCAGAAAGTCCCGCTGTTCGAGGGCTTGAGTTCCGAAGCACTGGAGCGGCTCTTGCAGGCCACCAACCGCAAGGCCTATCCGAAAGATGCCACAATCGTTGAAGAGAACGAGGTGGGAGACACCCTCTACATGATCCTGTCCGGGAAGGTGAAGGTTACCAACATCGGCCCTGACGGTAAAGAGGTCATCCTCTCGGTTCTCGGCGACGGAGAGTTTTTCGGGGAGATGTCGCTCCTGGATAAGGAACCGCGTTCGGCCAATGTGGTCAGTATGGAAAAGACGGAAATGATGCTCCTTCGCAGGAAGGAATTCATGAACCTGCTGGAGAACAACGGGGAGATTCTTTCGAAGCTCCTGGCCGTGCTCTCCAGTCGGCTTCGTCATGCCAATGCTCAGATTCGCAGCCTTGCATTGCTGGATGTTCTTGGTAGAATCGCGCGCCTGTTGTTGGACACGGCTCGCAAGGAAGGGCGGCGCCTGCTGGACGGCTCCGTGGTGTTTCGGCGGCCGACACACCAGGAAATCGCCAGCATGGTGGGCACTTCTCGCGAAACTGTATCCCGTATGATCGGTGATCTCAGTCGCGACGGTTATATCAAGATCTCCGGCAAGGACATCATTATCAAAGAGAAAATGGAGGAAGCCTTCCCTTCATCGTAAGGCGAGGTTTGCTTCTCTCCTGATTACATTCGTAAAAAAACGAAGAACGGTTAGGTTGCATCTGCACCCGGACGTGTCTTTTTATCGACATTTGTCACTGGTAAAAATAAGGGCTGACACCCTTTGACCTTTTCTGATGCCATACCACTTCACAAGGAGTCTGCATTGAAATACGCGGCTATTCTTCTCAGTGTTTTTGCCCTCTTTCCCGCCGTTGCGGGTGATGTTTTCAACGTTGACGGGGGCCACTCGTCAATTGTGTTTTCCGTGAAACACAACAACATCGCCGATTTCTACGGTCGCTTCAACAAGGTTGACGGCACCATTACCTACGACGCCGGCAATCCTACCGCCGGCAGTTTCGAGATCACCATCGATGCCGGCAGCGTCGACACCAACAGCGACCGCCGCGACAAGCACCTGCGCAACGCCGATTTTTTCAACGCGGTTCAGTTCCCCGAGGTAACCTTCAAATCCACCAGCATCAAACAGAAGGGCGATGCCCTGCATGTTACCGGCGATTTCACCATGCTGGGTAAAACCAAACCCGTCACCTTTGAAATCACGGTCAGCGATACCGCCCAAGGCCGCGGCGGTACCACCCTGCGCGGCTTTAACGCCAAGACCACCATCAAGCGCTCCGAATGGGGCATGACTTATGGCATCGGCGGCTCCCTGGGTGACGAGGTCACCATCATCGCTTCCCTGGAAGGTATTCACAAGTAAACCCGTTCGCGAGGAACCGGCGCCCGCCGTCGGTTCCTCCTCGGTACCCGGGCCGAACCTCTCGCTCCCGACAAGAGGTTCGGCCGAGGTTTGTTTATCCGCCGGCTGGCTGGGAGGTACCTATGCAATCCACGGAGATGATTGTCGAGCAGTTGTTTAAAAGTGCGGTTCTACCGGTTATCGCGGGCGGCGCCGGCGCCTTTCTTTCAAGCCGTATCCTACCGGACCGTCTGCGCGGCGACGGCGCCGCCGCGGTCGGCATGCTGGCCGGTTTTGCGGTCAGTTTTTACGCGGTCGCCGGTTTCGGCGGCTTTCCTCCGGTCAGGGTGGACCAGTGGGTGCCTTTCCTCGGTCTGGCTGCAGTCATTCTTTTCGCTATCGCCGGGCACAAAAACACGGCGATCCGGGGAATTCTACACCTGGTCCTGATGGCCGGGGTTCTTTGGATCTTCTATAAGCCTTTGGGACGCCTTTACAACACCTGGGAGATGATCATGTGGATCGGCGGCAGTATCGCCGTCTGGGCCGCCCTCTGGCTCAGTTGGGAAGGCGTTGAGGAATCGGAACGGCACAAGGAGCTCTTCCTTGCCATGGTTGTGACTGCAACCGGTATCAGCCTGGTCAGCGTTATGGACGGCAGCGCCCTGATCGGCCAGGTAAGCGGGGCCCTGGCGGCATCCTGCGGCGGATTATTTCTGGCTTCGTTATTCCTGCCGGGTTTACGGATCGGCCCAACCGGCGCCGCGGTGTTCATCACCCTGACCGTCGGCCTTCTCTTGAATACCTATCACTATGTAGAAGTGCATGCGGTCGCGTCGGTCCTGGCATTATCAGCCGGCTTTGCGATCAATATCCTTCGCCTGCCCTTCCTGCGCGAAGCGGGCTTGATCAAACGCTCGGTGGTGGTTTGTGCCGTCGGCTTGGCGCCGATTGTTGCCGCGGTCGTCTTCCTGCTCACCGGAGCGCCGCCCGAGGATGAATACGACTACGGCTATTGATTGAATCAGGGAGAAGGGGCGCGCGGCCCCTTGCAGAAGGTCTCAGGCTTGGGCCGCTTCCAGCGTTTCCGGGTCCTTGATCTTGTGAACTGTCATCTCGCCGGGAGCGGGGACGATTTTTCTCAGCATACCGCTGAGCACCGCCTTGGGGCCGATTTCCGTGAAGGTGCGTACGCCTTCGTCCCAGGCGTGAAGAATGCCGGGATACCAACGGACGCCGCTGCACATCTGCTGCTTCATGGTTTCCTTGATCACCCCGCCGTCCACCTCGGGTGTGCCGGTAACATTCAAAACCACCGGCACTTTGGCGTCGTGAAAGGTAACGCGCTCGATGATGCCCGCAAACTCGTCCGCCGCGCCGTTCATCAGCGGCGAATGCCAGGCTCCGGATACCGGCAAGGCGCGGAACCGGCCTCGCTTTTCTTTCACCAGGGTCTCCAAGGCGGCAATGCCTTCTTTGGAGCCGGAAACCACCAGTTGCTTGGGCGCGTTGTAATTGGCCAGGCAGATGATGTGATCGGCACCGGCGGTGTTGTTGACCAGCTCTTCGACGACCTCTGGTTCCATCATCATTACGGCGCCCATGGCGCCGGGATTGGCCTCGGCCTCGCGCTGCATCAAGCGTCCGCGCGCGGTGACCAGTTGCAGGCAGTCTTCCTTGTTGATGACCCCGGCGGCGGCAAGAGCCGCGTATTCTCCCAGGCTGTGACCGGCAACCATGTCGGCGGTCAGGCCGGCTTGCTCTACCATGTGCAGGCAGGCCAGTACGGTGACGGTCATGCAGGGTTGCAGGTTCCCCGTTTCGGTCAGGGTTTCGATCGGCCCTTCAAAACACAGATCTTTGACAGGCAGTTCCGCAATCTCAGCGGCTTTGGCGTAAAGGGCTTGAACCTCCGGCGATACATCGTGAAATGCCTGCCCCATCCCCAATTCTTGGGAGCCCTGTCCCGGAAATAAAAACATACGTGACGCCATCTCTTCTTCTCCTAATTGCGACAACCCAAGCGATCCCGCGATTTTTTGGTTTATAATTGCCGTGCGTTTGTCTGTTCCTAATCGAGCCGCGGGACCGGGCCTTTCCCTTGATATATGTAAAAGGCGGGTCATTTTAGCACGAACCACCGTTGCCGGGAGGCGTGGCCGGGCATATTCGCGCATCGATAAGGCGCTGACGATCCTGACAAAGGTCGCAGCCGCCCTATCTTGATCGATCGGCTTTCTAGTAACCGATTTTGACCGCAATGAACAGAATGATGGAGCCCACAACCCAAACCTTCAGCATAAAGGGCAGAATAAAGCGCAGCCAGCGGTCATAGGGAATACGGGCCATGGCGAGAATTCCTACCAGGACAGCGTTGGTGGGTACCAGAATATTGGTGAAGCCGTCTCCGAACTGGTAGGCCAGCACCGCGGTCTGCCGGGAGACGCCCACCAGATCGGCCAGGGGTGCCATAATGGGCATGGTCACAAACGCCTGACCACTGCCTGAGGGAATGAACAGGTTACACAGGCTCTGAAAGAAGAACATGCCCACGGCAGCCAGGGACGGTCCTAATTGTTCTAAGGGTTGGGCAATGGCGTTGATAATGGTATGCACCACATGCCCGTCATTAAGCACCAATTCGATGGTGCGAGCCACCCCGATCAGCAAAGCGGTGGTGGTCAGTTCCGCGGCGCCCACGCAAAATTCACTCGCGCTTTTATCGGGACTCAATCGAGCAGCGGCGGTCCATCCCAAGGCCAGGAGCAGGAATAAAGCGCTCAATTCATCCAAATACCAGCCCCTGGTCTTGATACCCCAAACCATCACGATCATGGCGATGATGAACAGGGCAAGAGAGATGACATGGGTGACATTCAGCGGCGGGGTTTCCCTGGTCGTTAGATGGGGATCCGGCTCGATGTCCGCGACCAGACTCTTAGAAGGGTCCTTGCGCACCTTGTGGGCATACGACCAAACATGATGCACGCCCAAGGCCCCGAAGACGAGGGTAATAACCAGTCGGAATTCGATGCCGGATGCCGGGGGAAGATCGGCCACACCTTGGGCGATCAGTAAGGTAAAGGGGTTCATCACGGCGCAACCGTAGCCCACGCCGTAACCCACACACAACACGCCGATGGCGGTGACGGCATCGAAACCCAAACCAACGGCCAACGCCAACAGCACCGGAACGAAAGGGATATATTCCTCTGCCATGCCGATAGTACTGGAACCAAAGCCGAAGACAAACATGCCGCCGAGGATGAAGAGCCCGGGTTTTCCACCCAGTCGTTTCAGCAGCACGCCGATGGCCGCATCGACGGCGCCGGTTGCCCGAAACACGCCGAATGCGCCGCCTACAATGAACACAAAGAAGATGATGTGACCGGCGGCTTCGAATCCCTTGGGAATGGAGGTCAGAATGGCCTGGACCCCAAGCTTGGGTTCCTCCACGGGATGGAAACTGCCGGCAACTACCTGTTGCCGACCCTTGGCGTTCTCTTCCATGGTGAACTCGCCCTGGGGCACAATCAGGGTCAAAATATAGGCCAGGACGATCATGCCGAACAAAAGGACGAGGGTGTGAGGTACTTTAAACTTAGACATCAGACGATCCTATCGGGCAAAAAGAATGAGCGCATGATTAAAACCGAATGCGCGCCAACTGAAATACCCACTAAAATGGGAACCTATGCCGGAGTCTAGTCGAGTCACAAGCTTCGCGCAATAAAAAATCGGCTTCCCTCATCACGCGCCTTCCCCGCAAGCCGGGCGCACCATGGGTAATTTCGCTGAATTGCAGGCTCTGTCTTCCATTCATGCACCGTTCTTGCTTATGATTAGAGGTACCGAGGCTCATTCGCCGGGTATGCCCCTTATTGTGGACATGGGCGCGGCATTATTGTCTCAATTTCATGATCATTGCATTTTTCATTCTGAGGGAGGAACACCAAAATGGAAGGAACCGTTGCCGGTGGGGGTAAAACCTTTTTCGGCCACCCCCGAGGGCTTGCCACGCTTTTTTTCACCGAAATGTGGGAGCGATTCAGCTATTACGGTATGCGAGCGTTGCTCGTGCTTTTTATGGTCGACCAGATCAACAACGGCGGCTTGGGCTTCGATGAAGGCAAAGCCAGCGCCATTTACGGCCTTTACACCTCCATGGTTTACCTGCTGGCCCTGGCCGGTGGTTGGGTTGCTGATAAAATGATTGGTCAGCGCAAAGCAGTTTGGTACGGCGGCATCATCATCGCCGCGGGTCACTTCAGCATGGCCGTTCCTATGATCTCCACCTTTTATTTCGGTCTGGTGCTTATCGTCATCGGCACCGGCCTCTTGAAACCCAATGTCAGCACCATTGTCGGCGATTTGTACCCGGAAGGGGGCGCACGACGCGACGCCGGTTTCTCTATTTTCTACATGGGGATCAACCTGGGCGCCTTTATCGGTCCCCTACTTTGTGGGTACCTCGGCGAAAACATCGACTGGCACCTGGGCTTTTCTCTGGCCGGTATCGGCATGGTCTTCGGCCTGATCCAATTCAAGATGACCGAAGGATACCTGGGTGAAGCCGGCATCGAACCCAAGGCGAAAGAAGCAGGCGAACTGGCTCACGATCATGGCAGCATCATGGGCGCCACCATCATTGCCGTCATTATTGCCGGTATCCTCGGTGCGGTTGCCGCCACCGGCCTGATCACAATCGATCTGACCACCATGGTCGGCTTTGTGGAAGCCACCGGTTACATTATCCTCGCCCTGGCCACCTGGTACTTCGCCTACCTGCTGTTTGCGGGCGGTTTCGATGTCGATGAGAAAAAGCGCATCGTGGTTATTGCCTTCCTGTTCGTGGGCGCCGCCATCTTCTGGTCCGGTTTCGAACAAGCCGGAACCTCGCTGAACCTGTTTGGTAAGTACTTCACTGATCGCGTGATGTTTGATTGGGAAATGCCGGCCAGTTGGTTGCAGTCTATCAACGCCATCTTCATCATCATCCTGGCCCCGTTCTTCGGATGGTTGTGGATTTGGTTGGCCAAGCGCCACCTGGAACCTTCCAGCCCCATCAAATTTGCCTTCGGGCTTGTCTTCCTGGGCCTGGGTTTCGGTGTCATGTTCCTGGCCGCCAAACTGGCCGTGGACCAGGGCAAGGTGGGCGTCACCTTCCTGACCCTGACCTACCTGCTCCACACCATCGGCGAACTCTGCCTCAGCCCCGTCGGCCTGTCTACCATGACCAAACTGGCTCCCAAGCGCATTGTGGGTCAAACCATGGGGATCTGGTTCCTGGCCACTTCTCTAGGGAACCTGATTGCCGGTCTGGTTGCCGGTCGCTTCAACTTTACCGAGTTCAACCGTGCGGACAGCGCCATGGGTAGTTTGGGGGACAGCCTCACTGATGAGTACCTGGCCGGGGTCGATCCCAACATTCTGGAAAAGATCGATCCCACCATCATCGCCAACAAAGATGTGGAAGCCTATCGCAGCTCACTGCAAGCCATTCTGGACGCCGCGTCTCAGGAAGGCGTCGCCGTTATGCCCGGCATGTTCTGGTTCATTACCTCGACAATCGTCGGCGCGGGCATCATCTTCTTTGTGATTGCCGTTCCCATGCGGAAACTGCTGCCCAAAGATAACTGATCTGACACAATCGAAGCCGGGGATCATCGGGTCCCCGGCTTTTCCCGGACACCGGCTCCCATCGATCGGAATGCTTTACTCGGCAGAACGTCTGCCGGAGTGCCGGCGGCGCAATCGACTCCTCACCCGGGAGCCGTTTGTATTTCAGCCCGTTGCTCCAAGCGGATTGGAAGGTTCGGCCACGGTCGAGAAAAAGTCTCAACACGTTACTGCTTGTGCCTGGTGAGTTGAAGCGGCGTGCGGGAGACCCGTGGTCCCATTCGTGGTGGGGTTGGGTTTGGGGGGAGGTTGTACCACAAACGGGATGCCCAGGTCCCCGCCACCTCAAGTTTCGGCCGCGTCTCACGACACACCCGATGGCTGTACTCACTCACTTTTCTCTATACCAAAACCCGTGCCGGCATGCTGAAAAACCCGAAACCGTTGGTAGACAAAGGTTCTTTGGGCAGGGCCTGGCATCACCTTGATAATAGGGTCTGAGACTTTTTCACATATCTGGTGAAAAGTCTCACTATGGGCTATGATGAAGAGGGCATTCGGTAAAGAAGCGGTGGAGTTCACCTTGAGCAATCACATCATTATTTTGGACGATCCCGGCGGTAGCGATCTTACACCGCTTTCCACACTCATGTCAGACCTGGCCGGTGACGACTGTGAGGTCACCCTGGTCACCCATAAAAAGGACCTGAAAGACGCTTTGGCCGGAGATAACGACATTCGCCTGGTGATCATCGAGGACCTGCTGGAAGGCAATCCTCGCGGCGGATTGGAAACCGTGGTCGAGCTGCGCCGGACCTATAAAGACCTGCCGTTGGTGGTAGCCGTCGAGCAAACCAATCCAACTCACGGCAGCGAGTTGATCGAGGCGGGCGCCACCGATTTTCTGTTTCGCGGCGATAATTTCCGGCCCCTGATCCGTACCCAGATGGACAAGATCAACCGTATTGTGGCCATGATGGAGCGTAACCGGGAGTTGGAAGAACGCTTTCGCTACCTGTCCGACATGGAGCGCAGCCGTTACCGCATGATCGGCAACTCGCCGCAGATTATGGCCGTGCAGGAAAAGATCCGCCGCGTCAGCCGCATTCCAAGGCCGGTGCTCATTACCGGCGAGCGCGGCACCGGCAAGGAACTCGTTGCCCACGCCATTCACGACGAGAGCGGCGACAATAGCCGCCCCTTGATCGTGGTCAACTGCGCCGCCTTCTCCGACAGCCTGCTGGAAAGCGAGTTGTTCGGCTACGAGCCGGGCGCGTTTACCGGCGCGAGCAAGCGGAATCCCGGTAAATTCGAACTGGCCGACAAGGGAACCTTGTTCCTGGACGAAATCGGCAATATGTCTCTGGATTTCCAGCAAAAGATCATGCGCGTGGTGGAATACGGCACCTTTCGCCGGGTGGGCGGCAACCAGGAACTGCGCGTCAATACGCGCATTGTCGCCGCAACCAACGCCGACCTGAAGAAAAGCATGGAAGACGGCAAGTTCATGCGCGACCTTTACGACCGCCTGACCTTCGAAGAAATCAACATGCCGCCGTTGCGCGATCGCCAGGGCGATGTGGAAATTCTGGCTCGCTTCTTCCTGCACCGCTTTATGGAAGAAATCCCCGAATTCAAGGGCAAACACTTCACCAAATCGGCCTACGAGGCACTGAAACGCTACCGTTTCCCGGGCAATGTGCGCGAACTGAAGAACATTGTGGAACGCGCGGTCTATCGCGGCGCCACCAACGATATCACGCCCGAGGATTTGGGCCTGCAATTCCGACCCGAGGAGTTTATCCAAGGCGAGACCTTCAAGGAAAAAACCGAAGCCTACGAATGTCACCTGATCCGCGAAGCACTGACGGAGGAAGGAGGCAACCAGGCGGGCGCCGCAAGATATTTGGGCTTGTCCTATCATCAACTGCGCTACTTTATGAAGAAATACGCCGACCGTCTGGAGTAGAAAGGGACGCAACATGCCGGATACCAGTTGGGGCAGACACATCATAGGTTTTTCAACCCGCGGGCACCATCGCTCCAAACTGGCCACCGGACCCTTGATGATCATTCTGGCTTTCCTGGCAGCCGTCTATTGCGTGACGGAATTGACGCGGCAGACCGACCCCCTGGTCTTACTTCAAACCGTTGGATTGCCCGCTCTTTTCTCCCTGGCCGTGTTCTGGGATCTGGCCCTCAGCTATTGGCGCGGAAAGTTGGACGGCGTGGTGAGCAATGTCTACGAAAAAACCCTGACGGTGCATATGGGGCAGCAGCAACACCTGTTCTCCTTGGACGAAATCGACCGTTTCGATTACCGCGCGGTCGATCATAGGGACAGGGAAAATCAGGGCTGGCTGCACAAAATCCGCCTGGGCTGTCAAGATCGCCTGGTTACCATAACCCACCTGCAAATCCGCAACGACGACGGCTTTGCCGAATGGCTCCACGCCTTGAACCAGCGCCTGCCGTCCATCCTCAGGCAACGCATTGCCCGCGGGGAAGCCTTGACCGGTAATGGCTGGCGGTTGGACAGCCGGGGCCTCTCCCTGGGTCGCCGCGATCCCATTCCGGTCGAGGAGTTGACCCAACCGGCCATTCAAGACAACCATCTTCAGATCTGGTCCATCGGCGATGAACAACCCGTGCTCAGACTTCGCGCCTGGTCCCGCAACGCCTTTCTGCTCTACCTGGCTTTGAGCGGCATGTCCACCGGTCATAGCGGAAACCAACTCAAAATGGGTCGATTCTTTTTCAAACGCGGCAAACGCAGTGTGTTGTGGTTATTGCCCGCCGGCCTGTTCCTGGCCTTTCTGGTGTTTGCCGAGGTCTACCTGTTGCGCCGGGGGAATACTTTGGGCGTTCAGGTAGTGCCTCTAACTTTGACCTGGGTGCTGTTCCTGGTGGCCTTGGAGGGTTTGTTCGGCCGGGTGGAATTCTATGAACACGGGCTGGTGCGGCGGCATATCTTCGGACGCAAGCACGTGTACTACGACGACCTGCGCCGTATCCGCATTCATTTTCGCGAGTCGGTGTTGTCCGCTTCGGGTTACTTCAATCTAAAGCTGACGCCTTTGCGAGGCAGCACGGTCAAACTGGAACTCCGCCAGGACGACCCTGTCTTCGGTGAAATCAGGGATCTGACCTGTTCCGCCATGGCCTGGCGGTTACTGCGGCAAATGGAGAGCCGTGAATACCTGCAATGGACCAACGAGGTCGTGATTACCCGGGACGCTTTGGAGGTAACCCGCAAGCGCTACGACAACAAACCGGAGGCGTTTTCCATTCCCATCGATCGCCATTTCCGTATGGATTTGGACGAGCCCAAGTGCACCATCTATTCCGCGGTTTCACCGGGCCGACGAGTGAGCATGGATACCAATCACAACGACTTCTATCCCCATTACTATCTGCTGCTTATCTTGTCTCAGAGAAAGACGGCGGACAGCCGCTGAAAGTTGCTCATGGAATTCTAGCTTCAAGATCCGAATTCCCGTCTTATTACTTCGATTACCTGATCATAATCGAGAAGGGTGACCTTTCCTTCGTGAACCCTTCGAGCAACGCAAGCAACCGGTGGTCGGCGGGCCGCCTGCACCCGTGGGGACCGTTCAGGCGACTAAATGGGCGGCATTACCGTTTTCGGAAGCCCTGATGAACAAAAAAATGATGTGGGAAGTGCAGGTTAGTTTAATGAAGAAATATGCTGTACTGCTGCTCGCACTGCTCAGTCTCGGAGTCCAGGCCCAAGAAACCTTCGCGGTCAACGATGTCCAAGACAAACGTGCGGAAGCCTACGCGTTCACCAACGCGACCGTTTTCACCGATTACCAAACCAAAATAGAGGGCGCCGTGCTCCTGATCCGCGACCGGGTCATCGAAGCCGTGGGCAAAGACCTCCAAATACCGGACGGTTATCAGGTTGTCGACCTGAAGGGAAAGTTCGTTTATCCCTCGTTTATCGATCCCTATACCACTTACGGCGTGAAGCAGGCCAAGCGCGAGCCTCGCGGCGGGGGCGGCTTCTTCAGTCGGCCCGAGCAACTCGATTCCAAGACCAAGGGCGCTTACAGCCCCAACCAGGCGATTCGCTCGGAGTTCAATGCCGGGGAAATTTACACCGCCGATGAAAAAACCGCCAAGAGCATGCGCGGCATTGGTTTCGGCACCGTTCTTTCCATGCGTTCCGACGGCATTGCGCGCGGTACCTCCACCGCGGTGACCCTGGGCAAGGAACGCGATAACCAGGATATGTTGGCGCCCCGCGTCGCCGCCCATTACTCCTTCCGCAAAGGTGTTTCTACCCAGACCTATCCCGGTTCCATGATGGGTTCTGTCGCCCTGCTGCGCCAGACGTTTATGGATGCGGAGTGGTATAACGCCCACAAGGTCAAACCCTTCCGCGATCAATCCCTGGAGGCGTGGAGCGAGCAACAGGACCTGCCCCAGATCTTCGAAACCGGCGATTGGATGAGCGTGTTGCGCGCCGACAGCGTGGGCGACGAGTTCGGCGTACAGTACATCTTCAAAACCGGCGGCGACAGCTATAAGCGCGTCGATGCCGTCAAGAAAACGGGCGCGTCCCTGATCGTTCCCGTCAACTTCCCCAAGGCCATGGATGTGGAAGATCCGTATGACGCACAGGCAGTTTCTATGGCCGATATGAAACACTGGGAACTGGCGCCGACCAACCCCGCCGCGCTGGAGAAAGCGGGCATCGAATTCGCCCTCACCACCTCCGGCCTGCGCCCGGCCTCCGGCTTTATGGGCAACGTGCGCAAGGCGATCAAACACGGCCTCAGCGAGACGACCGCTCTGAAGGCGCTCACCCACACCCCCGCGTCCGTGTTGAAAATAGACGATCGGGTGGGCAGCCTGGCTACCGGCAAACTGGCCAACTTCCTGATCACCTCCGGACCCGTCTTCGAGAAGGACACCAAGATCCATGAGAACTGGATCCAGGGCCGGCGCCACATGCTCAAGCGCGAAGCAAAAGGCGATCACGCGGGTAAATACGCCCTGAGCATCGGCGACCAAACCTGGACCGTGGAGATCAGCGGCAAACCCGGTAAGTACAAGGCCAAGATCCCGGGCCCCAAGGAAGAGGGCGACGACAAGGCCGATAAAAAGGATGACAAGAAGAAGGGCAAGCCCGGTTCCGGCGACATCAGCATCAAGGCAAAATTCGACGGCGACCTGGTCACCCTTAGCTTTTCACCCGAGAAAGGCAAGGACGACGTGCGCCTCAGCGGCTGGAAGAGCGGCAAGGACTGGGTCGGCCAGGGCGAATTGGGCGACGGCAGTTGGGTCTCTTGGAAGGCAGCCTACCAGGGGCCCCTTGCCGCAAAGAAAGACAACGATAAGGACGCCAAAGGCAAGAAAGGCAAAGGCAAAAAAGGCAAAGGCGGTAAGAAAGGCAAGGGCGACGACAAGGACGCCGATGCAACTACCGTCGGCGCCGTGACGCATCCCTTCCTTCCCTATGGTTGGACCGAAGCGCCCCAGGCAGAAACCATTCTGATCAAGGGCGCCACCGTCTGGACCAACGAGGACGACGGTATCTTGGAAGACACCGACGTACTGGTGAAGGACGGCAAGATCGCCAAAATCGGCAAGAACCTGAGGGCGCGCGGCGCGACAACGGTGGACGGCAAGGACAAGCACCTGACCCCGGGCATCATCGACGAGCACAGCCACATCGCCCTGCACAGCGTCAACGACTTCGTGACCAACTCCGGCATGGTGCGCATGAACGATGTGGTCGATCCCGAGGACATCGCCATTTACCGCAACCTGGCCGGAGGCGTGACCGCGGCCCAATTGCTGCACGGTTCGGCCAACCCCATCGGCGGCCAGAGCGCGCTGGTGAAGATGCGTTGGGGCGCAACGCCTCAAGAAATGCTGATCGAGGGCGCCGCCGGTTTCATCAAGTTCGCGCTGGGTGAAAACGTGAAGCGCTCCAGCAACAACGCCTCCATCCGCTACCCGCAAACCCGCATGGGCGTGGCGCAGGTCTTCCTGGACGCTTTCACCACGGCCCTCGATTACCGGAAGGCATGGGACGAGTACAACGCGCTTTCCGACGCGGAAAAGGCCGAGACCGCTCCGCCGCGCCGCGACCTGACCATGGACGCCATGGCCGAGATCTTGGAAGGCAAGCGTTTCATTACCTGCCACAGCTACGTGCAGTCTGAAATCAATATGTTGATGAAGATCGCCGAGCAATTCGATTTCCGCGTCAACACCTTCACCCACATCCTGGAAGGCTACAAGGTGGCCGACAAAATGGCCGAGCACGGCGCCGGCGGTTCCAGCTTCGCCGACTGGTGGGCCTACAAATGGGAAGTGCGCTACGCCATTCCCTACAACCAGGTGCTGATGCACAACGAGGGCGTGGTGGTCGCCGTCAACTCGGACGATTCCGAGATGTCGCGCCGCCTGAACCAGGAAGCCGCCAAGTCGATCAAATACGGCGGCATGTCTGAAGAAGACGCGCTGAAACTGGTCACGCTGAACCCGGCCAAACTGCTGCGCCTGGATGACCGCATGGGCTCCGTCAAGGTGGGCAAGGACGCCGACCTGGTGCTGTGGACCGCCAACCCCATGTCCATCTACGCCAGGGTCGAGAAAACCATGGTGGACGGCAAGGTGCTGTTCGATTGGGAGAAGGACAAGCAGTTGCGCGAGGCCAATCGTTTGGAGCGCGCACGTCTGATCCAGAAGATGCGCAAGGAAAAGAAGAACGGCGGACCCACCATACCCGCCTTCGGACGCCGTCCCCGTGACTGGCACTGCGACGATTTTGTCGACATGAACGGTGATCTGGTGGAGGTAACGATCCATGACTAAAATAGGCACCCTGCTGCTGTTGAGCGGCGCATTCTGTTGGGCGCAGGTTCCGGTACCCGCCCCGCCTCAAGAAAAACCCATCATGTTGGTGGGCGGCACCGCACACCTGGGCAACGGCCAGGTGATTGAAAACGCGGTCGTCGCTTTCAAAGACGGCAAGCTGACCGCGGTGGCGGATCAGACCTCCATTCGCGTCAACCGCGCCGAGTACGACGTGGTCGACACCACCGGCAAGCATATCTACCCCGGTTTCATCCTGCCGGTGACGTCGCTGGGCCTGAGTGAGGTAAACAGCGTGCGCGCGACCAACGATGTCAACGAGACGGGCAATGTGAACCCCAACGTGCGTTCGCTGATCGCCTACAACACCGATTCGGAACTCATCCCCACCATGCGCTTCAACGGCATCCTGACCGCCCAGATCACCCCGGGCGGCAGGGGCGTACGCGGTACGTCCTCTATCGTACAGCTGGATGCATGGAACTGGGAAGACGCGGCTTATAGAGTAGACGACGGCATTCATGTGGATTGGCCCGCGCGTATGCGCCGTCAGTTCGACTTCGCCACCTTTTCGGTGAAACGTGTTAAAAACGAGAACTATCAAGCCCAGATGGACGGCCTGCGCAAGGCCTTCAACGACGCGGTCAACTACCGCAAGCTGTCCAAGAAGGCAACCAACCTGAAGCTGGAAGCCATGGAAGGCTTGTTCACCGGCGAGAAGACGCTGTTTATTCACACCGACGACGCCAAGAGCATCGTGGAAAGCGTCAGCTTCGCCAAGGAGTCGGGCGTCAAATCGATCGCGATCGTAGGCGGCGAGCAGGCCTTGATGGCCAAACAGTTCCTGGTGGAGCACGACATTCCCGTGGTTTTATCCGACGTGCACGCCAGGCCGACTGAAGCTCACGGCGACATTGACGAGGCCTTCAAGCGTCCCGCCCTGTTACACGAGGCCGGTGTCCGTTTCTGCCTGAGTTACGGAAGCCGCACCAACAGCCGCAACCTGGCTTTTTACGCCGGTACGGCCGTTGCCTACGGTTTGCCCTACGAGGAAGCGGTCAAGGCGATCACCCTGTCGACGGCGCAAATCCTGGGCATCGACAAGACGACCGGCAGCCTGGAAACGGGTAAGGACGCCACCTTGTTCGTCAGCTCCGGCGACGCGTTGGACATGCGCGGCCAGAACCTGGAGCACGCCTTCATCCAAGGCCGCAAGATCCAGATCCCGGGCCGTCAGCAGGCGCTCTTCGAACGCTACCGCAAAAAGTACGGTCACGAGTAACCTGAATTGGCAACGGACAAACCCCGGTCGGGACTTCGAGAATTGAAGTCCCGACCGGAGCTCCCGCTCTTGACTCAAGCTGTTTTTTGATTGTCGGTTCGGACCGGCAGGAGCTCATTTCCGGTTGTCATAAGTTGTTTCGATAAACTGAGCGTCAAAGAATCCTTTCCGATTTCTCGACCCGGAAAAGTCAGGGGCAAAGTATGAGGCCTGATTCCTCGACCCGGTAAAGTCAGGAGCAAAGAATGAGATCTCATTCTTTGCGCACTGAAAAGTAATGTGGAAGAAATCAGTTGTCGTTACTTGGCCCGGATTTTTCGGGGGCAAAGAATGAAAACTTATTCTTTGACCCTGAACTTTCGGTGCGCAAAGAATGAGGACTGATTCTTTGCTCTCCGACTTTCAATATCGAGAAATTTTTTGAGATTTCTCGATCCCGGGCGGCGAGAATCAACGGATCAGGCCGTAAAACGAGATCCGCAACTCCAATATGCAGGCAATCAGCTGTATTTGGTTGTCAAATCCAAAAATCGGCTTGTTATAGGTGGAGACGATGGAAATACTCGCCGACCGAGGGGCCGAAAAACAACGCGGTCACCGCTTTCTGTTTCCCGGCGCGAAGATATGAACCGCGTTGCGCCGAATAATTTGAAATGCGGTGATACCGTTTCGCCTCGATTGTCCTTATTAAGGGTGAATCTGACAGTAAACCCTTGAAGGAGGCTGACATGAGTACATCGGTTAAGGAACGCGTCGATCATCCCGGTCGGGGACATGCCCGCGGGCGCCGCAAGGATGACCCCAACCATCCGAAAAACAAAAAATGCAGCGACCAAAAACCCAAGGATGACGACACATCCGACGATCCCATCATCAACAAAGACGAGAACCCGCCGCCGAGCGACCACCCCGACGGCTGAAGCGCCGGTGATCAAGGCCTCGCTTCAAACCAGTGAGGCCGGGACAAACGGCTGACCAGAATGAACACCCGATCACCGTTGCTGCCAGTGACGGGCCGACGGGAGAAGACCACCCGGCAGATTCGGCAGTTAGTTATCGAGAGCGACTTCTTTGAAGAAGACATCGACCATTTTATATTTATGATTCCCCGCCCGGTTCATATTGTAGGTCCAGCTCCAGAACGTCAGCTTGTTGCCGTGGCGGTCTTTTCTTTTGCTTTCCCTCGGGATCGTCTCCAAATGGGTGAGTCCGAAATCATCGAGGGCAAACATTTCATGGCTGGATGAACGGCCGTCGGTGTCCAGGTCTATCCACAAGCGGAGCTTCTGCCAAACAGGGTCGGACGAGGTAATCAAGCCGTCATTGTTTCCACCGGCTGGTTTGTCGTCGTGTTGGGATAATGCAATGAAGCCGTTTTCTGCGAGGCGGTCTCCCTCATGGACCATTCTCGTGCCGTTGCCGAACAGTTCCTTGCCGTCATCTACCCTTCCGTTCCCATTGATGTCATGGACCAGAAATGCGTCGTTACCATTCGGGGTGACCCACTGTAGACTCAAAGGGAAGCCGGTTCCATAAAGATCGAATGAAACCGGGTTATCACTGCCGCCGAATTGAAATCCGTCCTGACCAAGGTCGATAACCAGAGGGGAGTGACTACAGGACTCATCGGCCTTTCGAATTTCCGAGCAGGCTTCAGGCATAGCCAATTCACATGAATCCGTCGTTGTGTTGATAATGTCCGGGCTGGGGCTATACATGGGGACGCCGGTGATATCCACCTCTTCACTGGAAATGTGAGTAACCGTAACCGAGTAACTGTTCGGGCTGGTTTTGACAGAGTTCTGCACGCTCACGAAGACGGGAGTGGATGTGTTGGTCTTCCATTCCTGCTTGACGATATCCCCGAATACCCCGATGCCGTCACGATAGAGTTTCGCCTTGACATATGCGATGTGGGTTAGAAAAAGGTTCCTTTTACTCTGGCCCGTGACCGTGCTGCCACCGTAAATAACAGTTCCTAACTCATCAAAACAGGCACAATGACTACTAGAGGCATCCATGGTGATGCCGGCGCTTGAAAAAGGAGCAGCGCAGAATAGAGAAAGAAGAAAATACTTCACCTTGGCCTCCTATTGGTTAGTCTCATCAATCAGTTTTTGAATCATTTCTGGAGTCAGTTGACTAAAAACCTTAGCTACATCCTCATCAAATGAACCGTCATCCATGGAGTAATTTTGAACAAAACCTGGAGTATACTGCTCTATGATGAAGGAAGTAATGAAGCGAGCATCTTTAAGCGGAATAGCGCTAAGTGTCCTGTACTGCCAGTCCAGATATAAGGATTCATGATAATCCTCCATGTCTTCCATGTGCCGAATATAGTTCTTCACAAACAGGTCATCGATTTGACCACCCTGCCTCTGGATTTGACGGTAGATTTTGTTGAGTCGAGCTTTCTCGTAAGCGGCAAAATCCACCTCCAGTTGCGGCATCTCCATTAAGAGATTTGTGTATATCTCGACACTTTGGCTTGCGACGCCTCGCCGAACCAACTCCATTCCGACTACTTTTCGATAAGACTCACCGTTGACCATGTAACCCGCATGAGCAAGAAAAAGGCGTTCGAAAGGAATCAGGTCGGGGTGATGCCTGCCGGAAACGGACATTCTTCCGGCATTGATGCTTATACCTTCCAAGTTCTGGATTTTCCCTTTTTGCATATCGACTTGCAAGGCCTCGACACGCGCCTTCACCTGCTGGTGATATTCAACCAGCGAAAGAAGTTCGCCCTCATAGGGCACCACTCGAAACGTTTCAATGTTGCCATCTACATCCATGTCTTGACCAAAGGAAAAAGCAGAACCGCTCAAGATGAGCACACAAAGTAAGCAATGCACTGATCTAAAAGTCATCATAGACCTTCTTGAAAATATTCAAAATGAAAATGCATGAAAATAGTACCAGGAGCCCGGCATCTCGTCAAGCATCAACTCGCGAACGTGGGGTACGTCCGGAGAGTGCTTGATACCCAAGAGAATGCATTACAGGTTTGGGGGTACTTCAATTGGGTCGAGGCCGTCTGCCCTTGAAGTCATAGAGCCGGCACCGTATCATTGGAACATCCATTCATCCCGGAGGTTCCCGTGGATATTCCTGAATATGCGGTCGTCATTTCCCTGGTCATCTTATTCGGCCTGCCGGAGGTCTTGCGGGGTTACCTGAAGAACTCGCGACGCAACAAACACGACCTGATCCTGGAAGTTTCCACCTTCCTGTTGTTTGCGTTCGTCTATTATCCGGCAATCGGTTTCCTGGTCACCGGCGCCATGAGCGCCGCTACCCCCCAATTACAGGACCGCTTTGCCGCCTTGCCCTTGTGGACCATGTTCCTGATCGTGTTGGTGGTGGAGGACAACGCCAATTATTGGTACCACCGCGCTTCGCACACGGTGCCGCTGTTGTGGAAAGTGCATCGCTGCCACCACGCCTCGCCCGAGATGGGCGTGGGGCTGATCTATCGCAACGGCGTGCTCTACTACGCGATCATGCCCTCGCTGTACCTGTTGTTCATCATGGCCTACCTGGGTTTGTGGAAGATCATGCCCTTGTATGCCTCACTGAAGATGTTGGTGGTCATCGGGGCCCATGCGGAGGTACGTTGGGATCGGCCCCTCTACAAATACAAGGTCCTGGCTCCGCTCGCCTGGCTCTTGGAGCACACCATCTCCACCCCGGCGACCCATTACGCCCACCACGGCGCCTCCGAGGCGGACGGTATCAGCAATCCCAACGGCAACTTCGGGAACTTTCTCTTCTTCTGGGATCTGCTCTACGGCACGGGGCGCATCACCCGGCGCTACCCCACGGTCTTCGGCTTGGAACACGACCCCAAGGACCCCTGGTACGCTCAATTGTTCTATCCGGTGGTCAAATCGCCCCGCGAGGATAGCGAACTGGCTAATTGAAAGTCACATGGACGCATCCGGGCCGGTCTATCCCCGGCCTTTCCTGCTAGTAGACGTTTACGAAAACCCGCTCGCCCGGCGTCAGGGTCAGGATTTTGTAGAGGGGATCCAGAGCTTTGAATTCCACGCTCAGCATCCATTCGCCCGGGGGAAACCCTCGGGCCCAGGCAAACCCCGTGGTGTAGACCGCCTCGCCCTTGGACAGCGGCGGTCGGCCGTCGTTCTCCTCCAATGGGCGGAAGATTACCTGCTGACCGCTTTGAACATGGATCATGGATACGGATTCGGGAAATTCTCGGAAGCTGCCCGAGGTGTTTCGTCGCCTGGGGTCGATTTCGAGGCGCACGGATAGTTCGGTTTCCCGGCTGAGGCGAACCGGCAGGCCGGTGACCTGGTCCGGGTAGATCACGCCCTGCAAGGTCTCATCGGCCAGAACGGTGCTGCAACCGATCATGCGTAGCCACACATCGACGGGTCCGGCGGACAGGTTGTCCAACATCACCTGTCGGTCCGGGCCGCTGAAGGTGCGTTCCTTTAACGGTTCATCGGTCGAGAGACCGCCCTTCGGATAAACCACCACACGGAACAGGCAGTCTTGGGGAACGGCATCGTCGAAACTCAAGCGAAGCGACCCCTTCTCCTCCGGGATCAGTTCGCCCAGATCGATGTGTTCGCCCTCACCCACGGCCAGGTCCGCGACCAGGACTTGGGGCTCTCCATGGGAAACGGATCGACTGAGCCGGTAGTTGCCGGGGGGAACCTCGTAGATATTGAAGAAACCTTGCGACGTGGGCGCGGCGGTTCGGTAATAGGTTTGGCCGGCGTTGGTCTTGCCGACCATGAAGACGCGCCAACTGACGCTCTCGCGCGCGGCCCTTCCGGTGATGCTGCCGTAGGCCGCGAAGTCGATACTTTGCCCCGTGCCCGGCGAGACTTCCCGCATATTGGGGTGGCTTCGGAAGAGGAACCGCAAATCCCTGGGATGATGGGCGCGGTTGCCCAGGTAGACCAGTTCGTAGGCGGGATCGGCCAGGTGCTCGAAGCGAAAGGCGCCGCCGCCGTCCGTTCGGGTTTGTCGCGGCGGCAATCCGGCCGGGTGCTTCAACACCAGCAGGGCGTTGGGAACCGGAGTACCGGCTACGCCGACCACGCCTTCCAGGACGTGGTTTTCGTCGAAACCGAAGTCAAAGGTTTGAGATTCTCCCTCTTTCAGGGTGATTTCCTTGGAGCTGAGCACACCGAAAACGCCGTTTGGGTCGTCGCCGTAGACGGCCGCGGTATAGGTTCCGGGCTGCAGACCGTCGAACAACGCTCGATCCTCGGACAGGGGGAGCCGGCGACGGTATTTATCACCGTCTTTGCGCGAGATCATCATTTCCATGGCGCCCGGTAGTTGCTCCCGGTTGACCCGGCAGGTCACCACCGCCTCGGGTTTCATGAGCAAGGTAACGAAATTAAACCTGTCTTTCAGAACCAACCAGGCCGTGTCGGGGAGATCAAGTTTCTCATCGGGTTTGTTACTCGACGGGAGGAAGACGGTACCGGTTTTGTCGATTCTTATCTTGGCGCGCCTGCCGTCGGTGCTTACGTGGGTGGATTCCCTGGAGTCAAGCAGGGATACAGCCTTTCCGTCGGCGGTGGCGACCAGGAAGAGGGGCAGGCTTTCCGGCAGGTTCTCGATCTCGAAAGCGGCGCTCCGCGTAAACACGGCAGGATGCACCGCGACCACATCGGGATCGGAGGCGCCGGCGTGCCAGGCATCCCAGGGAAAATCGCGTGTTCGGGCCATGACATAGGCGGTCACTTCCAGGTTTTGAAGCTGATCGCTTCTCCTGACCAAAGCTTTCAGTTCCCTGCTGGTTCGCGGCAGGGTGACGGTAAGTTCGGTATCCTCCGAGGTGACTCTTAAGCGGGTCGGCAGGTAGCCTTCAGCCTGAAAGAGCCAGGAATGGTTGACGCCGGGCGGGGGGCCGGGAATGGTGAAACGACCTTCCGGGTTCTGAACGGGAGTTTCCAGCCGGGCGCGATCCAGGCTTGGATGCTCCAAACCGTGAGCGTTGACCCCGGACAACAGCTGAATGGTGAAGTCGGTTACCGGCTCGTCCCTTTTGTCGATCACAAAACCATCGATAAAGGTTTGTCGATCCAAGGTGATGCTCACCCGGTCCCGATCCGGCTCCAAACGGACCTGTTGCGGCACATAGCCGGCCGCGCTCAGGGTCAGGCGGACCTTGTGATTGAGGCCGGATAGCTGAAAGGCGCCGCGGTGGTCGCTGACGGTTTCCATTTGTTGAATGACGACGCTGTTTTCCAGGCATTCGGCATCGATGTGGACATCGGCAATCGGCGAGCCGTCCTTGTCGGTGACCATGCCGCTGACGGATCGCGCCGGCAACATGCTGATGAGGAACTCGATGCGGCGTTCCTCGGTGGGGGCCGCAACGGGGATCGCTCGCGGCGAATAGCCGTCCAGGGTAACCAGCAGGCTGTAGTGATGTTCGGGTTCCATGGTCGCGTCGGCCAGCAGGAAGGTTCCGTCCGCCTGCGTGAAGACGCTGCCGACCGAACCTTCCAGGCGAACCTCGGCGCCCTCCAAGGGGCCGCCGCCACGCAAGCGCACCGTGCCGCTCAGTTCATAGCGCACGATCTCCGCGGCCTTCAGGATGACCCGATACCTTGCCGGTCGATCGACGGGGGCCGATTGGTTCGTCAGGGTTTTCGATTCGAAACCCTCCTTCTCGAAATGCAGGTCGAACGGGGTACCCGGGTGCAGGGAATCCAAAACAAAGCGCCCGTCATCGTCGCTATGGGTTTCCCAGCGCAGCTTTCGCTGCTCGGCGGTGATGAGAACGCCCGCCGCCGGCGATCCGGCGACATCGGTCACCTGTCCCACGGCGCGTCCGGCCGGTTGCAGCTTCAACACCAGTTCCATGGGGCGACCGGCGCCAAGGTCCAGCGTTTGCCGCAACGGTGCGAAACCCGACGCGGAAACCTTCAACGCCCACTGATCGGCGGGTAGTGTCAGTGTTGCCTTGCCGTCGGAATTCGTACGGGCGCTTTTTTTGGCGGTGGTCAGGTCCGCGCCCTCGACGGGGTTGCCGGAAAGGGCGTCGCGCAATTGTATCTTTACGGGAACGCCGGGCATCATGTAGAGCGTCAGCGGGCCGACCGAGTCCACCTTCGGGCCGACTTCCAGTTGATGCATCTGGTCGCGGCGCTGAAAGGACCAGGTTTCGCCGGAAGCGGCATATAGCCTGAAAACGCCGGCTTGCATCAGTTCGAATTGAAAATCGCCGCGCTCATCCGACGCGGTATTCAGCGCGGTTTCTCCGCCTCCAGGCAGGACCAGGTACAGTCCGGCATTGGGAACGGGCGCGCCGTCGGCGGCATCGACTACCTTGCCGAATACCTTGACGGTTGATTGCCCGGCCGCTTTCGCGGGCTTCGGCGCGGCTTCCCGCGAGACTTCCATCGCGACAGCAGGGGCGGGCGCCGTATGGGGTTGAGGTTTGAGGATCAGAAATAAAATAAGAGCGGTCAGGAGAAGGCCGATTGACATCAGGGTGATTTGGGAACGATTCAATGATGATCCTCCGTGTTTTATCACGGCTGAATGTACATCTTGAGAGCCGCTGAAGTGTTAAACTTGGGTTAAAGCCGATTTTGATGATAGAATTTTCACAGGCAAGGGGAAATTAATTGAATGGAGATGTGCCCATGTTTACTTCTATCCTGATGATTCTTTTTTTTGGAGGAGAGGGATGGGTCACGGACGCCCGTGATCTTTCAGAAATCGTCACTGGTGTCAGCCACCTGACCGTGCTGCCGAGCGGCCATGTCTACCTGTTGGATATGAGAGAATCGCAAATCGTGCACCTGGACGACAAGGGCCGGGAAGTCCGCATCTTCGGCCGTACCGGTGAGGGTCCCGGCGAGTTTCGTTATGGTACGCGCCTGGAACATCTACAGGGGAGAACTCTTGTCCTGCTCGATCAGGGCGGTCGGCGTTTTCTGTACTTCGACCTCGAGGGCAACTACCTGAAGCAATTCCTCATGAACGACAAATCGTTGAAACACGGCACCAGGTTCATCGATGAGAACCGGGTGTTGTATGTGGACGCGGGCGATATATGGAAACCCGATCAACGGGGCGCGGAAATCCGCCTGGCCCGATTGGACGAGGAGCGGGATACCCTGCTGTTGAAAAACGATTTCAGACGTCACGGCGATTATTCGGTGTACAAAGGTAAGAACGGCGAGGCCAGAGGGGCGCTTATCTTCGATTGGACGCCTGCCAGCCTGATCGCTATCGGTCAGAATCGGGCCTATTTGGGTTCCACCAACGATGTGGACTTCCTGGTTCTGGATCTGAAAACCGAAAAGCCGGTGGGCCGGATCAAGGACGATTCGGTCAGGCCGCGCCCGTTGATGGAGGAAGAGGTCGAGGCCCAAAAAGGCGCTGTGATCATCAACGGCAAGAAGATCACCGCCCGGGACTTCGACAGTCCCGACTACAAAGCCCCGCTGGCAAGGGGTATGGTCGATCAAATCGACCGCCTCTGGTTGTTGGAAAACCGGGAATTCGAGTCGAAGGCGCGCCGCTGGCGCGTCTATACAGCCTCCGGTAAACTGGAAGGCGTCATCACCCTCACCGTGAAGCAGAAGCTATATCAGGCGGACGCCGGCTTTATCTGGATCAAGGAAACCATCGAGGAAGAAGAGGAGGATGTCATCCTCATCAAAAAGCAAACTTATAAGCTGGAACCGGTCAACTGATCGCCGCTTTTTTGACGAATGAAAAGGGGGCTCCGTCGTGAAACGGAGCCCCAAAAGTGATCGCTGTTGCGAATCATTACCGGATCGTTCTGTTCTCCGGGACCTCTGATGAGGTTTCCGGTTTCAAGGGTTGGCAGAACCCTTTCACTCCATACATGCGGAAAAAAAGATACGATAAGCTCAAAAACTTTTCAAAAACATTAGCCGGGTCCATCTAATGATTATTGGACTCGTGGAACCATAACTAAAGTTTGTTTGATTCCGCCGGCAGAAATCAGGCGGTTACATTGATGACGGCCCCGCCGGTTACCTCGCCGACAACGGCCGCCGCATGCCCGTCCGCCGCAAGGTCCGCGGCCAGAGCTTCCGCGTCCGCGGGCGGCAGGGAGATCAGGAGACCGCCGCTGGTTTGGGGGTCGAAAAGAACCTGGCCGTATTGTTCCAGCGCGGTGGTTTCGGGGATATCGTAGTCGGCCACATAGACCCGGTTGGTTTGGTGGGCGCCGGTGAAGGCCTCGGCCGCAATGGCGTCCCACACATTCGGCAACAGGGGCAACGCCTCGCAACGGATATGGGCGCCGCGGCCCTCGCCGCGCAACATTTCAAAAAGGTGGCCCATCAACCCGAATCCGGTAATGTCGGTAACCGCGTGCACTTTGTAGCGACGGGCGCACTCGGCCGCCGCCGCGTTCAGGCGGCTCATTTCACGGATGGGGACTTCCAGCGATTCCGGGCCCAGGAGGTCTTTTTTGACGGCCGTGGTCAGGGTTCCGGTGCCCAGCGGTTTGGTGAGCACCAGGGCATCGCCGGGTTGGGGCGTATCATTGCGCCAAAAGGCCGAATCGTGTACGGTGCCCGTGACCGCGAAACCGAATTTGATCTCGTTGTCCTGCACCGAGTGGCCGCCGACGACCAGGGCTCCGGATTCTTCCACCTTGGAGGCGCCGCCGGCCATGATTTGTTGCAAGATGCCCGCGGGCCAGGTCTTGTAGGGGTAACAGACCAGGCTGAGGGCGGTCAGGGGCCGGCCGCCCATGGCGTAGACATCGGAGAGCGCATTGGCCGCGGCGATTTCACCGAATTGAAAGGGATCGTCGACAATGGGCGTAAAGAAGTCCACCGTCTGGATGAGACATTGATGCCCGCTCAGACGATAGACGGCCCCGTCGTCGGCAGAGCCGAAGCCCACCAACAGGTTCGCGTCTTGACGATGGGGAACGGCGTCCAGAATATCACCCAAGACCTTGGGTGGAATCTTGGCCGCTCAACCCGCGGTTTTGGCATTGTGGCTCAAGCGGTAGGTCTCGCTCACCGGCAACCTCCTTTCATCGGCTGCCCACATCCTAGCACAATCGGTGAAACCACGGGGACAAGCGGTCGCGGTCACCGGGGCAATCTCATGTCGCAAAAAACACGAGGAACCACCGGCTTGACAAAGCCGGGGACCGGCCTTCGAGAAACCTGGCTCCGGTCGGGAACGATATAAAAAATACAGCCGCTGATCGCGCTGATCTTCACTTATGTTGCGCGCAACATAAGCGACTTTGGACTAAACCTCTTCGAGGTAGGGGCTTTTGGCAAGCTTGTCAACTTGTGTTTAATCCGTCCGTCGTTTTCTGGTCATGCCTGCCCGGTCAAACCACGCCTTGCGACCCGCTTTAACAAGGCCCTGGAGTAGCAACATTCGCCTTCTAAATTGAATGTAAGGGGGAGATCCCCCGCATTGAAATTTAAGGAGGCTTTCAAATGGCCCGGACATCAGCGTTAAGGGAAAAATTGATTCGTGACCTCGTCATCCGGGGTCGCTCCGTGAGAACTCAGAAATCCTACGTTCGGACAGTCTACAACCTGGCGAAATATTACAGGCGATCACCAGACCAGCTAAACCAAACGGAAATCGAAGAGTACCTCTACTCCCTAGTTAAGGACCGGCATCTGGCATTGAGCACCGTCAATGTTGCGGGGCATGCGCTTCGGTTCTTTTTTCATGTGACATTGGGCAGGGATAAAACCACATTCCAAATCCCGATTGCTGATAGGCGGCACGATAACTGATAGAAAATCTGGTGAAAATGTGCAAATTATTCGAGGTTTAGGGTGAGAGCCCCCTCACGAAATTTGCCGATTCCAAAGAGGACTCTCTTGCCAATCCAAAAATATGGCG
>JASJCB010000022.1 GCA_030066195.1 Acidobacteriota bacterium
GAAAACGATCCCGACGGTCTGCGCATGGCCGGCAAGGACGGCGAAGTCATCATCATCGAAAATGACCCCGACGGCATCCGCATGGCCGGTAAAGACGGCGAAGTCATCATCATCGAAAATGACCCCGACGGTCTGCGCATGGCCGGTAAAGACGGCGAAGTCATCATCATCGAAAATGACCCCGACGGCATCCGCATGGCCGGCAAGGACGGCGAAGTCATCATCATCGAAAATGACCCCGACGGCATCCGCATGGCCGGCAAGGACGGCGAAGTCATCATCATCGAAAATGACCCCGACGGTATTGCAATCGCTTAACAAACCCTGAATCCAAAAAATATTATATAATCGACCGGCCGCCGCTTTCACCCCAGGGAAGCGGCGGCCGGTTTTTTTTTTGACAATTTAGGTTATTGGTCCGATAAGATGAACATGGGCTCGTTATTGAAGTAGAGTAATGACGAAAACAACAGAACCCGCTCCGACAGGAGGCACCTTCTTTGGACGAGAACCCGACGATCACGGAAACAGTTGGGGCCAGTCTCTCGAGTTGGTTGGATAACACACTCGACCTGTCGGAATCCGAGCGCAAACTGGTACACGAGGGATTGGCCAATGTGCCGCCCAAGACCGGCTTCGCCCTGATCAAGATTTTGGAAGCTTCCCATCGCGCGGCAAAAAGCAAACATCAGCCGCCCAAGTTGCCGGAACAGGAAAAACACGAGTTCTCGTGGGCCGATGAATTGAAAGCGGGTTTCTTCGACGGCGACGCCACTCTATCGGAAGCGACCGCCCGGGAGGAATCAACCGAGCAAAAAAAGGCGCGGCAAATAGGGCCGTTTACCATCATCCGTGAAATCGGCTCCGGCGGCATGGGTCGGGTCTACCTGGCCAGGCAGGAGATGCCCGAGCGCGAGGTGGCCCTGAAAATCATTCCGGCACTACATCAGCCGCTCATGCAGTTGGACCGCTTCGAGCGAGAATACCAGGCCCTGGCCCTGATGCAGCACCCTCACATCGCCACGGTCTTCGATGCCGGACAAACCCCGGAAGGCGATGCCTGGATTGCCATGGAGTACGTCGAGGGCATTCCCTTGACCCAGTACTGCAGAGATATGGGCCTCAATATGAAAGAACGGCTGATGGTCTTCATGCAGGTGCTGGACGGCATCAACCACGCTCACCAAAAAGCCATGTTGCATCGCGATTTGAAGCCGTCCAACATCCTGGTTACGGATAAGGACGGCGAACCCACGGCAAAAATTATCGACTTCGGTCTGGCCAAGGCTCTTGAAGATACAGGCGAAGATTATCTCAATCAAACGGCTACCCAGGCGGTGATCGGCACTCCGGCTTATATGTCGCCCGAACAGTTGGTGCTGAACGAGCGCCAACGACCCGACACCAGAACCGATATCTACGCGCTGGGCGTGGTCATGTACCAGTTGCTCTGCGACCGCCACCCGTTCGACATGGCCAGTCTCAGCGGCCGGCCGTTGGACGAGGTCTTCCGCACCCTGCGCGAAAAAGATCCCCACCCGCCCAGCCGCTACATCGATATCACCCGCCAAAAAGGCATTCCTCGCGATCTGGACAATATCGCGCTCAAAGCCATGGCGCGCGAGGTCAATCGCCGCTATGACTCAATCGTGTCGTTCAAGGAAGACCTACTCAACTATTTTGCCAATCTCCCGGTCAGCGCCACGCCGCCAAGTTTTGCCTACCGCACCAACCGGTTTGTACGTCGCCACAAAATCCTGGTGTCGGCCGGCACCCTGGTCATTTCCTCGTTGGTCGCGGGTCTGTTTTTTGCCAACAAGGGCATGATGGCGGCCAGGGAGGCGCAGAAACAAGCGGAGGAAGCACAACAAAGGGCGGAAGGAAGCAGGAAGCGAGCGGAAGATGTCATCGACTTCCAACTGGCGCTCATCCGAACCGCGGACCCGCGCGAAATGGGCTACGACGTGACCGTGGTCCGGGCTCTTCAGGAGGCCGAAACCAAACTGGCCGAAGAAATCGACGATATCGACTCGGAAATCAATATCCGCACCACCCTGGGCGAGACCTGGTGGGGTCTCAGTAAATACGAGGAAGCGGAACACCACCTGATGGAGGCCATGAAACGCATCGAGGAAAAGGGCGAAACCGCCGGCGAGCAGGCGGCCAAGATCTATTTCCAATTGGGTCGTGTGAAACGTCGTAACCGGGAGTTTGAAGCGGCTCATTCATTTTTCGACCGGGCCGTTTCCATTTACCGCCGGGAGCATGGCGAGGATGATTTGCGTACCCTAAGAGCCCTGGCAGGCAAGGCATCGGCCTTTTCGCTCGCGAGAGAACACGAGAAAGCCGTGCCTTTGTTCAAAATGACTTACGAAAAGTTGAATGTACAGCTGGGACCCAAGCATGCGGATACCTTGATTTCCCTAAGTGGATTGGCTAATTCTCTGAAAAATAGCGCCCCGGAAGAGGCCGAGCGATATTTCAAGGCCTGCATTCCCCTACAAAGAGAGGTATTGGGTGATTTGCATCCCAATACACTGGCTTCCTTGTACCTTTACGGTTCTCTTCTTATAGGCAAGGACCGGTTCGAAGAATCGCTCCCATACCTTAAGGAGGCGGCGGAGGGTCGCCGGGAAGCCTTGGGCGCGGATAAAAAAATGACTCGCCAGGCGCTCTTCGCCTTGGGCCAGGCCTATTATTACATCGAGGGACGTGAGCAGGAAGCGGCCGATACGTTTGCCATGGTTTGCGACCTGTGGCTGTATACGGACCAAACCCCGGGCATGGCGGAAGCCTTTAGTTTCCACTACCTGATCGAACATTACCTGGAACTGGGGGAAAGGGACCGAGCGGTCAAATGGCTGCGAGAGATCGTGAAAGCCATGCAGAGCCGTGAGGCTATGAGAAAACGCAAGCGTGCGCTGGCCAAGATCCAGAAAACGTTGGAAGAACACAACCTGAAAGAGATCGTACCGGAACTGGTGAAACGCTTCGAGAAGTTGTCACGCTAGGAAACCGGAACCTCGATCCATCAGGAATCAAAAAACACGGCCGCAAGGCGAGGTTGCGGCTTATCCCTCGGTTTCATTAGCGGGGTCCTGGATTTGATTACCGATGCGGCGGCCGATCAGCGTGAACAAACCGGCAACCAGGATGACCAGGCCGAAGATCAGGTAGGCGTTGTCCAGGGTTGCCGCGGTGGCGCCGGTCAAAGCATAGAGCAGGGTTGCCGGAATCAGGCCCGCAACGGCGCCGACCGTTACCTTACCCGGGGCCATGCTCGGCGAGGCCCCCGCCATGATAGCCGTGGTTTCGGCCAGGATGGGAATCGGCCGGGTGACGATCACGGCCACAATGCCCCAACGGGCCAGCATGGCGTCGGCCTGCTTTTGTTCGTAATCCGGGATAAGGCGGTTCATCAGGGGTCCCCCGCGCCTGCCCAGGTAGAAGCCCGCCCAGGTGGCGCCCAATCCGCCGATCATGGAGATCAGGGTTCCCGCGAAGACGCCGAAGGCCGCCCCGTGGGCGATCATGATCAGGCTGGCGGGCGTGGGCAAGATAACATCGGCAATCAACAGGCTGATTCCAATGATTGCCGTCCACCGGCCGCCTTGCTCCAACCAGGGGCCGGGATTGTTGAGAATCGGAATATCCAGCAGGGAAACGATGCCGAATAGAATCAGAAAAAGAAAGGCCATGGCGCCGACCAGCAGCCAGTAATGCTTCATCTAGCGGCCTCGCGCGTAGCGCAAGCCCAGTCGCCAGGCCTGCCCGGGGCCGGGATAGCCGATCAGGTTTTCGTAGTCCTCGTCGGCCAGGTTGTCCACGCGTAAACGCCCCTGCCAGGCCTCGCCCAATTTGCGACTTACATTCAGGCCCAGCAGGGTATGCCCGGAGACCTCGAAGCGATCGAAGACCGGTAGTTGCTGGTCCAGGCTCGAGGAAACCGCGGCCAGGTCCAGGGTGAAGCGCCAGGCGGTATCCGGCGACCAGGTCAGCATGCCGCCGCCGCGCCATTCCGGGCGGTGCCTCAGGCCCTCGCCCGTGGTCGGGTCTTCCACATCCTGCCAGGTGAGACTGAATTGCGCATCCAGGTTATCGGCCAGGCGAAGGGTCAGCGATGATTCTACGCCGGTTGCCTCTACCTCGGCGCGGTTGACGTGTAGGAATTGGCCGAAATCGAAATCGACCAAATTTTCAAAGGTGTTGTGAAAGACAGTGATGTCGAACCGGCCGGCCGGTAGGGAAAAGGTCACGCCCAGATCGGCGCCCACGGTGGTTTCGGCCTCCAGGTTCGGGTTGCCGCCCAATTCCGGCGGGCTTGCCGCGGCGAAGAAGCTGGGGAGCTTGAATGCCCTGCCTACATTGCCGTGCAGCCTCGCACCCGGGGATAGATTCGTGCTGAAACCGAAGCGCGGGTTGAACTGGGTATCGCCTTCATCGGGATCATCGACGCGTGCGCTGAGTTCCAACACCCAATGTTCGGCGGCGTAGCGCAGTTCGGCGTAGGCGCCCGTGGTGGTGCGTTCGTCCCGGTAATTGCCGGGCACAGGGAAACCCAGGTCCAGCGTACTTCGATTTTCGCCTTCTTGTCGATCCATATCCAGGCCGGCGGTTGCTTCCAGCTGTTCGCCCCGGTAGAGCACGGAACGCCAGGCCAGGCGCAGGCGCGTCCATCCGGTGTGCTCGGTTGCGGCGGGAACCATCGGGAAGACGGCGGGGCTTTGCCGGTCCATCACATGGCGGTAGTAGCCGGCCGTGATCTGATGTCGCTGTTTGTTTTCGCGTGTAAAGTCCAGGTTCATATTGAGTACGGTCTCGCGGTGCTCGGAAAGACGCAAGGCGCCGTCGCCGAACACGGGTCCGCCGGAGGCATCGGGATAATCATCACTTTCCCAGTCGGTAAAGCGGCCGGTGACTTCCAGATCGAGGGCGGGGGTCAGCGCGATATCAAGTCCGGCATCCACGGCGACCTGTTCGAAGCGTTCGAGGGCAACGCGTTCCTTCTCGCGCTCGGTGGAGGCGCCGATGAACCAACGGGCGCTGCCCGATTCTGCGCCCAAGTGTGCGCCCGCGCGCAGCAGGTCGGCGTCGCCGACGGCCAGCAGGACCCGGTTATCGGCATCTGCCTCGGGTACGGTGATGATGTTGATCACGCCGGCCAACCCGGTCGAGCCGTAGAAGGCGCTTTGGGGTCCGCGCACAATTTCGATACGGGTGACGGCATCTGCGCTGATTCCCGAAAGGTCGAAGGCGTCGCCCACCTGATAGGTCGCATCATTGAGAGGCACACCGTTTAGCAGCACCAGGGTAAAGTTGGGATCGCCGCCGCGGATCTCAGCGGTGGTAAAACTGCCTCGTGTTCCCGCACCGGTAATACTGACGGCGGGCAACAAGCGCAAGATATCGGCCAAGCTCGAAGCATCCAGACTTGATATGGTTTCGCGATCGACAATGGTCACGGAAGCGGTCGCGGAGTCAAGCGGTTTTTCTGTAACCGTGGCGGTCATATAAACCGCGTCAGGGTCGATACCCGAGGCCGCGAGAAGCAAGAAGGCCGTTATGATGGTGTTCACGATGGTACTCTCATGAAGAAGTCGTGGGCGATGTTTGGATCATAAGCCGGCGCATCCTCGACGTCAAGTGGGGGGTTGATAATCCGAGGCGATTCAAAGTTGGGGGTCGCAGATCCAAAACGTCAATGTTTGCAGGGGTAGACTAGACCTGGATATTCCCAGAAATATGCAGATGGGTACGGTTCACGGATCTCTCATCTACAATCGCCCCCGCCGCTTTGCCCGAGCTTGCCATTTGGACCGTGCCGGCGCACAATAAGAAGCAATTGTTACGGAGGTCGGGTTTGTTTTCTTTTTGGATCCTGGTTTCCTGGTGGTCTCGCGGGCCAATCTTCGATTTTACGCGCCTGGATCCAAATCGATTCGAGGTGCTGACGATTGGACGCATCCAATCGCCTACCAGTGTGTTGTGGCATCGTGGGCGCCTGTTTCTGGGCGCCGATCTCATGGAGCCGCAACCCGGAATCCATGTGGTCAACCGTTACCCGCCGGGACGCTACCGTGCGGATATCTTCTTCCATCTGCCTCAGCAGGAAGTTCAGGGTATCCGCTTGATCGAAAACGGCAACTTCGAGGTTTTTTCCAGCCGGTTCTTCAGCCCCAGCCGCCGGGATTGGAACAATCAGATCATCGTGGTCAATGCAGACCGGCGCAGGGTCGAGGAACGTATCGATATTCCGGTAGACAATCTTTGCAGCGACGGCTTGCCCGATTGCGGCATGGTGGCCGCTTTTCCGCTGGATAAGGATCGCCTGGTGGTGTTTACCCGTCAACGCCCCGCCCGGTGTATCCTTCTGAGTAGGGACAAAGAAGGCATGGTGGAGCAACGCGCCATGAGCATCACCCTGGGCCGCAAGCTTCCGTTGATCAGTGAGGTGGTTTTAACCGGGAAGCGCCTGCTCTTCCTTTTGAAAGATCAACATATGATTGCCGAGACATCCCTGGCCGACCTGGAGACCGTCCTGGAGCAGGTGAAAAGGACCGCAAACCGGCTGGAGTTGAAACCGGTCCTCGACTTCAGGACCTTGTCACGGCGTTTCGCCACGGAGAACCCAACCTACGATTTCGGCGGCCTTGCAGAGGGTTTTACCGCGGACTACCTGGGCCGGCTTTATCTCATATTCAATAACCGGGGTTATCAATGGCGGCGAACCCCGGACGGCGGCACCGATCGTAATCCGCGATTATTGGTGCTTACGCCACCCTTGCCGAGGGTCTTAACTTCAGGGGAGCAAGCGGGTTTAAGCGTAAGGCGGGGCAACCTTGAATAGGTCGCCCCTGCTATTTGGGCCGAGGCGCCGGTCAAGCGCGTTTTTTGCCTTGCATTAACATTTTCTCTCCGGACTCGAAAAGTGTTATGATCCTATCGGGTCCGGGGACTTCAATGACGCCACCCTTACCAAACTTAGGGTGCGAGACCCAGTCATTTACCGAGAAAGTCTCGTAAATGCTGTAGCTCTTCGCGGCTTCTTCATCCCAATCGGCAAGCAGGGCTTGCCAACGAGCTGCCGCTGAGGCAACCGACCTGGTTTTCGTTGTACGTGATGACCCCGAGGACCTACTTCTGGAGCCGGATGATTTCGGTTTCGGCATGCGGTGGTTATGTTCGCTTTGACAAGTCAAACAACGCACTCTTTTTGGATCAGACTCCACCATCGCCACCACAACGTGGTTAAGCAAAAGTTTGCATTTCCCGCAATAGGAGTCCAACTCGCTGCCGACACCAATCTTTTTTTGCATGACCTTCTCCCCTGGTTCTCAAATGCTCGAATAACAATCATAGCAAATATGCAAACTCATGTTTACCGGCTTACCAACACTTTTACGCAAGGAATTGTCTAAATGCCCAAATGCAAGATGCTTGTGAACGCCAATTTCGATCAGCTGCGCGTAGCGATCGTCGGCGAAAACGGCCTTTTGGAACAGGTTGACTTCGAATCTCTAAACAATGACAACAATCTGGGCAACATCTACAAGGCAACGGTGACGGCTATCGAGCCCAGCCTACAGGCCTGTTTCGTCGACTACGGCGGGAACCGTCACGGTTTCTTGCCCTTCAATGAAATCCACCATCGCTACTACGTCAAATCCGACCGACGGCTGCCCACCCAGGATCGGCTGAAGGTAGGCATGCAGGTCATCATCCAGGTCATCCGCGAAGAGATCGGCTTGAAGGGCGCCTATGTCAGCACTTACTTGTCGCTGCCCGGGCAGTACCTGGTGATGATGCCGCTGACCAGCAAGGTGGGGATCTCCCGAAAAATCGAGGGACGCGACGAACGGAACAGCATGCGCCAGATGTTGGAACAAGTCACCGTACCCGACGGCATGGGATATATCATCCGCACCGCCGGGCTTGGAAAAACACGCGAGCAGTTACAGCGCGACCTGAACCTGCTCACTACCACCTGGACCGAATTGGAGGCCCGCTCACAAACCGTGGCCTCACCCTCGTTACTGTATTGCGAGGATGATGTGGTCACCCGGACCATCCGCGATTACTTCAACGAGGAAATCAAGGAAATCCTGATCGACGATCCGGCCGTCTTCCAAACCGTGTCCAAATACTTCAAGAAGATGATGCCCAATTATTTCGGTATCGTGAAGCAATACCGGGGCAAGACGCCGCTGTTCACGCGCTACCGTTTGGACGAACAGGTGGAAAGCATCTTCGCCACCAAGATCCAGCTACCGTCCGGCGGGTCGATCGTGATCGAACAGACCGAGGCCCTGGTGGTCATCGATGTCAACTCCGGCAAGACCTCGGAGGGGAATCTGGAGGCCACGGCCTTCAAGTCCAACCTGGAAGCCGCCGACGAGGTAGCCCGCCAGTTGCGCCTGCGCGACTTGGGCGGCCTGGTGGTGATCGACTTCATCGACCTGCGCGAGAAGCGTCACTCCCAAGATGTGGAGAAACGTCTTCGCGAGGCGCTGAAACAGGACAAGGCCCGCATCACCGTGCTTGGTCTCAGCCGTTTCGGTCTGCTGGAAATGTCGCGCCAACGCATCAATACATCCAAACAAATCCGTCACTATGTGCCATGTCCCACCTGTAACGGCATCGGTCGCATCAAGTCCATGGAAATGGAATCCATCGAACTGCTGCGACGTATCAAGCAACATGTGAGCAACCGCAAGTTGAAGGAACTCAAAATCACTTGCGAGGAAGCACTCGGAGTCCACATACTCAACGAGCGACGGCTGGAATTGGGTCAGTTGGAAGAGAAGTTCGGACTGACCATCCGAATTCAAGTGAGACACGGTTTCGCCGGCAAACCCGCTTTCGAATCCATCAAACGATCGCCGAAGGAGGAAAAGGAAGACATGGTGATGCCCGCGCCTCTGTCCCTGTCGTCCATGGCAGCGTCCATGAGCGAGCAGGCCATCAACGAGCAAAAAGACTATCGCGAGGAGAAGCTGGATGCATTGTCCAAGCTGGCCTTCGAAGAACTACGAAGTGTCGATATCCCGACTCCCGCCGGCCTGACGCCTTTCGAACGTTTCAACTTTTCGGTCCGGGTGACCTTGATGAAGCGGCACGGCCTCTACGAATCCCGACTGGAGGAGTTCAAAGAGTCCCTGCGCGACAGTATCGTCAAGGGCCGCTCCAAGGATGAACTTCCGAAGCCGAAAGAAGAAATCGAGAGCGAAGGCGGACAATCCGAGACGGAAGAAAACCCGACACCTGTCGCCGTTGCCCCCGAAACAAGTGAAGCGTCGGAAGATGCCGAACCTGAACGAGAACCGGCACGCGCTCCCATGCGCTCCCGTCGCGGTCGCGGTCGCGGCCGTCGGCCTCGCGGCGGCTATCGAGGCGGCGGTTCCGGTCAGGGCTCGTAAGCGGGTCGACGATGGCCGAGCATAACAGGCTTCTGTTGCGATTGGCGGGCCTTGGTCCGCAGATGGTGGGAAGTCTCCTCATCGGCGGACTCATCGGATGGTACCTGGACGATTGGCTGGGTACCGCCCCCTGGCTTTTGATCATCTTCATCATCCTCGGCCTGACCGCCGGTTTTTTGGAGATCTTTCGAGCCCTGGTCAGCATCGAACGCGCCGAGGCGGAAGAGGAAGAGGAGCGGCAACATGACAAGGAAGATTGACTTCCTGGGCTATTTCTACCGCGCCTTTCTGGTTTGCGGACTGGCGGGCACCGCCGCGGCGCTTTTGATCGGCGGTCGCAACGGGGTTCTGAGCTTTTTTCTGGGCTTCGTTTCAATTGGTTTCATCCTTTACATATGGCACCGCATCACCGCCCAAATACTCAAGCCTCGCAAGGCCCGACTGGTGTTGGAAAGCTTCTTGTTTTTTGTGCGTTTCGGCTTGATCGCGGGCTTGTTTTATGCAATGATTCGGCTGTTTGCCGTCAGCCCGGGCTGGTATGCCGCAGGGTTGACGATGTTGTTGCCCGCCATGGTTTTTGCGGGCTTTGCTTTTGACGGAGATGCCGAGGTCAACGGCACAGAAACGAAGGAAGAAGGTTAATCATGGAAACTCACATGGCGGTCTGGTTGCAATTCGTGCTTGAAAGCCTGGGGATGGACCCCAATCAATTCTTGCAGTATGACCACCTGGTTTCAGCCGTTCTGGTTGCGCTGTTCCTGGTCGTGTTGAGTGTGATCGTTCGCTCAAATGTCCGTTTGATTCCCGGCAAGCTGCAACAATTCATGGAAGTTACCATCGAGGCGCTGTTGGGCATGCTGGACGAGAATATCGGCAAGGAAGGCCGTCGTTATTTACCGCTTATCGGCACCCTGGCTTTTTTCATCTTCCTTTGTAACTTCCTTGGCATGGTCCCCGGTTTCAACCCCGCTACCGGTAACTTCAACACCACCATTGCCTGCGCGCTGGTCGTGTTCATCTACTATAACTTCGAGGGCTTGAAAGAAAACGGCGCGGGCTACCTGAAACACTTCGCCGGACCCATTCCCTTACTGGCTCCCCTGATGATTCCCATCGAGATCATTTCGCACCTGGCTCGTCCTTTTTCCTTGGGCGTCCGCCTTTTCGGGAACATTTCGGGCGAGCACATGGTCGCCTATACCTTTTACGCCATGACGCCCCTGTTGATCCCCGTGCCGCTGATGGCCATCGGCCTGTTCGCGGCCCTCCTCCAGACCTTTGTCTTCATCATGCTGACCCAGGTCTACATCGCGGGCGCGATCGCACACGACCATTAAGACTTGTTCCTATCTTTGCAAAGGGCCCGTCTCCGAACCGGGACCCTCGACTAAATTGGAGGTTTTCCATGCGTAAGTTTTTGACTCTTATGGCTATGTTCATGATCGGCGGACTGCTGTTCGCTCAAACCGGCGACGCTGCCGCCGCTACCGGTTCCTGGTGGTCTCCCACCGTCGGCATGGCGCTTGCCGCCGGCTTGTGCGGTATCGCTCAGGGTCATTCCGTTGCCGCCGCCTGCGAAGGTATTGCTCGCAATCCCCAGGCTGCCAACAACATCCGTACGACCATGATTATCGGTCTGGCACTGATCGAATCCCTGGCTTTGTACACCCTGATCGTTGCCCTGGTCAAGTTCTAAGTCATACAAGTCATTCAAACCGACTTAAGCAGGAAAGCCCCGTTCGCAAGAGCGGGGCTTTCAAGTTTTTCGGGACGGGTTTTCGGCGGCAGGGAATTAATTCTGTCTCTTTACTCGGATTGAAACCGGGGCATGTCTCCTTTACAATGCTCTCAGGTGTTTTGGAGGGGAACCATGAACGAACTGAGATTGCCGATCGCCGATGATATGCACATTCATTTGCGCAATGATGAGCGAACGGAGCATGCCGTTCGAGCCGTGCGTGCCGGCGGGACCGGTAGAGTGCTGGCCATGCCCAATACGGTACCGGCCGTGAGCAACGGCGCGGAAGCCGAAAACTATCGACGCCGACTTCAGGATCAGGGCGCCGACTTCGAGATCCTGACCACGATCAAGTTAACCGGCCGCACCACCGTGGAGGATATATCCGATGCCGCGGCCAACGGGGTGGTTGCCGTGAAGCAATACCCCATGGGCGTGACCACCAACTCCGACGACGGTGTTACCGATGTCCGGCCCCTGTTCCCCATTTATGAGGCGATCCAAGACAAAGACCTCATTCTGAGTCTCCACGGCGAGGTTCCCGGTGTTTTCGTCATGGACGCCGAGACCGCATTTTTGGATTCCCTGCACGATATCTGCCGGAACTTCCCGAAGCTGCGCATCATCCTGGAACACACCACCACGGCCGCCGCGGTCGATCTGGTGAAAGAACTCGGCGATCATGTTGCGGCAACGATCACCGATCACCACCTGGCCATTACCCTGGACGATGTGGTGGGTTCCAAGATACAACCGCACCATTTCTGCATGCCCGTGGCCAAACGGCCCGGTGACCGTGATGCGCTCAACGCCGTTGTCAAGAGCGGCCATCCCCGCTTCTTCTCGGGAACCGATTCCGCGCCTCATAAGGTGGAGGACAAGGAAACCGCCTGCGGCTGCGCCGGTATCTTCAATTCGCCGTTTCACATGCAGTTTCTGGCCCATCACTTCGAAGAAAGCGGCATGTTGGACCGCCTGGAAGACTTCACCAGTCGTTTCGGAGCGGACTTCTACCGATTGCGGCGCAACACGGAGGAGATCCACCTGGTTCGCGAACCCTGCACCGTTCCCGAGCGCTACGGCCCCATGGTTCCCTTCCGGTCCGGTCAGACGCTGAACTGGTCGTTACGCTGATCAGTGGCCCTTGTAGAACAGGTGACCCAGACCGATGGTGAAAATGAACAGACCATAGAGAGCGTGTTCCAATGAGACCAGGAACAGTGATCGGGTATGTTGATAGGTACGTGCAAAGATAAACCCTCCGATCAGGGTCAGCGCAATCGCGATCCAGTTATCATACACCAGGTGCATATAGGCAAACGCCACGGCGCTGGCAGCGACACGGGCGGAGCCGGTGGGGAAGATCCCGCGGTAGCGATGAAAGAAAAAGGCGCGGTAGACGAATTCCTGCGGGTAAACCGAGAGGATGGGGTAAAGCAGCACAACCAAAACCCAGACCTCGGGCCTTTGCCGCAACAGGCCGAACAGCCACTCGGGCCGCCAGAACCAGACCACCAGGCCCAGCGCCGCCGACCCGGCCGCGAAAACAGCCAGCATGGCCAATCCACGTTTGCGCAGCGGCTCCCTGGCTCGCCACAGGTTGGTGCGCGGGAAGGAGGTGTCTCGGAGCGTCACAACGACACAGTAGATCGTACCGAGCAGCAGGACGGGGATGACCGGTAAGGGAATAGCCTCAAGGTAACAAGCCATGGGTATGATCACAAACAAAGTCAAAAATTCTACCCACAACAAAACTCCCGTTATACGCCGCATCGGCACCTCCCGTACTGTTATTTACGGCAGTAAATATGCCCTTCATGTGTGATATCGGCAACAATCCCCCCAAATCCTTATCAGGAGGGTATTAAGAAAGCGCCGGCTTGCTGACCAATTTCTAACAACGGCGCTCAGTCTATGGTTATTTCAGCCTCGGGAAGACCCAGGTGGATCGCAACCTTCCGAGCTTCGCTTTCCGTTGCCTTCCTCATGGCGGGTTTCCATCCGTCGAGAGGTTTGACCGTTACGCTTAATCGGTTACGTCTCGGCTTGTAGGCCCAGGTCGCCACGATTCGGCCCCGAGCCAGAATAGCCGCGGTAACATAGGCACCGGGCCGCCAAACCTGTTTGCGACCGGGTCCATCGGGAATGATCCAGCTTTTGTCTTTATGAGCGATAACCAGACCTTCCCATAGGGGCAGCAGGCGAAGAGGCCATTCAGCACCATCGGGCGGTTGCTCCCGAAGCATATCGAGATCTTGGGCCGGCGCCGTCAGATTTTTACGATCTCCGCACCGAATCGGCGTCAGTTCTTTCTCCAGCACCTTCAACCACGTCTTGACGGAACCCATGCGCGCGTTGAAGAAATGGGCGATATCGTTTGGCGTCGCGGGTCCGTAAGCGGCCAGGTAACGCCGGGCCAAACGGGCGCCGGCTTGGGTCGGGTCATGAGGATGCGGCCAGGGGATTTGGGGGAACCAATGAGAGCGAGCGGCATAGAGGCGCTCCGCGCCGTCCTTTCCGGCCAGGGCCAGATCACCCCTGTTGGCGAGACACCACATGACCCTGGTTGCCGCGAACCGTTCGGGGGTCATACGCGCTCTTTCTGCCAATTCCGCCACCGATGCGATGTAGTACTCCGGGATCAGGTGAACAACGGCTGCCTTGGTGACGGTTTGGCCGGCGGCATTCACAACCGCCGCCGCCGCGTCCAATACATCTTTATCTGGAAGAGGTCCACGTCGTCTTCCAGGCGCCCACTGCTCCCTTGCCGCGACGATATCGGCCCAGTCGCTCTCGGCATGGAACAGGTGCAGGGTATCGCGCTGGCCCCAGGTGTGGACAAGGGGGGTCTGCGCTCTCGTGATTGCCGCGGCCAGCTCTTCGGCGGTGGGGCAGGAAGCCGTACGCATACTCAGCCCCATGAACGCGGGCCCGACCTGCTGGGCCTGCACGCCCACAACCGCGCGCGCAGCCTCTGCCGCGTTACGAGCACCCGGCCCGGCCAGATACTGACGACGCGCTCGGTACCACAAAACCTGCTCTTCGGTTAGTTCCAATGGAGTTTCAGCCGGCATATTTCCCCCTTGATCGGTCAAAAGTCTTTAGATTGTAGCGCCTTTCGCAAAAATATAAAGAAAAGCCAGGGGGTGCTCCATCACTGTTACACCTGTTACAGCAAGGGCCGTTGACCTCCCATCGGGCTGTAACATGTTTGTTTTCAGGATAATTTTCCCGGCAACGGGGATGAAAAAGATTTCGGGGTGTAACATCCGTGTGTCACCAGGGGTTTTTATTCACATTTTTTCAGCTTGCGTTTCTATATGAATTAAAAGAGGTTATGCGTTCGATATCTGTTTTGGCATTGGCAATCCGCTTGCTCTTTAAAGGCCCCGTGAGACGGGAACAGAAGCACCCGCTCACCAATGTTACACATAGGAGTAAGACCATGAAAACCAAGTTGATGAAGACCGCCATTATCGGATTCCTGAAGGCATCCATGATCGGTATGCTCTGTTTCGGCTATGCTTTTACCGCCGAATCCCCCTCGGGGCCCCAGGATGAGAACAAGCAAACGCAGGGGGCCGGTCAGAAGAGCGGCGGGGAACAAAAGGACGATTCCGCCGATAAGATCAACATCAATACCGGTGACGCGGAAGAGTTGAAGAAACTGCCGCGCATCGGCCCGAAGATGGCGCAACGCATTATCGATTTCCGCACCGAGCACGGCGAATTCAAGAAGCTCGAGGAACTGCTCAACGTGAAGGGAATCGGCCCCAAGACCTTTGCGACACTCAAGCCCCTGATCAAACTCTAATCTACCTGTTATCCACTGTTCCTCCAACAAGAGTCCGAGTTTCCGCTCGGTTTACTCGTTCACAAAGGCGGGGATACTCATGGTAGTAGGGTCCCCGCCTTCCAAATTGGCAAAGATCTTTCTCCGGGAATTGTCATGCGCCGGCTGTATAGGAGGGATCCCAAGGACAGGGTTGGCAGAGGGAGCGCGGGCTCCCTCCCCTTTTCAAACGTTGAACTTGAAGTGCATGATGTCGCCGTCCTGCACCACGTATTCCTTGCCTTCTTGACGGAGTAATCCGCGGTTCCTGATCTCGGCCTCGGATTCGTATTCTTGGAGGTCTTGTAAGGTGTAGACCTCGGCCCTGATAAAGCCCTTCTCGAAATCGGTATGAATGACACCGGCCGCGCGGGGAGCCTTGTCCCCCTTGTGAATGGTCCAGGCGCGGATTTCCTTCTCACCGGCGGTGAAGTAGCTCTGAAGGCCCAACAGGCGGTATGCCTCGCGGGTCAGGGCGTGAAGGCCCGGCTCTTCCATGCCCATTTCGCCCAGGAGTTCAGCAGCTTCTTCAGGGTCCATATCGGCGAGTTCGGACTCGATCTTGCCCGAGATGACCACCATGCCTTCGCCCACCTTGGCGGCGTGTTCCCGCAACTCCTTCACGTGCGGGTGCTCGCCGGCCAGATCATCCTCATGCACATTGGCGATGAACAAAACCGGTTTCATGGACAGCAGGAAAAGCGGCGATATCAGTTCGACTTCCCGTTCGGTCAAATCGCAACGTTCCAACCAATGACCTTCATCTAAAAGCGCCGACGCCTTGGCAAGCGCCGCTTTCTCTGCCTTGGAATCGGGATCCGTCATTTTGCCGATGCGTTTGATCCGCTTCTCGATGCTCTCCATATCCGCCAGCATCAACTCCATCTCGATCGTTTCCACATCGCGCAGGGGCGACACGCTGCCCTCAACGTGAACCACATCCTCATCTTCGAAGCAACGAACCACATGCAACACTGCATCTACCTGACGAATATTGCCCAAAAACTGGTTTCCCAAGCCTTCGCCTTTACTTGCGCCGCGGACCAGGCCCGCGATATCCAAGATCTCGATTGTCGCCGGCAGGATCTTGTCGGTTTGGATGTAACGGTTGATCACCTTGAGCCGTGGGTCGGGCACGGGGACGATTCCGGTATTCGGATCGATGGTGCAAAAAGGATAGTTGGCGCTTTGGGCTTTGCCCGAGGTCAACGCATTGAAAATAGTCGATTTTCCCACGTTGGGCAGACCAACGATACCTGCTGATAGTCCCATGCTTCCTCCACGGACTCAAGATGCGGCCGGTTTCCGGCACCGGTCAAACGCGGCATTGTAGCTCAATTTGCGCCCCGAGGAAAGCTGAACCCGGTCGAACCCGGAATCCCTCCGTGTTCCGTCTACCGCCGATTCCTAAAATTCGAGGTTTCCCATGTCCTATAAAGAACCGGCCTACCAAACCAGTGCCATCTTCGGCAAAAAGATCCAGTGGCAGCATCTCCAATCCGAGGATTGGGAACATCTTCACCTTCCCGGTCATCTTGCCGACCAGGTCTTTCGCATTTTGATCGCTCAGTCCAATACCGCTCGTTTCTTCGAGATCAGCGTTTCCGAGCAATGTCCCAAGGAAACCTATACTCATCTGGCGCGAGGCATCCGCCGCCTGGGTCATGAAATGGCGGTGATCAATGTCATCCATAACCGCAACGCCGGCGGCCACCTGATCTTTTGGCGTAAGGGTTCTCCCGTAACCTTCCACCACTTGGACCTTGAGTTCACCTCACCAAGCTCATTGGATACCGAGGTGATGCGTTGCCTTTCCACGCCGACCCCCTCCAACTTGGAAACCATGTACCGTTTGTTGGATGGGAAACGGATTCAAGAAAGCCTCTTCCGCACCCTTCGGTCCCAGCTCGATCTCATCGATGCAAAGGACGAAGAGACCTGGCTCACTCTGGTAGACCTGGTATTGAAGTTGGTTTTCCTGATCTTCGTGCAGCGCAAGGGCTGGTTAAACTTCGACCAAACCTATTTGGAAAACAGGATGCGGGCTTGCCACGGCCGCTCCATGTCGATCGTGCACTGTTTGTTCAGGCCTCTGTTTGCGCGCCTGGAAGGGTTTCGCGAGTCTGAACCCGTGGAACTGGGCGTGTTGCCGCGGCTGGGCGGTGGCCTTTTCCGCTTTCAGCCCGAACGATTGCCCAAGATCGAAAACACCTGGTGCATGACCCTTTACGAGACATTGGTCTCCCAATTTTCCTTCTCGCTTTTTGAGGCGCGGGACGACCGTGCTATCGTGGGGGTCAGCCCTGAGGTTTTGGGGCATGTCTTCGAAAACCTGTTGCGCGGCAAGAGCCGTAAGAAGCAAGGCGTCTATTACACGCCCGCCCATGTGGCCGAAAAGCAAGTCAATGAAGCCTTTCGCATCAACCTGGGCGCCCAAACGCGACCGGATGTCGCCCGCTTGCGTCGCATGCGCATCCTGGATCCCAGTTGCGGCAGCGGTACTTATTTGGTGGCCGCCTTCCAAACTCTGCTGAAGTATCGACTGGCTCAAACACCCGTTCACGAGCGCTATAACGGCAAACTTTATGAACTGAAACGGCAAATCGTCCAGGAAAACCTCTACGGCATCGACATCAACCCCATGGCCGTTCGCCTGACCGAGGTGCGCCTGTGGCTGAATATGATCCAAGACCTGGAGATCGACCACCCCGAGGCCGCGCCCCCTCTCCCCAACCTGCAACATCACCTGCGGCCCGGCGATTTTCTGGCCCGTTTCGAGCCTCAATACGACAGTAGACTGGTTCGATGGCAGAAGCATGAACAACTCAAACGGCTTCGCCAAAAATTTCCGGAATCGCCTCCCGGTCATCGCACCATTTTGCTAAGGCACATCTATCGGTTGGAGCGTGAACTATTCGATTACCTGCTTGCCGAGGAATCCAAGGATCGTTGTAAACTTGTGCGCGCCGCCCTTGCTCAAAAACCCCTGCCCGGTTTCGAGCAAGCACTGCCTGAACCTGACAAAGCCCCGTCGGATCACGGGGTCATGCTGCATGCTGTCTTCAGCGACGTTATACTTACCGGCGGCTTCGATCTGATCGTGGGTAATCCGCCGTGGTTGCGGGGCAATCTGATCTCTCCGGCTCAAAAGCAACGCTTCCGCCGACTGGGGCAGGTGCCCAAGGGACTCCGCCTGGGTGGTCAAATGGACCTCAGCCTGTATTTCGTCGCGGCCGTATTGCGGTTATTGAAACCGGGAGGCCATCTGGGATTTCTGCTTCCCGGAAAGTTATTGCAAGCTCAGTATGCCGCCGGTTTACGCCAATTTCTGGCGACACGCTTCCGCATCGACTACCTGTATGACTATGGAATCGATGACAAACTCCTCTTCAAGGCCGACACCTTCCCGCTGGCGTTGGGTCTTACCCGTGCGTTGCCTTCATCAAGGCATCGGGTCAAAATAGAACGGCACGGCCGGGATTTCATGCGCGGCCATACCCTTCATCAACACGACCTGAGCAATGCCTCGGGTGCATGGACCCTGGAAATCGATGACCGCGGCCCCCATCGAGATTGGCCGAAATTGAAGGACGGATTCTTCCGCATTCAAAAGGGACTGATGACCAATGGGAAGCAGCACTTCGTCTTTTCCAGGAAACCGGATTTCTTGCCGCCTGCTCATCTACGTCCGCTCTTGAGGGGTAGGGACATCCAGACTGACTCGGTCATTCCCGGTAACTGGGTCTACTGGCCCTTTGGATCCGGGCCGGATTGGTATAACCAGCTGTTTCCGGAGGAGTACAGTTGGTTGAAGGCAACCGGAAAGTTGCGGCTGTCCCCTGCGCGGCTGCCCTACACCTACCGAAGGACGGCTCCCTGGTTGGTGATTTGGAAGTACCTGGCGTCCTCATGGCAAGCTGCCCTGGTTTGCAACCAAGGCTGGATCCCGGATCAGACCACCTATTACGTGGAGTTCACCGATTATGAAACGGCGTACCGCTATTTCGTCTATTTCAACTCCAAAGAGGCCGACCGACAACTAACTCGTATCGCTGAGCGCGGCAAAACCAAATGTTTCTTCTTCTACAAACATACCTGTGGAGAGCTTGCGCTTCCGCCTGATCTTATGACTCGTCACCTGGATATTCCCCAACCCGCGGATGTTTTCACTCCCGGTCAGGGTCGGCGGGCTTCGGAGATGGCAGGTTGGGAAGGTAAGCCGGAATAGGCGAGGAGGAAGTTGTGCTTGATCCACTTCGACAAAGATTACTGCTCTACCGCTTCGCCGTGGTGCAATTGGACCCGCACCTGATCTTGGAACCTGAGGATTGGCAATTGAACCGCCTACAATACCTTCCCGGTCCTTATGAACGGCACTACTGGGATCAGGTGTTGGGTCGCTGTGAATCTTTCCGGACATTAAGCAACGACCCTGTCATCTCGCCTTCTCTGAGCGTGTTGGCCAAGGTGCGCGCGGAAAGGCCGGATCGACCGTTGATCTTTTGTCGAACGGCCTTCGAGCCAACCGTGAGTCGTCACAGTACGCATCATTTGCCGCGCCCCGCCGATCCGGTGACCGGAATGTTGCAGTCCGGCGATCCCTGGTTGCCGCTATACCGAGTTGCGCTACGAGAGCAAGCTCCCCTGCCCCACATAAAAGCCTATCATCCATCTCGTCCACACCCTCTGGCCCGGATTCACCGGGCCTTCCAACAATACGACCCACACGCCCTGCTGACCCTGCGGGAGGATGGTCAAAGCCAGGCGCAGAGCCACCTCTTTTATAGACCTGTGGGGCCGTTTCTGCTGCCGGGAGAATTGATGCGGCTGAGGCACCTGCACGATCATGCCTTTAGAAAACAATTGAGCGACCTTCGCGGTCGTTATTACATCTTCGCCAATAAAAAGGAGCCGTTGGACTGGTTCCGAAGAGATTGTAAGCGCCTCTTGCCCGCGCACGTCTTCTGTTGGGACTATCCGGAAGGGCCGGATCCACGCGACCCGTTAACGCATTTCATCCTGGTCCCGGATGCCGCGATCCGATTTGCCGTGCTCAATCCCAAGATCCATGGGTTCTCCCTGGACGGTGACGGTCATCGAGACCTCTATCGACTGGTTCGTTGGCCCGCCGTCGGCGACCCGGACTGGTTTTCAGACGGACAAGCGGAAGCAAGAGCCGAATACCGGGTGAGAGGAGAGGTCTTGACCTTTCATAGAAACGGCAGGGGTTGGTTTTGCCAGAGAAGCCCGGAAGCGGCGAGAGATAAGAGCGTGGAATTTCAACAGCGCTTGAATGCGCTCAAGCTGTTGACGGCGCCGAAACAACCGAAGCCGAAACTATGGCGACGAGGTATCCCCACGGGCAAACATCACTCTGAGAAGTAAGCTGCAAGGAGACTCGCTATGTCTGCCGACGACAGTTGTCGTCCCCCGCGTAAGATCGACCCTTGTGTCGATTATGCGTTTATTCGAATTATGTCCGATCCCGAGATCCTGCTGGATTTCATTTCCCGGGTCTTTGAAGAGCAAGAGGTGGAGGTCAGCGAAGTTACCATTCAAAACAGGGACATCGCTGAGGACAAACTTTCGATTGCGGATGTTCAGGCAATCGATGATCAGGGAAGGATCGTCCAAATAGAGATTCAGCTAATCGTGGACCGGTTCTTACGACCGCGGATTCTCTTCACCTGGGCGCTCAATTACACCAAGAGCATCACCAAAGGAATGGAGTATGCAGAGTTGAAACCAACCTTTTCGATCTGGGTTTTGGGCGAAAAGATGGTGGACGATGACCATCCTCATCATCACTTTTCACTTTACGACAAGAAACGCGATGTGACCTTGACCGACCATTTGGGAATCCATACATTGGAATTGCCAAAGTGTCCACCGAGGCGTAGAATCGAAACAGGCTTGGACCGTTGGATCTACTTCTTGGAACACGGCAGGGAGTTCGATCCCTGGAATCCGCCTGAGGTGTTGAAAACCACCGTGATGCAAAAGGTGTTCAAAGTGCTTCAAGAAATCAGTCAGGAAGAAAAAGATTACCTGAACTACCGCCGTCGCTTGGATGTCCAAATGTTGACCGGCTCCCGGCAAAAACACGAAAGACAACTACAGGAAAAGCTCAAGATTGCGGAACAACGGAACGCGGAGTTGATGGAAGCTTTGCGCAAGAATGCAGATGAATTGCCCGACGAAATTTTAAAGCTCTTATGACAAAGAGATACAACCGGGTCGATGCTATTTCCGGATGTGCTCCAACTCCGGTCTACGGTTCGTCGGTCAGGGACTTTCCAAGTTCTCTTTGATTTCAATGCCGGTCAGCGGTAACTTGATGGTGAACTCGGTGAATTCGTCGACCTCCGAGGAAACATTCAATTCCCCGCCGTGTTCCTGGACCACGATGTCGTAACACAAGGCCAGGCCCATACCTATATTTCCCTGCCCCGAGGGTTTGGTCGTAAACAGGGGCTCGAAGATGTGCGACCTGTATTCCGGCGCAATCCCGGTACCATTGTCACGCACCCGAATGGCAAGATGATCTCCGTTTCGGGTGGTCGATACTTTGACGATTCCCTGATGCTCGGGCTGATGGTCGGAACGTGTTTTCACCGCATCCAAGGCATTATTGACCAGGTTGATGATGACACGACCAAGGTCGTGGGGAATCACTCTCAATCTACCCGACCGCTCGTCCAAATACCTTTGGATCAAAGCCTGACTGTCGCGTTTGCCTTTTTCGGCCAGTTCCGTGTACTCGCTCACCAAGGCGTTGATATCGATCTCTTGTGGTTTACCGGAGCTACCGCCCGCCAGTTGGTTGATACTTTGCACGATCAGCCCGGCGCGTTTCCCATGTTTGTTGATGATCGCGGTGTTGTTTTCCAAATCTCCCAAGATGGCCAGGATCTCTTCACGGTCCTCATCGGCCAAGCGATCGGCCGATGCGAGCAGGGGTTCGCGTAATTCAGTGACCAACTCTACACAAATGGATGCCATGTTTTGGATGAAATTAAGCGGATTGCGAATCTCGTGCGCAACGCCCGCGGCCATTGTACCCAACGAGGCCATTTTCTCCTGGATAATCAGGCGCTCCTGGGCAAGTAAAATCTCCTTATTCACCTTCTCCAACTCGCGGTTCTTCTCGTCAAGTTCTTTACGGCGTCGGATTTCGTTTTCCTCCAACCGTTTGCGTTCCGTGATATCCAGGTAGATCCCCAATACCCCCGTTACCTCACCCGCTTGGTTGCGCAACGGTACCTTGCTGGTAAGCAGGGTGATCTTGTGATCGGCGGACGTTCTGTTTTCCTCTTTGTTCAGCAGGGGTTTGCCGGCGTTGATGACTTCACGGTCCAAGACTTGAAAAGCCCGGGCAACATCTTCGCGGTCATACATATCGAAGTCGGTCTTTCCAATTACATCAGCTGGTTTTCCCTCTTTCAAAGCTTCTCTGGCAAAATTGGCGTTGCAGCCCTGGTAGACCGAATTGAGGTCTTTCCAGAAAATGGAAATGGGAATGTGGTCGATGACGCTGCTCAACAACTGGTTGGCCTTATGTAAGTCGGACGTCCGCGTGACCACTCGCTCCTCCAACTCCTCGCGAGCTTTCTTCAGTTCCTCCTCTACCTTCTTCAACTGAGTTATATCTACCGAGATACTGCCCAAAATTGGAGATTTTCCGGCGCGTGGAATGGGGAACTTGGTGGTCAGGTAATAGCTGGCCTTTCCGTCCAGTGAGATCATATCTTCGACCATTTCCAACACCTTGCCCGAGCGCAGAACTACATCGTCGGACTCTACAACGCTTCGAGCCTCTTCAGGTGTGGTCAACTCGAAAACCGATTTCCCGATCAATCGGTTGCGATTGGTCCCATAGAGGCGATCGAAGGCCTCGTTCAGATAGAGGAAACGATGGTTCTCGTCTTTCATGAAAGCAAATCCGGGCAGGTGCTTCATGAATAAGGAGAACCGTTCCTCACTTTCATCCAGGGCAATCTCGGCCTTCTTACGGTTGGCCACCTGATGGGTCAAATCGTCGTGCAGGAAGGCATTTTCCAGAGAGATGGAGGCTTGCGACAACAGAACCCGCATCACCTCACGCCGCTCACCGGTGAAGGCGTTGGTAACCATATCGTTTTCCAGATAGAGAACTCCGGTAAAGTGTTTCCGCGGTGGAAGAGCCAGGCAAAAGATGGATTTCGGCGCATGCATACGTACATAGGGATCGTTGGCGAACATGGGGTTGGTACGGGCATCGCCCAGGGTAAGGGTCTTGCCGGTACGCATAACATAACGAATCAGGGAGACGGGTACCGGGGCCTGATCATCCAAAAGTTGGTCGTGACGCCTTCCCACGATTTTACCGTCTTCCACGGCGCCGAAAGCCGCGATTTCCGGCGGGCCGTTGCGCTCCAGAATCAGAAAGCTACGCCGCGCCCCGGCGTTTTCCACCAGAATTTGCATCATGTTTCCGAGCAGTGTATCCAAATCTACAAACCCCGAAATGGCGCCGGCGGCTTTGAGAACGCTGATCAAGTCCAGGCTGCTATGGTCCTCGGAGGTCGGCCGGGTCTCCAATCGGGAGGCGAGATGGCCGCTCAGCCACGGATATCTTTGTTCCATGCGCGTGACAAGATTGGCAGCGCCCCATCTGCTATAGGCCGCGTGCGCCTCCGCAAAGTGGTGCCTGGCGTAAGCATGTCGCCCCTGCTCTTCCCAGTATTGTGCAAAACGTAATTGGGCCAGGGCCTGGTCTTGATGGAAACCGTTCTCGGCGGCTAGGGCGACAGCCTTCTCGAAAGCTTCAACAGCCTCCCAACGTCGCCCTTCTTGACAGGCAACCTCGGCCGTCATGAACTGGTGCAGGTGCGCGTAGTTGGACGGACACTTCGCGGCGCGTTCGGCTAAAATGTCTTGAGCGCGGGGGATGACTGTCGGATCGATTCCTCTGACCTCGGTATGACCCGAAAGCACGGCATTAAGAAAACCGTCCATAAAATAAACATAGGTTTGGCCGTAACCCGATCCCAATGAGGCCAGGTGGGGGCGCATGTCGACTACCAGCTTTAAAGCAAGCTCGTAATAGCCGAAGTGCAGCAAGGCAAGGCAACGAAACCATTCACCCGTGTCCACCCGTGCCTCGAAGGCATCGTCAGACGCCTTCATCAAAAACCCGGGTTTCGCGCCCTTATCGGTAAAAGCGCTCACGGTGACGGCCATACGGCCCAACAGCTTGACGGCCAACTCATTGCCGATGCCTTTTACCTCGTCGAGCGCATTGGCCAATCCGGTTTTCATTTCAGTCAAGTGGACACCGCGTTGCAATCGATTGATAAACAAAGCTGTCAGCAAATAACCCGAATACTGGAAATCCCCGCCTTGACAGGCCGCCCGATAACCGTCAACCAATACATCATCCGCCTTGCCAAGGGGTTCTTCCAAACTGAGTACCCAACCGTACATCATGCAGGTCATACCCTTCTGCTCGTTATCCTCAAAGCGATTGGACAGGGCCATGGCCAGCTTGCCGAGAGCGGCTCCGGTTGTAGAACTGAAGCCGTGATCCATAAGGATGCGGCCGAAGGATACCAGGAAATAACCCGCGTACTTCACCAGTCGATATCGGTAGATCAGCTTCACCGCGGAGGCGACCAGACACCACCAGAGCCGGCGGTTCAAAACATAAACGGAGGCTGCAAGAGCAGCCATTAAGTTCAGCGCCGCACTCAAACGATGGTTCCCGGAAGGCGGGGCGCCCTCCAAGCCGGCAGTGCCGTGTTCTTTGAACAATGAGGCGGCTTCACGAATTTGCGCCTCGGCGCCGGAGAGATCGTTCAGGCCGGGGAGGAGTATGCCCGTTCGCTCCAGCAATTCCCGGCCCAATTCGTAGGCCCTGGCGTATTGGGAAACCAGGGTCAGGTGGCGCACCTTTAAGGTCGCTACTTGTAGTTCCTGGACCTCATCGGCGGTATGTGCCGCCAGTTCGTCGCGTATTTCAGCGGCGCCGTCGATATTGCCCAGATGATAGCGCGCCGAAGCCAACTCCATGTGCAGCCGGAAGGCCAGAGCTTGATCTATCTCCCAGGGGTCGGGATAACTGATCGAGCGGATGCCCTCCTCCAGGTATTCGGCGGCAGTATGCAATGAGTTGCCCAAGGTTTTCAGGGCTGCTTCCAAGTTGAAGCCGGCCTTGAGAATACGTTCTTCCCTGGAGGTAATCAAATCTCCGGCCCGGTTGAAATGACGCACCAGTTCGTCAACATCCACCACTTTGTGCGCGACAAGATAGCGGCCCAACTTCAGATGACGGGAGGCACGCTCCTGTGCGGGAATCATGCTGTAAATTACTTCTCGATAGCGCTCATGAACAAAACGAAACCGGATATTGCAGTTACTCTCGCCGGCGAGGCCGCTTACCGCGGCAATAAAACCTTCATCCAGCGCGGTTTTCAACCGTTGTAAGCAGGTATCCTCGTCAACTCCCGAAATATCCTGAAGCTGGGATAGTGGAAAAATGCCGCGCATGCAGGCAGCGGGTTTCAGCAGGTCCAGGGTTGTTTTAGGCAGTTTCTCCAATCTGGCGGTCATGAACCCCAAGGCATGATCGCCCGGATGCATATCCTTGACGGCTTGTTCCACATATCGCCAGCGGTTTTCCTGACGGTCGAAATACAGATCGCCGTTGTCATACAGCGACGCCATCAGGTTGATGGTGTGGAAGGGATTGCCACGTGTCTTGGGATAGACGGCCCAGCCCAGTTCAATGCAATCACCTGTAGGCGTATCCAGAATGCCGCTGATCAAGGCAACAGTCAACTCCGGTGAAAGCGGCTCCATCGGCAAGGTGCGAATTCGGGTTCCGGGTTTACCCTTTTCCCGAGCCAGTTGAATCAATGGATGTTTCGCATCCAGGCCGACGTCGTTAAAGGAGCCGATGATCATGCAACAACCCAGGTTGGGTTGCCGGGCAATACGCACCAAAAGTCGAAGCGAGGCAGAGTCGGCGCGGTGAAGATTGTCCAGGAAAAGGGTAAAGGGCCTGTTGTTTTCGGCCATGGCCTCCAGGATTTTGATGAGAAAGGAATCGTTCCACTCAAGAGTACCGCGAATACCCGAAAGGCCGCCCAGAAGGTGGCCTAATTCCGGAATGGTGTTAACCGCCATGGCCAGATTGGCGCCTAATCTACGCTGGAACCGTTCGCGCCAGGAAGCCAATTGGTCTTCGCCCTCGGTCAGCAACAAGGAGATCAGGTTACGCGCGGCAGCAATCAAGCCGCTGTAGGGCGTGTGCCTCCCATCTACGGTATATTTCCCGGCGGCAAAATAGCCGCGGCGCGCGTAGACATCTTTTTGAAGCTCACGCACCAGAACGGACTTGCCGATGCCGGCCTCCCCGGAAATCAACATGACCAGCGGGGGCTCGTTGACAGCCCAGGTCTCGGAGGTTTCTTCCAAGGCATTGGTCAGGATGCCGGATTCGGTGGTACGTCCGTAAACTTTCTGGGGAATCCTCAAACGGCCCGTATTGTCGTGCAAACCCAAGCGAAATTTGTTGATGCCGCTGCCGGCCTGCCATTGCCGCGTGCAATCCTCGAGATCGGCCAAAATGCCTGTAGTGGTTTGGTAGCGATCCTCAACATCCTTGGCCGTCAGCTTGGCAATGATTTCCCAAATCATTTCCGGAAACTGGTTTTCTTCCAGTTCGGGTCGCCTGGGCTGAACGGCCAGGTGACAATGAATCAATTCCATGGGTTTGTCGGTCTGAAAGGGAGGTCGGCCCGCCAACAGGAAGTAAAAAGTCGCGCCCAGAGCATAGAAATCACTGCGATAGTCCACCAGACGGTTGATGCGCCCTGTCTGCTCCGGTGACAGATAGTGCAAGGTGCCCTCCAGAACGGCATTGAACTCCGCGGTCTCACGGGACACCCGACAGGCAATACCCATATCGATGATTTTGACCTGGCCCGTGTTGGGATTGATTACGATATTGGTGGGATTGATGTCCTTGTGAATATAACCGGCCCGATGAATATCTTCCAGAGCTTTGACCAGACGCACGGCCAGCGCCAAAAACCGATCCGGGTCCAAGCAACCGGTCTCCCTGATCCAATGATCCAGGTCGACCGCGCCGAAATCTTCCAGAACCATGACCAGGGTATCGCGTTCATTACGCAAATCCAGGGCCCGCACTACACCTTCGCTCCGGACAGCCCTGGTGATTCGATACTCCTGGCGGAAGGCGGCTCGCATGGCCTCCGTGGGCGCCTCTCTCAACTGTTTCAGGATGACCTGATCGCCCTCGTCATCCGGCGTTCTGAATACACGGGTGGATGCACTTTTGTAGAGCAGTTCTTTCTGCATGATACGAGCCGGTTCAGTCATCCAATACAATTCCTTTTCTGGTGAACCCGGCATAACTGGTCAGGGTTCCACCGCATTTTTTATATGCCAACCAGGATCGGGCGTAACAGGCACGGTGGGTTTCTTGGGTGTGTGGAGAGGAAAAATTCCGGCCCCTGATCCTATTCTTCGTTATTTTACATCACTTTCTTAAATCTTGCCTAGAGATACTCATGCAAAGATGTGTAATTAATAGACGGTGCTAAAATAAAATACTGACTATGACATTTAACTCGGCAGCTTTACAGTGAAAAATAATCCGATCTCATGAATTGCGTAATTCTGTTCGATAGGGAATGAAGATAAGTGTCTTCGTAGGAGGAACCTGATTGACCGGAAAGCCCGCCTTTGAACTGAGCGGCTACGAAATCAAAGAGAGGATTCATCTGGGCAGCCGGACACGGGTTTTCCGCGCCCGGCGGTTGAGAGACGGCATGCAGGTGATCATCAAAACGCCCGCCTCCCAGGTGCCTGGCAACAGCGAACTGCGCCGCCTCCGCCGTGAGTTCTCCTTGGGCTGTGTTATGAAGCACGCCCACGTGGTCCGTTACGAATCACTGGAAAATGCCGGTGACAGTATGGCTCTGGTCATGGAAGACTACGGCGGCGAATCCCTGAAACGCCTCATGCCGAAGTACGGTTACACCCTTACCAGTTTCCTCAACCTGGCCTTGCAGATTGCCAAGGGCCTCAGCGCCGTCCACGAGGGCCGCATTGTTCACAAAGATATCAAAACCAGTAATATCCTGCTGAACTCCGCCACCGGCAATGTCAAGATCACCGACTTCGGCATCTCCACCGAGTTAAGCGAGGAATACCGTACCGCTACCGGTGTCAGCGGCTTGGAAGGCACCCTGGCTTATATTTCTCCTGAGCAGACCGGCCGCATGAATCGACCCATCGACTACCGTACTGATTTCTACTCCCTGGGCGTTACTTATTACGAACTGCTCACCGGCCGCCTGCCCTTCCAAGCCGACGACCCCCTGGAACTGGTTCATTGTCACATCGCCCGCTCGCCGACACCCATCCGCGATATCAAACCCGAGATCCCCGAACAAATGGCCGGAATTATTGGTCGCCTGCTGGAAAAGGACGCGGAGGAACGCTATCAAAGCGCCAACGGCCTGATCGCCGATCTAACCCGCTGCCTTACCGAACTGAACCAGAATGGACACATCTCCCGCTTTCCTCTCGGCGAACACGATTTTTCCGACCAGTTCCAAGTGCCCCACAAATTATACGGCCGGGAAAGGGAGACCCGACAGCTCACGGAGGCCTTTGAGCGGTCTTTGCAGGGCGAACGCGAAATGCTGTGTGTAACCGGGTACGCGGGCATCGGCAAGTCGGCCCTGGTTCACGAGGTGCTGAAACCCGTGACCGGGCACCAGGGCTTTTTCATCACCGGTAAGTTCGACCAGTTGAACCGGAATATTCCCTACAGCGCCTTTGGCCCGGCCTTTCGCGGTTTAGTCCGCCAACTTCTCGGCGAAAGCGACGCGGTTATCAGGTCCTGGCGGGAGAAACTCTACAAGGCGTTGGGTCCCAATGCCGGAGTCTTGTCCGGCGTGATTCCCGACCTTGCGCTGATCATGGGAGAAAACATCCACACCGAAGAATCCGAGGCCGTGGACCCGAGAATCCGCTTTCGGCTGGTCTTTCGCGACTTCGTGGCTGCTTTTGCCACGTCCGAGCACCCGCTGGTGTTGTTCCTGGACGACCTTCAGTGGGCCGACGCGGCATCGTTGGAATTGTTGGAATTGATCCTCTCCGACCGTTCGATCGGGTACTTCCTGCTGATCGGCTCCTACCGGGACAACGAGGTCAACCCCGGACACCCGTTGATCATGGCCCTGGAGGGTCTGGAGAAAAAAGGCATCCTTTTGGAAGAATTACATCTGGAACCCCTGGAAATTGCGGATCTGGAGCAACTGGTCGCCGATACCCTGCGCTGTCCCAGGGCAACCGCGAGACCCCTGACCCGAATGGTATTCGAAAAAACCCATGGCAATCCCTTCTTCTCCTTCGAACTGCTGAAGGATCTCCATCGACGCGGACTGTTGAAACTGGACACGGACCGGGGTCAATGGATTTGGAACGCCGATGAAGTGCGCCGCGTCGATGTCTCGGAGAATGTCGTATCCTTTCTGGTCAATCGCATTCGGCAGTTACCCAAGGGCACTCAGGATGCCCTCAAACACGCCGCCTGCATTGGTGACTCCTTCGATCTCCGAGCGCTCAGCCACATCTTGGGCAAGGCCCTGGCTCGAGTTGCCGCCGATCTTTGGCCGGCGCTCCACGAGGGCATTCTCATCCCTCTGGACGATGCCTACCGGCTGTTGGAGCCTACCCCCGACAGCCTGGATCTGAAACTGGAAGGACTGGATGTCAGTTACCGCTTTCATCACGATCGGGTCCAGCAGGCTGCCTACGCCCTGATCGATTCGGACCATCGCCGCCAGGTCCACCTGAAAATAGGCCGGACGATGCTGGAAAGCTGGGATCGGAACTCGCCGAAACAAAGCGTCATCGATCTGGTCTACCATCTGAATGAAGGCCGCGACCTTTTGCAAGATAAGGAGGAAAGACTCAACCTGGCAAGACTCAATCTTAGGGCGGGCAACAAGGCGGTTGCCTCGGTGGCCTACAAAACGGCCCTGACCTACTTCCAAATCTCGGAGTCTCTATTGCCCGAAAACGCCTGGCCGGAACATTACCCCCTTGTCTATGAATTGAAGCGATCCTATGCGGAATGCGCCTACCTGAGCGGACGCATTGAACTGGCTGAATCCCTGTGCCGGGAACTTCTGAAACACGGTAAAACGGAACTGGAAAAGGTCGATATCTACGAGATGCAGATGGTCCAGTACACTACGGTCAACAAGTGGAATGAAGCCGTGAACGCCGGTTTAAAGGGCCTTACGCTGCTGGGGTTCAACCTTCCCGAAAATCCGGGAACCCTGTCGCTGCTGCGGGAAGTGGCGATAATCAAGTGGTGGACCCGTTCGGGCAACATCGAAAGGCTGGCCGATCGCCCGCTCATTACCGACTCGCGTATCCGCGCCGTCCTCAACCTGCTGATGCGCCTCGCCTTGCCCACCTACTTCGGGCAACGCACCAAACTCTACGGCCTGAGTGTTCTGAAACGCGTCACTCTTTCCCTGCGTCACGGCAACAGCCCTGAAACCTCCCATGCTTTCATGACCTACGGGGTTTTGCTGATCGCCTTTCGCGAAAAATACCGGGAGGCTGCCAAATACGGAGACCTGGCCCTGGAGTTGAACGAGCGCTTTCAATATCCGTCGCTTCGCAGCAAGGTCTTCTTCATCTACGGTTTCCTCATTCATTCCTGGACGCACCACAGAAACTCCATGCAAAACTGGTTGGAAAAGGCCGTCGAGGCCGGCGTTCAGTCCGGCGATCTGCTTTATTCCTCCTTAGCCGCGGTCCAACTGTCGATTTGGCTGCCCCAACCTGATCTGGAGACGGGGCTGAAGATGGGCGAACGCACTCTTTCCCTTCTGGCCGACAGCCCGTATCTCTATCTCAGTGAACAGGCAACTGTAGCCCAGCAGTTCCGCCTCGCCCTCATGGGTCGAACCTACGATCTACTCTCTTTCGACGACGATCAATTCCAGGAGACTTCCTGGGTGGAAGAAGTCACGGCCAACCAGGGCTCTACCAGCCTGGAAACCTATCATCAATTCAAGGCGAGATTGGCCTTTATCTACGACGACGGCGAAACGGCCGAGAAACATATCCACCAGGCGGAAGCCCTTCTGAGTTCGGTTATGGGCACTCCATTGATCGGCGAATTCCATTTCTACCGGTTCCTGATTTCGGCTCGGCAGTTCGGCATCATGCCCCAAGCCGGCAAGCGCCGGGCCCTGAAACATATGAAAAAGGATCTGAAAAAGGTTCGTCGTTGGGCAGAACTCTGCCGTGACAATCACTTGCACCGTCAATACCTGATGGAGGCCGAAGCGGCCCGACTGAAGGGCGAGACAATAGAGGCCGCCACCCTTTACCAAAAAGCGATCAACGAGGCCAACCGCAACGCCTACCGCGACGAGGAAGCCCTGGCCACCCTGGTCGCCTACCGCTTCTATACCGCCGTGAATCAGGACCGGGTCGCCTCGGTTTTCCTCAGCGACGCCGTCCGTCTCTACGCCCGTTACGGCGCCGTCGGTGCGGCCGGGTGGCTCCGCGAATTGGAAGGCGGCCTCAGCATGGTCACCTCCTTCGATTCGTTCATCAGCACCTGGAGCACTCATACAACCTCCAAAGAAACCACCCTGCCGGAAAGCACTCATGAGACGAGTCGCTCCACAACCGGCACCGGTGGTTCTTCCCAAGACCAGGTGTTAGACCTGGCCACGGTGGTCAAATCCTCCCTGGCCATCTCCAGCGAAATGGACTACGAACAACTGCTGGCCAAGATAATGGACATCATCCTGGAATGCGCGGGTGCCCAACGGGGTATTCTGATTCTCCAGGAACGCGGCGATATGGTGATTCGCGCCATCGCCGGGACCGACGGCGGTCGACCCGATTTGGAAGCGCGGCCCATGGACAAATACAACAACCTGCCGCGCAAACTGGTGCGTTACACCTTCCGCAAGGGACGCACCCTGGTTACCCATAACGCCGCTGAAGACGCCACCTTCGGCAACGACCGCTATATCCGCGAGGCCGGGGTGAAATCGATCTTGTGCACCCCCATCCGCCACAAGGACCGCATGGCGGGCGTGCTCTACCTGGAAAACAACCTGGTGGACCACGTCTTCACCGAGGACCGGGTGGAACTGCTGCACCTGCTCTTCTCTCAGGCGGCCATCTCCCTGGAAAACGCCCGCCTGCTGGCGGAGTCGCGCACCACCGAGGCCGAGGTCCGCAAATTGAACGACGAACTGGCCGTACTGAACGCGCAATTGGAAGAACGCGTGCGCGACCGCACCGCCGAGTTGAAGCGCGCCCGCGACGAACTGGTAGAACAGGCGCACCAGGCGGGTATGGCCGACATCGCCACCTCGGTTCTGCATAACGTGGGCAACATCCTCAACAGCGTCATCACCAGTTGCCAACTGATCCAGGATACGGTCAACTCCTCAAAAATGGACGGATTGTACCGCGCCAACGCCCTGCTGCGCATGAATATGGACCGCTTGGACCGCTTCATCCTGGAAGACCCCAAGGGCAGGGACCTGATGACCTATTACCTGCGCTTCGACGAACACTGGACCCGGGAAAAGAACCTGCTCAACGACAACGTCCTGCGCCTGGCCGAAAAGATAGACTCCATCCGCGAGGTCATCCGCGAGCAGCAGACACACGCGGCCAAGGGTTTCCAGAGCGAGGAATTATACCTTCAAGAGGTGGTAGAGGAAGCCGTCAACGTGCTGGGCACCTCGCTGACGCGCCAAAACATCCGCATCAAACAAAAATACGGGAACCTGCCCACGCTGTTCCTGCCTAAAAACAAACTGCTGCACCTGATGATCAATCTCTTCAAAAACGCCAAGGAGGCCATGGCCGCCTGCCTGCCCAACAAACGGATCATCCGAATAGAGGCGGACAGTGACGGCGACACGGTAACCTTGAGGGTCAGCGATTCAGGCGAGGGCATTCCACGGGAACACCTGGAGCAGATTTTCACCTTCGGCTTCACGACAAAAGAGGATGGCCACGGCTTCGGTCTGCACACCTGCGCCAACAGCATGACGGAAATGGGCGGCGCTATTCTGGTAGAAAGCGAAGGAGTCGGCAAAGGGGCAACCTTCATCATGACCTTCCCGGTAAAACAAGAAGAAGCCGCAGCAGTAAACCAGGAAAACTAAACCCTCTTGCTCGAAGCAGGTTCGGTTAAAGCGCTTGCTCGAAGCAGGTTCGGTTAAAAACGCTTGCTCGAAGCAGGTTCGGTTAACGCTTGCTCGAAGCAGGTTCGGTTAACTTGCTCGAAGCGCTTGCTCGAAGCAGGTTCGGTTAAAGGGTTTGAATTATTTAACTTGAGAGATCGCATGCCGGTTTGGCTTTTTATTCACAGTTATTCCGTTGCCGATATTTCACTTTGCTGCTTCTTTATCCTGCGTTTTGACCTGGTTTGGACAGATTCGAGATGTCTTCGGCCATAAAGCAGCCGAATTTGGACGCACCGATATCCACTTGACTTTAGGAACTGAATTGGCGCACCTTCCGGCTCAGGCTGCTTCGGCCTGGTTGGGTTTTCGTCTAGGCTTCAGCGGGATCAACCAACCTGCCTCGGTGAGGGTCTTTTTGCGGAACTCTTGGGAGCCGTAGATTGGGTTAGACCAATTGGCCGGGGCTCTGGTCTCCAGAGCTTTGTAGACGGCGCCCATGTCCAACGACCAGCCTTCGCTGGTTAGTAGGAACGGTAATTTAATGCGTTGTAAATCCGGCTCGCGCAAGGCGACAGCCACGTAGCGTATCCAATCGACGTAGGTTTTCGCCCGAACCTCTTCTTTGAGTTGTGACAGGATGGCAATTGCCGGCCCCTTCGGTGTCTTGCCTTCATCTAATTCCCTCTTCAAGCGACCAACTGAACTGTAAGGAAAATCTGCCGGGTCCTCAACCATGGCGGCACGCACTGGGTTCATTTCGATGTACGCCAATACTTGCAACAGCGACTGGCCGTCTTCCACCACGATATTTTTGAAGCGAGCGCCCCACAAGTGACCTTTGGTTCCTTTAATGCGATTATGCTCTACCGCCGTTCTCCGGTTGATTTCCCACATGAAGCAACTCAGGCTGGTATAGCGTTGATAAAGGTGCTTTGCCATGTAAGGTCGATAGGGCCTCGGACGGACCAGGTGCTTTTGTGCCAACTCGTAACGGCGTCGAATATCGGCTTCGTCGAAGGGCGGCTTGTTGACTTCCACACAGATGTGGCTGTGATTGCTCATAAGGCAATAGCCGATCGGTTTGACGCAGTAGATCTCCCCATAGATTTCCAGAAGTTTGACGAAGATTTCCTTGATCTCCGGCTCTTCAAGCCAGAATATCTCTTGAGCGGTTTTGGTCATCACATGGTGATAGGATTTCTCACCGGGTGGGTCAAGTCGTCGGGGCATGGAAAACCTCGAATCAGAAGATAGCGGCTTACCGATTACCAAAGATAGAAGGGACAGCCGCTTCACTTAGTCTACGTTAGGTAACTGCCAGTTTGCCAGGGGTTTTTGCAAAAACAAGGAGTGAGGACTCTTCACCGTCTCAAGGAAATGGTGGAATGTCGCCGGGCAAAATGGCAATATGTTTACTTGGAGCCTCTTACCCGTACCTGGAAGTTATTTTTCTTTTTTTTGTACAAGGAAATGGTGGAATGTCGCCGGGCAAAATGGCAACATGTTTAATTGGAGCCTCTTAACCGTACCTGGAACCCCGCCTGCTTCAAGGAAATGGTGGAATGTCGCCGGGCAAAATGGCAACATGTTTACTTGGAGCCTCTTACCCGTACCTGGAAGTTATTTTTTTTTCTTGGAGCCCCTTACCCGTACCTGGAAGTTATTTTTTCTTTGGAGCTACGTGACCTTAGTAACTTGTCGGTTTCAAATGGGCGTGATTCAAGGCCGGGCTTAAATTGTTTTTAAGTTGTCGGTAAGGGCCGGCAGAGGCCCGTTCCCAGTTGTCATAAGTTGTCCCCATAAACTGAGTGTCAAGGAATTCTTTCCGATTCCTCGATCATGAAAAGTCAGGGTCAAAGAATGAGGCCTGATTCTTCGACCCGGAAAAGTCAGGAGCAAAGAACCGGATCTGATTCTTTGCGCACTGAAAAGTAATGTGAAAGAAATCAATTGTGGTTCCTTGACCCGGACTTTTCGGGAGCAAAGAATGAAAACTATTTCTTTGACCCTGAACTTTCGGTGCGCAAAGAATGAGGACTGATTCTTTGCGTCCCGACTTTCAGTATCGAGAAATCAGTGCTCATTCCTCGATGCCGGACGGCGAGAATCAACCAATGAGGCGGCCTTGCGAGGCATATTCCCGGAAAACGTGTGTAAATTGTTGTCCTTGGTTGTCAAAGTAAAGGCTCGGGTTTGATTGCGCCGAAAGGTGAGAAAAGACCGCGGGCCGGCCTGCCCTAAACACAACCCAGCCACACAATGTCGATAAGGCGCGTACCCTTCCGGGGAAACGCTCGCGCCGACGTGAGATTTGGTAACCCGGGTTTCCTTTGTTATGATGGGGCGTCTTCAAGGGGCCTTGCAACATTTTGCGGTTCCGTCCTGTCTAATTGGATGAGATGAATGACCTCTCGGGGAGGTTCGAGATGAAGCACCGTTCCTTATGGGCCGCGTTGATTATTGTCAGTGGGGCGACACTATTCGCCCAGGATATCGAACGAACGTTTTCCATCAGCGGTGAACCGCGGCTGGACGTGATCACCATTTCCGGCAGCATCACCATTTCCAAGGGCAAAACCGGCAAGGTCCTGGTCAAGGCCCGTCGTTCCAATGACCGTATCGAGGTGGATATGACCCAAAGCGGCGATCGTATCCGCATCAAGACACGTCACCCGTTCGGTGGTCGCGGCGGCAGCGTTTCCCTTGAAATCACCATGCCCGACGGCGAGTTGGACGTGCGCTCCACCTCGGGCGAGATCACGGTGGAAGGCGTCAGCGGCGATTTGGAATTGCACTCGGTCAGCGGCAATATCGATGTCTCCAGGTTGGACGGGCGCCTGCGCATGAACGGCATCAGCGGCAATGTGACCATGTCGCGCCTGGGCAAGGCCGAGGTCGACGCGGTCAGCATTTCGGGCAATGTGATTTACCGCAAGGGCAGCCTGCAGGGCGGCGATTACAATTTCTCCAGCACCAGCGGCAACGTGGTGCTCAGCGCCACCGCCGATGCAAATTACACCATCTCCGGCCGCACCATCAGCGGCAGGATTACCGATGAAACCGGCAAACTGACGATCAAAAAAGCCAAGTACTCCGGAAGCCAAAGCCTCTCGGGCGTCGTGGGCAAGGGTACGGTCATGGTTCAGGCCAACTCGGTCAGCGGCAACGTACGCATCGAGAAAAATTGAAGGCTTTCTCTTCGATATCGTTCAGGTTTTCCTTCAAATCTGACCGATGCGGGTTGTTGACATCCGCGTCCAAATAAAAAATAATTGTAGGGCTGGGATTGCTATACCCTCTTTCAGCCGAATGAACGAGGGTTTTCCCAACCGCGGCTTGTCCTAACTATTAGGCTGAATTTTTCTCGGGAGATCATTTCGGAGCATATGGTTATCAATGCGCGCGCACGGACGGTGCTTAGCCAGGTCGTTACGCTCCACTACACCACTTGTGAGCCGGTGGGCTCCAAGTCGATCAGTCGTACACGCGCCGTGTCCTGCTCTCCCGCTACCATACGTAACATACTGGGCCGTTTGGAGAGCAGCGGATATCTCTCCCAACCGCACACCTCCGCGGGCCGGCTGCCGACCGATTTGGGTTACCGAACCTATGTCAACGATATCAGTCTGAGCGCCGCGCCGCTGGAAGACGATGAAAAGCAGGCCTTGGACGAGGCCATTGACCGAGCCTCCACCGGACCCGCCTTGCTGAAGTTGATTGCCGATATCATTCACCAACGCACCCGGCAGATGACGTTTCACATCCCCTTCCGTCACAGCGGCGTCAAGCTGCGGCATCTTCACCTGGAACGTTTGAACGATAAGAAGGTGCTGGCCTTGTGGGTCGGTCGCGGCGGGCAAACCTTCCAGTCCGTCTTGGACATCGGCGCGGCGCAATTAGGCGTCAACCTGGCTGAGAAAGCCAAGAATTATTTCAACAACGCCTTCCGAGATTGCAGCCTGCTGGATATTCAGCGCGCCCTGGTCGCCCGAATGCGCGGCGTCGGTCAATCCGACCTGTTGTCGGCCCGGGCTGCCCTGGTGGTCAACGCCCTGGTCGGCGAGGCCGACCAGTTGACCGACCTCAGCTTTCAGGGCTTGAGCCGGGTCCTGGAAATGCCCGAATTCCAGGATGTCGCCGCGGTGAAACTGCTGTTCGAGGTAGTGGAGTCCCAGGGCAAAATTAAACGTGTCTTACGGCGAGGCATCGAAGTCGATCCGCTGACCGTGTTTTTTATCGGCGGGGAAATGGAAGATCCCGACCTTGAAGAATTGACCATTGCCATGGCCAAAATCAACCGGGGCAACCACATCATCGGCTGCGTCGGTGTATTGGGCCCCAAGCGCATGCCCTACCTCAAGTCGTGGCAAATGCTTTCCTACGCCGAAAACCGGGCGGCCCGTTTACCCGCCTGAACCCCAAGTTATGATATGATTCTCCCAGAAATCAGGAGTGACAGATGATTGAGGAACCCCAAGACAAGGCCCCGGAAGAGGTCGAAACAGCACCGGAAGCCGCCGATGCGGCCCCCGAGGAAGAGACCCCCGAGGTCTCGGATGAAACCGATACTGAAGAGGATCAGGACGAAGAGGAAGAGGAAGAAGAGCAGGACCCCAAGGACAAAAAGATTGCGGAGTTGGAATACGAACTGGCCAATATGCGCAATATGTTGTTGCGCACAAGGGCCGATATGGAGAACTTCCGCAAACGCAACGAGCGCGAGCGGGCGGAGACCACCAAATTCGCCAACCGCAAGATATTCAACGAGATGTTGGAAGTTCTGGACAACTTCGACCGCGCCATGACGGCGGCGCCCGATGCCAAGGACAACTTCGTCATCGGGGTCACCATGATCCAAAAGCAGCTCATCGACGTGCTGAAGCAGAACGGTGTCGAGGAGATCAATGCGGAGGGTCGTTTGTTCGATCCCTATTTGGACGAGGCCATTGCCCGGGAGCACACCTCGGAATACGAGGAACACACCATTATCGAGGTCTTCCAAAAGGGTTTCCGTTTTCACGGCCAGCTGTTGCGCCCGTCCAAGGTCAAGGTAGCGGCCAAACCGGAAGCCGTGGAGGCTGAGGAAGCCGTTACCGAAGAGGAATAAAAACCCTCATCGGAGGGTATGGAGCCATTCTATGGGCAGAACCATCGGCATTGATCTGGGCACCACCAACTGTTGCGTCTGCGTTTCCGAGTCGGGCGCACAGACGGTCACGCCCAATAAAGAAGGCAGCCGGACGACCCCCTCGGTCGTGGCGTTTACCGATCAGGACGAGCACCTGATCGGTCACATCGCCAAGCGCCAGGGGGTGACCAACCCCAAAAACACCATCTACGCGGTGAAGCGGCTCATCGGCCAACGCTACGATTCAGAGTCCATCACCCGCGCCCGCGAGCACCTGGCTTATGAGGTGGTCTGCGCGGACAACGGTGACGGTTGGGTGAAATGCCATGAAAAGGTCTACTCGCCCCAGGAAATCTCCGGCATGATCCTGCGCGAGTTGAAAGAGTCTGCCGAGGAATACCTGGGCGAGGAAGTGATCGACGCGGTGATCACGGTGCCCGCCTATTTCGACGACGCCCAGCGCCAGGCCACCAAGGACGCGGGCGCCATCGCGGGCCTGGAAGTCAAGCGCATCCTCAACGAGCCCACGGCCGCCGCATTGGCCTACGGTTTGATCGAGGGCTTCAGCGGCATGGTTGCCGTGTATGACCTGGGCGGGGGCACCTTCGACGTCTCCATCCTGGAACTGGCCAACGGCGTTTTCGAGGTGGTCGCCACCTCCGGCGATACCTTCCTGGGCGGTGAAGATTTCGATAACGCGGTCCTTAATTGGATGGTGGAATCGTTCCAGAAGGAGACCGGCATCAACCTGCGCTTCGACAAAATGGCGTTACAGCGCCTCAAGGAAGCAGCGGAGAAGGCCAAATGCGAGTTGTCCTCGGTAGAGGAAACGGAGATTTCCCTGCCGTTCATCTCGTCTGACAATACCGGCGCCAAGCACTTGAACCTGAAGTTATCGCGCACTCATTTCAACGATTTGATTCGCGAATTGGTAGACCGTACCCGGCAGCCCTGCGAAGCCGCACTCGCCGCCGCGCACCTCAACGAATCCGACATCGACCGGGTGCTGTTGGTGGGCGGACAGACGCGCACCCCGCTGGTGCAGGATGTGGTGCAGGACATCTTCGGCCAGGAGCCTTGTATGGACCTGAACCCGGATGAAGTGGTCGGTATCGGCGCGGCCATCCAGAGTTCCATCCTGGAAGGCGAGATCAAGGACATCGTTCTGCTGGACGTGACGCCGCTCAGCCTGGGCATCGAAACCCAGGGCGGCCTGGTCTACAAGATGATCGAGTCCAACGCCAACATACCCACCCAGTACTCGCAGATCTTCACCACGGTCAGCGATAACCAGACCACGGTCAGCATTCACATCGTCCAGGGTGAATCCGAGATCAGCAGCAACAACCGCTCCCTGGCCCGGTTCGAACTGGTGGATCTGCCTACCGCGCCCAAGGGCGTGCCGCAGATCGAGGTTACCTTCGAGATCGACACCAACGGCATCGTCAAGGTCTCGGCCATGGACATGCAGAGCGGTAAGGCGCAGTCCATCAATATCACCCCGACCAGCGGCTTGAGTCCCGGCGAGATCGAAGAAATCATTGCCCGCGCGGAGATGAACCGCGAGCACGATGAGAAACGCAAGGAATTCATCCGCAAGATGAACAAACTGGAAGGGATGATTCACACCTTGGAGAAGACCAATGCCGAATACGGCTCCTATCTGAATGAGGAAGAACAAGGGCGTGTCAAAGAAACTATTGCGGATGCGCGTAAAGCCATTAATCTGGAAGACGAGGGCATGGTTTTTCAGTCATTGGACAAAATGGCGCGCGTTTCCAAGGTGTTGAGCGAGGTTGTCATGTTCAACCCGGGAAAATCGAAAGAATAATGCGGCGCACCGATAGGTGCGCCCAAGTTTCGCCTGCACCGGACGGCCTGTTTTGTTATAGTATTAATCTTTCGCCCGGGTGTGGGTGATCCCTTCTCAACCAATTATCACCATCACAAACCGGTTTTCGGGCTCGCGAACGGGGCCAAAAACAAAGAGGTATCGACAAAGCACATGGACCAGGATTATTACGAGGTATTGGGTGTCAGCCGCCAGGCGACTGAACAGGAAATCAAGAAAGCCTACCGCAAGAAAGCGGTGCAATACCATCCGGACAAGAATCCGGGAGACAAAACCGCGGAAGAGAAGTTCAAAGCCGCCGCGGAAGCCTATTCGGTACTGTCGGACAGAGAAAAACGCGATGTTTACGACCGCTACGGTCACCAGGGCCTGAAAGCCCAAGGCCAGGGCGGTTTCTCGGGCTTCAACTCGGACATCTTCGGTGGTTTCGAGGATATTCTGGGCGACTTTTTCGGTTTCGGCCGCGGTCGCGGCAGGCGCGGGCCGCGTCCCCGCCAGGGCCGCAGCTTGGAACAGCTGGTAGAGCTGACCTTTATGGAAGCCTACGAGGGCGTGACCAAGGAAATCAAAGTTCGCAAGATGGAGAACTGCGACGTCTGCGACGGCAGCGGTCTGCGCGCGGGCGCCAGCATGAAAAACTGCACCACCTGTAACGGTCAGGGCCAGGTGATTATGTCCGCGGGCATCCTCCAGGTATCTCAGCCGTGCCCCGCTTGCGGCGGCCAGGGACGCATGGTCAGTCCCCAGGACCGTTGCCGCCAATGTTATGGTCAGGGCAAGATGGAGCGCAGCAGCACGGTCAAGGTGCCCATCAATTCCGGTGTGGATACCGGGATGCGCATGCGTGTCAGCGGCAAGGGCGAGCCGGGCGAAAACGGCGGCCCCCCGGGTGATCTCTACCTGGCCATCAAGGTTCTGCCGCACGAGCATTTCGATCGCCAGGGCGATGACCTGCACGCCCAGGTGGCGGTCAGTTTTTCACAGGCCGCCCTGGGAACCACCCTGGAAATCCCCACGCTGCAAAGCCAGGAGAAGATCAAGGTGCCGGAAGGCACCCAATCCGGCAGCACCTTCACCTTGCGCCGTTGCGGCTTCAGCATTGTCGGCCGACCCAACAGCTACGGCGATCTCATCGTCAAGGTTGTGGTTCGGACGCCGGTCAGGCTGAATCGCGAAGAGCGCGAACTGCTGGAGAAATTGGACGAAATTCAAAAGAAAAAAGGTAACAACCAAGGCAAGTCCATCTTCCAAAAGGTGAAGGATTTCTTCCAACACCACTGATTGCTTGCCGTAAATCCGCGCATTCGCCGAACAACCCTAAACCTGCAGCCGGCCGGTTTCGTTAGATAACCCAAGGGGAGATAGATTATCCGGAGGTCCGTTGTGCGATACGGCATTTGCCTGCTTTTAGCAGCATCTATATTTTTGCGTGCGGCTGATGTGCCCACGGTCAAAAATGGTAAGGTACCCATTGGTAAAACAGTAACACTGGTGTTAACCGAAGACCTGCGTTTCGGTTCGGATGAGGAAGAGGATCACTACCTGTGGGCCTCGGACGTCACCGACCTGGAAGTAGACTCCAAGGGTCACATCTACGTGGCCGATCCGAACGAAAGCGTGCTCTATGAGTTCGACCCCGCCGGGAAGTTCGTACGCGTGGTCATTCCCAAGGGACAGGGGCCGGGCGAAACGGCCGCTTTGGCCGGTTTCCAGTTCCTGGCGGACGGTTCCGCCGTTGCCTTCGAGGGTCGGCCGGGCGTCATGCCCAAGTTCCACTACTTCGACAAGAACCTGAAATTCGTGAAGCAGTTCAGCGGCATCAACATGGGCCGCATGGTCTTCAACCCCGTTCTGAACCCGCAAGGCACCCGCATGTTCGGCTTCTACATGAAGTTCGACATTGAAAGGAGCAAGATGGTCAGCTACACCGGCTTGTTGGACGATCAGTGGGCGCCCCTGAAAGAGTTTTCAGCCGCCGAGCAAACCGCCAATTTTGCTCAATTCAACGATCCCAAAGTGCTGTCCGATTTCTTGGGAGAAATCCTTTCCAACATCATCGCGGGCGCGGGAGTCGGTATTTTCGACAGCGAGGGCCGCATGTACTCGGCGCTCAGCAATATCTATGAAGTGACGCGCTGGTCGCCGGACCTGAGTGAGAAGGAACTGATCATCAAGCGGGACTACAAACCCATCCCGCGTGAGCCGGAGGAAATCCGGGCGATTGCCGACCGCGCCTCCGAGGGCTTTCGGCGGGCGCCGGGCCTGGGCGATATGGTCAACGACGCCTTTATCGAGCGCGTTATCGAGAAGGCCGACCTGCCGCTGACCAAAACCCCCATCTACGGCTTGCTGCTCATGCCGGACGGTCACCTGTTGGTGGTGCACGACGTGCACCAGGTTACCGGGAAACAGTTGGTGGATATCTTCAACAAAGAAGGTCGCTACGTGGGCCAGGCGAAAGGCAACGACTGGTGCTTCGTGAACAGCAACGGCGACAACAGCATGGTCTTCCGGGGCGACTTCGCCTACACCTTGGAAACCGATGAAGAGGGCGACAACCGCGTGGTTCGCTACCGCTATAAGTTGGCCTCCAAATAAACCCGCGCAAGGCGCATTCGATTGCAACAAAGGGCCTCGTTATTCGAGGCCCTTTGCTTTTGCGGCCTTCAAATGGAAGATCGAAAACGGCGAGATCCTTTCCGGCGCCAATTCTCGCTATATCTTGTAGGATGACCGGAACCGAATCGGTGGTCCTGTGCGTAAAGGCAACACCGGGGAACCGCGAGGAGGAGGAAAAGCATTGCGTCCGCGTCTAAACCCTGCCGTATCCCTTCAACCCGTGCCGTAATTGACCCAAAAGTCCGGCCGGCATGAAGCTTGTAACTAATTTTCGTGCCGGGCGGATGTCCTGAGCGTATGCAGAGAGGTTTTTCAGATGAATACATTATGTTTGTTGACATGGCTCTATGCCGGGTTTGCGGCGGAAACCTATGAGGTAACGCCTGTCCAGGAGATTGGGCACCGCCTCGATTTCAGAGATCCCTATCCCAGAGACCCGATCACGGTGGGGAACAAGGTCTATTTCACCTCTGAAGCCCGGCGCTATGGCAAAGAACTGTGGGTCACCGACGGAACCCAAGCGGGCACCTCCCTGGCGGCAGACATCGATCCGGGTTACCGCGACAGCAGGCCAGGGGATTTTCATACCGACGGCGACATCTTGTGGTTCTCCGCCGAAAAGAGCAGGATTCGGATCTGGCACGCCCTGGATACGCGAACCAATACGCTGACGGCCTTCGATGCTTTCGGCTATCGAAACGACGAACCCACGGTCATCATCGAAAATCGCTTTTATTTTTGGAGCGCCGAAAACCAACTGGTTGCCGCTTCCGGCGACCGGGCCGAAGTGATCGTTCAAATGGATGAGACTTTCAAGGGGTTCAGTGTCCCTGTTTCGGTAAACGGAGACCTGCATTTCCTGGCGGGTCAGGAGGCAGTGGACATCGCCCTCTACTGCTTGGAGGGAACGAACCTGGTGAAATTAACCCGCCTGGTCGAGTCCCCGGAACTCTACACCGCACCCAATCAGGGCGCGGAGTTGATCTTAAGCGGCGGAGACACGGGTCTGTTTATGATGGTCGGCCGCACAAACGGGCCGAATCTAGCGGTATGGCATCGCGACGAATCCGACGTCTACCTGCTGGCGCTGGATGAAGAGGGTTCCTACTCCACCTATGAATACGCCCAAGTCGGCGACTACTTTTATTTCCGCAATAACACGCAATTGTGGGTCAGCGACGGGACCGTGGAAGGCACGGGGCCGGTGGTGGAGGACGGCTTGTATCGTCCCTTCAACCTGCTGACGGTGGGCAATCGGTTGTTGACCTTTGCCTGGTCCGAAGAAAGGCCGAGCCCGACCTATGAGAAAGGACTTTATTCGGTGACCCCCGGTAGCGGGGAAGAGCCCGTAAAATTGTTTGATGTCGACCCGGATTATCTGGCAACCTACCCCCGGAAGGTCGAGGTGGACGGGTCCGTTTACTTCAACAACTCCTTTACGGTTTGGCGTACCGACGGCAGCATCGAGGGCTCTGAAATTTTTGTTAGGCGTTTCGTCTACTCCATCGGCGTCATGGAAGACGATTTCGTCATCTTCAACACCAAGGTGGAGAGCAGCGCCGGCGACGAAATCGAAATCGATCCCGGGCCCGACGATTTCGACTTCCACCGCTCTCACGGACAGGTGGTCGACGACCGTTTCTACTACTTCAACATCACCGCGCAAGGCCGGGGCCTCTATACCTTGGATGAGGACGGTCCGGTGAAACTCGCCGGATTGCACCATAGCGAACCCTTTCACAGGGATGAAAACCGTTTCCGGGCCTTCGGAAACGGTTACCTGGTTCAGCCGCCTCGAACCAACGACATCTACTATACCGAGGGCGCCCCGCAAGCCACCCGGAAGATCGATCTGGAACTATATCTGGTACATGTCGCAATCGACGGTGAAACCGCTCACTTTGCCTACTCGGTCGGCGTCAATGCGACCATTCGGAGCGGCAATCCGCTTTCCGAAGAACCCCTGCGAAAGATCATCGTGCCCAAAATCTTCCATGGCGCATTTTCCATAGGCGCCATGGACGGCTATGTCTATTACCCGGTCCACGGTGAAACCCACCTGGAACTGCATCGCATGGGCGCCGAGAACGTGGACGAAAAGGTCGCCGGCCTGATCGAAAAGAACGAGGGCGTGTTCGCGCCGTCCGGCATCCAGTCGTTCTTCCGGATATCGAACAGCTTGTATTTCGTGGTCGTTGAAAGCAGGCAGGAGGGGGCTCTCGAAACCAGGCAATTGGTGCTCTATCGCACCGACGGCACGGAGCATGGCACCATTCGCCTGGGTAACGGCGAGTTCGTGCGAACCCTCGCGGGCGGCCTGACCGTCTTCGACAGGAGAACGGTTTCCGTCTTGCGCGGGGATGAATTGATCCCCTTGATCGGCCCCTCCCGGAACCTTAACATACGCCAAGATGATCTTTGGGGCGACCCGGTGGACGGTCGTCAGTTCTGGTTTTCCGGCGGTGATATTTGGGTCACCGACGGCACGCCCGAGGGCACCGGGGCTTTGACCGAAAGTCGTTATTCCGGCCGCTACCTGGGCCGGACCGATACCCACCTCTTCTACCAGAGCGGTTATAAGGGCAAGCTCCACGCGGTGAACCTGGAAACCGAATCCGAGACCGTGTTGGATGTCATCCCCGAGGAGTACAATTGGGCGGGCAGCACAACACCCTGGAACGGCAAACTCTACTTCGCCGGCCTGTCTGCCGAGGGCGGCAGCGAGTTGTGGGTCAGCGGCGGCACGCCGGAAACGACCGCTCAGGTGATCGACCTGGAGCCCGGCATCGGCAGCAGCAAACCTGCCGAAATGGTAGTGCAAAACGATCGTTTATGGTTCCGCGCCTTCACCATGGAAGACGGCTGGAACTGGTGGTCGCTCACCGTCGCGGAAGAGCCGGAACCCATGGACATCGAATTGCGTGCATCCCCCTTTCTGCTGAACAGCTGCCCCGCCTATGCCTATGTCATGGGTGATATCGACGGCGCTCAGTTCACCTGGAGCATCGAGGGGGGCGAGATCCTGTCCGGCCACGACGAGCGCCTGATTTCTTTCCGGGCCCTGGGAACCGAACCCGTGGTGCTTCATGTCAAAACCACCCGAGGCAATCAGATCGGTGAGGATCGGCAAAGTGTCCCTGTCTTCACCCTACCTTTCGACCCCTGCGGCCGATAGTCCCGGAAGGGCCTCCGCACCCCAAATGCACCCGTTCCAAAACCCTTATTGGACAGGAGGTAACCCGACGTTTATAATGATTCGAGCCTGTGAATCGCTTAATTACAAGGAGCGCACCCTACTTTATGTCCCATGGTATTCGTTTCGTCTCGGGCATTAACGAAGGCGTCGGCATTCCCATCAGGGAAGGGCAGGAGATCACACTGGGTCGCGCGCGAAACAACGATGTCATCTTGCCTTACGACGGTTGGGTTTCTGGGAAACACGCCGCGGTGAAACGCCAGGGCGGTAAGTTCTTCTTGAAGGATTTGCGGTCAACCAACGGGACGTTTCTGGGCTCGGAACGCATCCCCTTCCATACCTACCGGCCGTTGAAAGGCTTGTTCGTGGTCGGTTCCACTATTTTCGAAACCACCGACCACTGCAATAACCAGTTCGACGGACCCGCGCCCTTGAATACGGCCTATCGGGGTAAGGCGGCGGACCCTGAACTGATGGCGGCCCTGGAAAAAGAAGCCCTGGGCAAGCCCATCATCAACAGCGTTCTCGTCTTCCTGGCCCTGGCGAGTGTCTACGGCAAAGAACTGGAGCCCTTCTTCAAACGGCTCAAAATGGAAATCGACCTCAACCGCGTTCGGCTTCGCCTGGAAAAGAGTCGGCTCTTCCGCGGCAGCGAAGCCTGGATGAACCGCTTCCTGGGATTACCCGCCCAGCTACCCGAGGATTCGGTTTCCTTCATCACGCCCCTGGCCAGGTCCGCGCTCATCGGTCAAGACCCGCCCCTGATGAAACTGCGGCGGCTCCTGGAAGGCGACTATAACCTGGTCTTCCCCATTCTGCACCACGAGGAAACCCGCGGCCGTTGGATTCCCATTTTCGACGCCTTGACGGCTCCGCCCAAGCCGAAGAAAAAGAAGGCGGCCGCGCCCAAGGCCGGCGCGCGGAGAGCGGAACCCGAGGAAAAAGAAGTACCCGCCTATCTGGCGCCTTTGCTGGCCCTGGACGAATTTTGGAACGATTTGGGTGAAAACCTGGCCGACGGCGTTACGGCGGTCCTCACCGGCGATACCGGTTGCGGCAAAACGGCTACCCTCAGGCTCGCCCTGTTGGACAAGGCGCGCATCGGCCTGCCCGAGATCCTCTCCGGCCCGGTGAACTTCTTCGATCCCAAAACCTTCTTCTACCTGCAAAGCCCCCAACTCGCCGGTGATTACCTGGAAACCATCTTGCAAAGCATCCACGGCGGCTGCCTCACCGTCATCGACCATCTGGACGTGCTGCTGGAACATCTTTCCATTCGCGGCAACGGCGATCGTGAACTGCTGCGCGCCGTCGCCAACACCCACACGCCCTTGATCCTGGTGCTGGACCGTGAATCCCTGTCCCGCTACGAACGTCAGTTCGGCAATCACGAGGTTTTCGATTTCCGTCAGTATTTGCGCGGTATCCTGGGCCGCATTCACAATGCCATGCTGGACGAATTCGAACACCAGATGGAAGCCATTCTGGCCGAGGACGCCAAGCTGTTCTTCATGCGCCGCGTGGTTGCCGGCGAACGCTATAACCTGCGCACCCAATGGGAATTTATCTCGCTATGCCTGCGCCGTTGCAAGCAAATCGACTATGGCCTGGGCCGTCTCGAGGCCAAAACCGCTTCGATCGGCGGCATCGGCGAGGCGATTTTTCACGAGGTCTTCGAAAACTGGCTGAACCGGCCCGCGCCGGTGGGTACCGATTCGATAGCGTTCGAATCGCTCGCCCAACTGCCGGAGCCCGAACCGGAACCGCCGCCCGCCTCCGAGGCCGACGCCGCCATTCTGGACCAGATCGAGGAATTGTTCTACAACTACGCCCAACACATCTTCAACATGACCCTGCGTTACAGCGACCAGACCACACGATTGAATAAGCAGGGCCGACTCACACGGGAACAAAAGCTGGACGAATTGAAGGAACACCTGGTCCACATGGTCGGCGCCTTCCAAGCGGTATTCCCCGCCTGGTTCGAGGAATGGTGGATGAAAATCGACCCCGAGGTCATTCAGGCGGAAATAGGCGCAAGCCCCAAAGCCTTATGGGAAGCATACAAGAACCGCACGCAGCACATCGATACCAGCCTCGCCCAGGACCAGTTCCACAAAACCGCCGCTCGTATCTTCCTGGAAACCATCCAATCGGCCAAGCAGCGCTGACTTTTTCCACAAAAATTCAAATCAGCGGTAAACCAACCCAAGGGCACCTTCGTTTCCTCTTTTACTACCCGATAGCCTTCCCATGTTCGGGTTTTCCCTGAGGAGGACATTGATTATGCGCTACGCACTCATCCTGGCCTTGGCCCTGAGCACCGCCGCCTTTGCCGGCGAAACCCAAACCATTGACCGTACCTTCGACCTGAAGCCCGGCGGCGAGGTCAATTTGAGGAACGTCAACGGCAATGTGGTTGTGCAAGGCTGGGACAAGAACCAGGTACGCATTGTGGCCGTCAAAAAAGCTCGTGGTTCCAGAGCCCTGCAAAAGCTGGAGAACATCGAGGTCCGCATCGAAGCCACATCCAATTTGATCAACGTGGAAACCGTCAAGGTCACCAAAATGAAAACATGGAACAACGTTTCCGTGAAGTACGAACTCTGGGTACCCAACGAGGTCGACCTGAACGCGCGTACCACCAACGGCAACGTGTCCATTTCGGAAATCACCGGCACCGTCATGGCCCGCTCCACCAACGGCAATGTCAAGGCGGAGCAGGTGGCCGGTAACGTGAACGCTTCCAGCACCAACGGCAACGTCACCGCCGAACTGATCGAATACACCGGCGGCGACATGAGCCTGAAAACCACCAACGGCTCCATCCGCTTCTCCGGCCCCCGCGATATGAACCTGGATGTCGATGCCAAGACCACCAACGGCTCCATCAATACCGATTTTGCCGTGGCTTCCATGGGCAAGATATCCAAACGCCACCTGAACGGAACCATCAACAACGGCGGTAATCGCCTGACCTTGAAGACCACCAACGGCAGCATCAAGCTCCGCGAATACTAGGTTCCGTTTTCTCTTCCCAAGTCACCGGCCCGATTGCGACAACCCTCGCGATCGGGCTTTTCCCGTTTCAAGGGAAGCATTTTCGGCGGTCCGCACACAAACTTTACATTTTCGCCAAGCCGAGCCACGGCAAGGGTTTATCCGGGTTCTCCTTCCATAAAATAAAAATTCAACTTGACTTTCAAAATTCTGGTCACAATAATCCCTGCAACGACACGCTCGGTATTCAACCGGGCAACCAGAGAGGGTTTTCAAGCGAAAACGACAATCTGAGACGACGCTTATTGAGAAAGGTGGAGGGATCAGGCCCTGTGAAGCCTTAGCAACCGGTGACTCGCCGTCACGTCAGGTGCTAATTCCTGCCCAAGCAATTGGGAAAAATGAGTGGCGCAATGAAGTGGATCATTACTCTTCTTGCTCTTCCCGTTTTTTCCCCGAGAGCAACCCCAAGGAGACCACTTCATGACATCCGATTTCGCGAAAGCCGAACACAACGGAACCAGTCGAACGGCCTCTTTCCGCTCTTGGGAAAAACGGTGGTGCGCGCGCCGGACCATACACGCGGTGATCAACCGGAGAGGAGTTTGACATGGTGAAGATTTATGTGTTGCACGAAAACGAAGCCTGGGTGGCGCCCCTCACCCGCGCCCTGGACGATTTGCGCTTGGATTATGAGTACTGGTTCCTGAATGAGGGCCTGGTTCCCCTGCACGAGGCGCCCCCGGAAGGGATTTTCTACAACCGTATCGGCGCTTCCGCACACCTGCGCGGCAATCCCCACGCGCCCGAACTGACCGGCCTGGTGTTGGACTGGTTGGAGCGCCACGAACGCCGCGTGGTCAATTCCGGCCGCGCCCTGGCCATGGAATTGAGCAAGACCACCCAATACGCCGCCCTGGAAGCCCTGGACATCCCCACTCCGCGCACCATTCCCGCGGTGGGCCGCAACTTCATCCTTCAGGCCGCGCAAACCTTTCTGCCGAAACCGGTCATCCTGAAACACAATCGCGGCGGCAAGGGCCACAGTGTCAACCGCTTCGACAGCCTGGAAGAAATCGTCGCCTATCTGGACGGCCCCGACTACGAGGCGCCCGTGGACGGCGTCTGGCTGGTGCAAGAGTTCATCCAGTCGCCCCGGCCCTACATCCTGCGTTGCGAATTCGTGGGCGGTCGCTTCTTCTACGCCATGCAGGTGGACACCGGCGAGGGCTTCGCGCTCTGCCCCGCCGAGGTTTGCCCCTTGCGCACGGGCCGAAATAAATACCGCATCACCGACGAGTTGGACGGGGATCCCGTCATCCAGCGCTACGAACAGTTCCTGGAGTACAACAACATCGACATCGCGAGCATCGAACTGATCCGCGACGCGGACGGCAAGCTCTACACCTACGATGTGAACACCAACACGAACTACAACGAGCAGGCCGAAACCGATGCGGGCTTGACGCAAACCGGCATGCAGGCCGTGGCCCGTTACCTGGGCGATACGCTGGGCGCCGTCAAACCGTGTCCACAAGCCCGTGTGGCTTGAGGCGGCGGCGCAATCAGGCGAGCTCGGGGTACAATACAAACCTCTCCGAAGCAGCTAAGAACCAGGCGTTCGACATCCGTCGACCGCACCCCCGAGCTCACCTGATTGCGCCGAGCGGCCCGCCTACCCCTCCGGGAACTGGCGGCAGTATTCGTAAAGCGCCATGGACGTGGCGTTGGCCACGTTCAAACTGTAGGGCAGGCCCCAAATCGGGATTTCCACCACGTCGTCCAGCAAAGCCAGGTTCTCGGGATCGATGCCCTTGCGTTCACTGCCGATGACCAGGCAGGTGCGGCGCTCGAAACGGTAATCGAAGATACACCGCGAATCGTTGGTTTGCTCCAGGCCCACCAGGCGATAACCGTCGGCCTTCAGCTTCTTGAGCACGGGCGGCAGACTGCGGTGGATCTTGACCTCCACCTGGTGTTCGCCGTCACGCGCCACCTTACCGATGACCTTGGCCTGGCCGGACGCAATCACCTTGGGGATGGCAAAACAGGACACGGTGCGTAGGATGGATGACAGGTTGACATTGCTGCGCATGGGTTCGCAGGCCACCAGAATCTCGCGTTCCCGGGCCAGTTTAACCGGCTCCTTGTGCCGCTGTTGGACAAACTCTGTCAAGCGCTTTCCCGTGTGTTAAGGAGAGATGATACACCGGCAGGCATTCTTGCCCGGGACCGTCGGACTAGAAGGCCGCGGACCACGCTCCCCTTTGCTAAGTGCTGTAACTATAAGGGTTGGGGTGGTACGCCGGCCGGGATTAGAACCCCGGACCGTCGGCTTAAAAGGCCGCGATTCACCGTCCTGTCGGCTGAACCAAAAAAATGATAGCGTACAAAGAAGGGTCCCTGCAAGAGGAATTCAATCGGCTTGAAACTGGCTCTATGACTGGGTTTTATCTCTGTTTGTTGTCCTGAAGGAGGGAAGGAGCAAAAGAGATCTGATCCGTGAGCTTTTGTCACCTGTACGCATGAAAGAGACAGAAAAGCGCATAGAAGAAACATCAAAATTATGCCGGCGTCACTTTTGCCTGTTGGTGATTCCATTCTTGGGAATGGAGAGAGTGTTGACACCCACGCTCTTGGGCTACAAGCCCAGTTGTATGGCCAGGCCGCAGGCCGCCAGGGCGCCTCCGGCCAGGGCTTGGGCGTAGCGGGTCAGCCAGGGGGCTTTGAAGATGCTGATGCCTCTCAGGCCGATCGATACGGCCAACAGCATGGTGGTTAGGGTTACCACCGAGAAGATACCCGCTACTGCCGCTACCTGGAACCAGCCCTCGTTGAAGGCCGGGTACATCAATAATGGGATCAGCGGTTCGCATGGGCCCAGCACGAAGATGATGAACAGGACCCATGGCGTTACGTTGCTCGTGCCGTGTCGGTGGCCCGGGTCTTTGGCCTCTCCGTGGCGATTAACCCAGGCGTGGCGCAGACCGTAGATCAGGTAGACCACCCCGAAGCCCAGTAGGAACCAGCCCGCAATGTCGCCTCGGAAGGTTTCGATGAAGGATAGTTGAGACACCCCCTTACCCAGCGCGATACCCGCGAAGCCCAGGGCTACCGAGCCGATCACGTGGCCGATACAGCAGCCCGCCGTGATCAGCAGGGCCTTGCGTTCACTCCAGTTTCTGGATCTGGCCAGAGCGATGAACGGCAGGTAGTGGTCCGGTCCCGCCAGGGTGTGTACTAAAGCGATTAGGGCCGCCGTGCCCATGAGGGGTTCCCACATGTTACGTTCCTTGTGATTGGTCAGGTTAAGACGTTTAAGTGGATCAACAGATTCTCGGCAGTTGCTCGCCCGAGGGCAGGATGACCGTGCGCTTGTTGCCCAGAGCGCCTTTCGCGATCAGGCAGCCCTCGCCGGCTACGATGCTTCCGATACAGGACGCATCCGGCCCCATGATTTCCAGGGCTTCTTCCTGTTGCTCCTTGGAGACGATCGCCGCGAAGCGTCCCTCGCAGGCGACGAACAGGGGTTCCAGGCCCAGGATCTCGCAGGCGCCGGCGACCGCCGGGTCAACCGGGATTGCGGATTCTTCTACCTCGAAGGTCAGGTTGCGGGTTTGGGCCAGTTCGATCAGGGCAGCACCCAGGCCGCCGCGCGTCAGGTCGCGCAGGCAGTGCAGGTCGATGCCGCCGCGGATCAGGGCTTCGACCGTCGGCCAGACGGCCGCGCTGTCGCTTTTCAATTCGGTTTCGAAACTCAGTCCTTCTCGTTTGGCCATAATGGCGATGCCGTGACGCCCGATGTCGCCGCTGACCAGGATGACGTCCTCTTCCCGGATGCGTTCCGGGCCGACCGGTTTCGGCGCGATCACGTCGCCCAGTCCGGTGACCGTAATGAAGATGCCGTCGCCCTTACCGCGTTCCACCACCTTGGTGTCGCCCGTGACGATTTGGGCGCCCACCTCGTCGGCGGCGCGACGCATGGAGGCACAGACCCGGTCCAGTTCGTCGATGGACAGCCCCTCTTCCAGGATGAAACCCGCGCTCAGGTAGCGGGGCCGGGCGCCCGCGCAAGCCAGGTCGTTGACCGTGCCGTGGATGCACAGGCTGCCGATGTTGCCGCCCGGGAAGAACATGGGTCGCACCACGTGGCCGTCGCAGGTGAAGGCCACCTTTTTACCGGGCGCTCGGAAGACTGCGCTGTCGTGGCGGCGTTGCGCGTGTTCGTTGTCGAAATGTTTAAAGAAAACGTCTGACAGCAGGCGCGCCATGTGACGACCGCCGCCGCCCATGGAGAGCAGGACTTTTTCCTGCAGCGTTTCATTGGGGAGGGGGCATGTGAGTTGCATTAAGTCACCTCCGCGGTGTGTAGAGGCCTTTTGTACAACCAGTAGGCGGCGCAGGCTCCTTCGGAGGAAACCATGGTGGCGCCCAGGGGGTGATCCGGCGTACAGGTCTTGCCGAATTCCGGGCACTGGTTGGGTTTGCGACGGCCGCGCAGGATTTGACCGCTGATACAGGCCGAGGGTTCCTCTACCTTCAGTCGGCCCACATCGAAGCGAACGGCCGCGTCGAAATCTATGTATGCGTCACTCAGGCCCCAGCCGCTTTGGGGAATGGTTCCTATGCCGCGCCATTTGCGATCGATGGTAGTAAAGACGCGGTTCAGCAGGGCGCGGGCGGTGGGGTTGCCCTCGGGCCGCACGCTGCGGCTGTATTGGCAGGTAACTTCCGCTTTTCCCGCTTCCAGGTGTTGCACGCATTGGGTGATGCCGCGCAGGATGTCCAGCGGTTCGAAGCCGGTGACCACGATCGGGCATCGGTACTCGGCGGCGATGGGATAATAGTCTTGATAGCCCGTAACCGTGCAGACGTGACCGGCGGCCAGGAAACCTTGAACCAGGTTGTCCGGGTCGCTGAGGATGGCTTCCATGGCAGGCGGCACCAGTACGTGGGAAACAAGCAGGCTGAAATTGTGGAGGCCCTTTTGCTTAGCTGTTTCCACGGCCATGGCCGCGGCGGGCGCGGTGGTTTCGAAGCCTACCGCGAAGAAGACGACTTCCTTGTCCGGGTTTTCCGCCGCCAGATTGACTGCATCCAGGGGGCTGTAGACCAGGCGCACGTCCGCGCCGTCGGCCTTGACGCTGAGCAGGTCGGTGTGAGAACCGGGCACCCGCGCCATATCCCCGAACGAGCAAAAGATGACATGGGGCAGGGCGGCGACGGCCAGGGCTTGATCGATGATTTCCAGCGGGGTGACGCAGACGGGGCAACCGGGTCCGTGAACCAGGGTAATCTGTTCCGGCAACAGTTCGTCCAGCCCGAAGCGGGCGATGGCATGGGTCTGGCCGCCGCAGATTTCCATGATGGTCCACGGTTGTTTGACCTGGGCTTCCAGCAGGGCCAGTTGCTTGCGGATCAGTTTTGGATCGCGGAATTCGTCAACGTATTTCATAGCGGTTGCTCCAGTTGTTCCAGGGTTTCCAGAACGGCGGCGGCCTCTGCCTGATCCAGGCGGCTGATGGCGAAACCCGCGTGTACGATCACATAATCGCCCGCACTCGCCTCGGGCACCAGCGCCAGACTGATATCCTTGCGAATGCCGCCGAAACGCACCTTACCCATGCGGGTCAGGCTGTCGCTTTGGTCGATATCGATGATTTCACCGGGTACGCCTAAACACATGGCATCACTCCTTATTCTTGCTCCAAGCGGTATGGAAGATTTGTCCCACCGCGATTCCGCCGTCACCCGGGGGCACTTGGGCGCAGAACCGGGGTCGGAAGTCCAGGTGTCTCAACTCGGCCAGGGCCGTTTCCAGCAGCAGGCGGTTTTGGAAGCAGCCGCCCGCCAGCGCCACATCGGGAACATCGAAATGAAGTGCGGCCTGGCCGATCATCCTGGCCAGGGTCCGATGGAAGGCGCCCGCCATTTCCATGGTCTCGCCTTTGTGTTCCAACATGGCGCGCACCATGGGCCGCCAATCCAGGACCAACAGGTCGTCCCGGTCCGTGAGCATGAAGGGCAGCCGGCCGGTGGTCGGATCGGCGAAAGCCGCTTCTTCCAGGGCGCAGGGCGCCGCCGCTTCGTGCGTGTTGAACAGGCAGATGTTGAGCAGGGCGGCGATGCCGTCGAACAGGCGACCGACGGCCGATGTTTGCGGGCTGTTGATCCCGCGTTGCAGCATGCGATCCAGAATCGTCATCTCGCGGTCGGAGAAGACCGTGAGCAGATGGGGCGGGCAGAGCTGTTTCCAGTCGGCTCCGCCCAGCGCATGCAGCAGGCCGAGCGCCGTGCGCCTGGGTTCCAGAACCGCTTTGACGCCGCCCGGTAACGGGAAGGGCAGTAACCGCCCGACGCGTTTTACGGCACTGTCTTGCGCCAGCAGCAGTTCGCCGCCCCAGATGGTGCCGTCGGTACCGTAGCCCGTGCCGTCCCAGATAAAACCCAGCACCGGTTCGGTGAGCTTATGTTCGCCCATGCAGGCGAACAGGTGGGCCGTGTGGTGTTGCACCGCAAGCGCGTCTTCGCTCATGCGGCTGGTGTGGTAATCCGGGTGCATGTCGCTGATCATCGTGTAGTCGCGGTCGCCGAAAAGCGTCTTGTAGCGATCTCGGTTATGTTGGAACAGGCCCCTGGTTTCGTGGCCGCCCATGTCGCCGTGGTGGGGGCTGAGGTACAGCTTGCCGTCGTGGGCAAGGGCGAAACAGTTCTTCAGGTCGGCGCCCATGGCGAAGAAGTTGCCGTCGGGTGCATCGATGGCCAGCGGTGCGTAACCGCGTGCCCGGCGCAGCACGATTTCGGTGTCGTCAACCACCATCGCCACCGAGTCGTCGATGGGATTGAGAACGGGCCGGTCGTGCAGCAGGAACAGGTCGGCGATGCCGTCCAGTTTTTCAAGGGCGCCTTCATTGGTAAAGCAAAGGGGTTCGTCGGTAAGATTGCCGCTGGTGGCGACGATGGGTCCTTGGAAGCGGTCCAAGAGTAAATGATGCAGCGGTGTGTAGGGCAGCATAATGCCCAGCGCGTCGGTATTGGGCGCAATTTGCGGGCAGGGCGCCCGGCTGTCCTTGCGCCTCAACAACACAATGGGCGCGGCCGCGGAGGTCAGCACCTCCGCTTCCCTGGGCGAGACCTCGGCCCATTTGCCGACTTCGTCCAGGTTGCGGCACATGAGCGCCAGCGGTTTGGAGGGACGGTGCTTGCGTTCGCGCAGGCGGGTAACGGTTTGGTTGTTGGTAGCGTCGCACATCAATTGGAAGCCCCCCAGGGACTTGAAGGCAACGATCGAACCGCCGCGCAGGGCGGAGGAGGCCAGGTCGAGCGCCTGGGCGTTGGTCGCCGATTTGACGCCGTCGATACCGGTAACCCAGACCCGCGGTCCGCAGACCGGGCAGGCAATGGGCTGCGCATGGAAGCGGCGGTCGGCCGGGTCGTAGTATTCATTACGGCAGTCCGGGCACATGGGAAATTCATCCATAGTGGTATAAGGCCGGTCATAGGGTAGACGTTCGATAATGGAGTAGCGCGGTCCGCAGTTGACACAGTTGGTGAAGGGGTAGTGGTAGCGGCGGTCCTTGGGGTCGTTGACCTCGGCAAGGCAGTCCGAACAGGTGGCCAGGTCCGGCATGACGGCGGTGTCCGGGGCGCCTTCCTCCTGGCTGACGCCGATGTGGAAGGCTTCTTCACCCAGAACCGGAATGGGTTCCGCCGTTACCGATTCCACTTTGGCATGCGGCGGCGCGCGGTGCAGCAGACCGTCCTGAAAACGGTCCAGGTCACCGGGCTCACCCTCTATTTCCAGAACAACCCCGCTCGATGCGTTGCCGGTAGTGCCGCCCAGGTGACATTCCTGAGCCAGGCGATAGACGAAAGGCCGAAAACCCACGCCCTGGACGCGGCCGCGAACCAACAGGCGTCGGCGTGTTCTGGGATGTTCTAGAGTGGTGCCGCTCATAATGCTACCTCACCACTTTTTCCTCGGTAATCTCGATATCGCGCAGGATGATCTCCTGGGCGTTGGGGTCGTTGGGGTCGGGATTCTCGATAATGGTCAAACGGGCGCCCTCGGCCACACCGCCCACCGATTCGTGCGTAAAATGTTCGCGCAGGTGATCAGCCGAGATATGGGCCATGGCGCCCAGTTCCAGGGTAACGGCCACCACGCGTTCGGCGCCGTTGGTTTCGGCCACCTCGCCGATCTTGCGGAAGATGTCGCGCAGCAGGGTCATTTCATGCATGGTCTACTCCTGAGATGTGTTGCAATGCCGCCGCCACGCGTTGCGCGGCCTGGGGTACGGCGTCCTTCATGGGTTGGGAAAGCCCGCCGCCCACCGCCCACTTGTTGGCGGCAATGCCCACGATGATGCAGGCCGGCGGGAGTTGGCCCAGGGTACGGGCCAGTTCGATGCCCTCGGCCACACCGAACGCGTGACTGGAGCAAAGGAAGAGTTGTTGCGGCAGGGGCTCGCTGCAATCGACCGTGACAACGGAGCCGGCGGGTTCGTCGGTTTGAACGGCATCGCAGATCACGGCGGCGCGGGCCCCGTCCAGCAAACCGATGAGATCGGCCGCGTCGCCGCCGTTGGTGTGCAGTGTTACCTCCTTGGGTAAGGGCATCTTTTTCAATGCTTCGACAACTTTCAAGCCCACCGCGTCGTCACCGCGCATGGGGTTGCCCACACCGATCACGACAACACTCATGAACGGGTTACCTTGAGGTTGAGGAAGTGGGTGGAGCAACTGATGCAGGGATCGTAGTTGCGAATGGCTTGTTCGCATTGCCATTGGATTTTGTCATCGGGTTCGTGCATGACCTGCTCGACGAAGTGATAGAGGTCTTTCTCGATCACCCGTTGGTTTTGCGAGGTCGGCGGGACAATTTTGGCGTTTTGGATAAGACCTTGTTCGTCGATGGTATAGCGGTGGTAGAGGATGCCGCGCGGCGCCTCGGTGGCGGCGCAACCTACGCCGGCCTTGGGTTCGACCGGAACGAAGGGCGCTTCCGGCATTTCCAGTTCATCGATGATGCGAATAGCCTCGTCGCAGGCGTAAATGGTTTCCAGCGCCCGGGCCAGGATGGATTTGAACGGATTGTTACAGCCCCGTTCCCAGCAGATATCATCCGCCACCTGGCGAGTGAGCAGGCTCAGTTGGTCGTAGTTCAGGTTGACTCTGGCCAGGGGACCCACGAAATAGGTGATGTGGTTGTCCAGCACACTGTGCAACGCGGTGCTGCGTTCCTCGTGCTGTTCCTTGAAGCGGGTTTCGTAGTCGTTCACGTCCAGATCCAAGCCGTCGGAGGAAATGACGCGACCCTCGTTGAAGGGATATTCGTCGGGGTGGGATAGGGCCACGAAGGTGTAGTCCTGGGTGAAATCGGGAAAATCCAGACCGGCGGCCCATTGCGCGGTGGTCACGGCCTCGTCGCGCACGGTTTTCAATTGTTCGGCCAGTTCCCGGAACTTTTCCAGGGGCGGAATTTTGTAGAAACCGCCCAGGCGTACGTTGATGGGGTGGATCTCGCGGCCGCCCAACAGGTTGACGATGGCGTTGCCCACCTTCTTCATGTGCAGGCCGCGCTTGACCACCTCGGCGTGATCGGCCGCCATGTGAATGGCGCTTTCATAACCCAGGAAGTCGGGCGCGTGCAGCATGTACATGTGCAACACGTGGCTCTCGATCCACTCGCCGCAGTACAGCAGCCGGCGCAGTTCGCGCAGGGGGCCGTCCAAGGTAACCCCGCAAGCGGCTTCCATGGCGTGGGCGCTGCTCATCTGGTAGGCCACGGGACAGATACCGCAGATGCGGGCCGTGATATCGGGCGCTTCGCTAAATTCCCTGCCGCGCATGAAGCCCTCGAAGAAACGGGGCGGCTCGAAGATTTTGAGGTGGACATGATCCAGCTTGTTGTCTTGGATGGCGATGGACAGGGCCCCTTCGCCTTCCACGCGGGCCAGATAGTCCACCTTAATGGTTTTGGTTTTCATAGCGTTCACTCTCCGTTCGGAAGGCCGGTGCGCCGGCGTTGAAGGTTCGGAACAGGCGGATCATCTGTTCGTCTTCCAATCCCAGGTTTTCCGTACATCGATCGGCTAAAGCGGTCGTGTTGGGCGTGTTTTTCGGACCGAAGCAGCCGAAGCAGGCGCGGTTGTAAGACGGGCACAACGCATTGCAACCGGTGTGCGTTACCGGGCCCAGGCAGGGCTCGCCTTTTGTCACCATGACACACACTACGCCGGCTCGTTTACAGTCCAAACAAACACTCTCGGAAGGCAGCAACGGTGTACGGCCTTGCAGGAGGTCGGTAAGAACCCGGATCAACTGGTACTTGTCGATGGGACAACCGTGCAATTCGAAATCCACTTTCACATGATCGGAGATCGCGGTGGAGGTTTCCAGGGTAGAAATGTATTGAGGCGAGGCGTAGACCGCATCGGTAAAGCCCTTGACATCGGAGAAATTACGCAGGGCCTGGATGCCGCCGGCAGTGGCGCAGGCGCCGATGGCCACCAGCACGCCGGACTGGGCGCGCACCTCTTGGATGCGCTCGCGGTCGTGCGGGGTGGTGATGGAGCCTTCCACCAGGGAGACCGTGTAGGGGCCGGGCTTGACTTCGCGGCTGGCCTCGGGGAAGTTGGCGATGTCGACGGCGCCGGCAATGGCCAGCAACTCGTCTTCACAGTCGAGGATGCTCAACTGGCAGCCGTCGCAGGAGGCAAATTTCCATACGGCAAGCGATGGTTTCGTCATGTTACACCTCCTTGACGCCGAACAGTTTTCGGACCTGGTCATAGTCGAAGACCGGGCCGTCCTTGCAAACGAAGTAGTTACCGTATTGACAGTGGCCGCAGATACCCGCCGCGCATTTCATATTGCGTTCCATGGAAAGGAAGATGCGGTCGTCTTCCACGCCCAGGGCGGACAGTGACCTGATCGCGAAACGCATCATGATTTCGGGTCCGCAGATCATGGCAATGACGCGGGTGGGATCGAAGTCCACGGGTGAGATGAGTTTGGTGACCACACCCATGTTCCCCCGCCAGGAGGGCGACGCGGTATCCACCGTGGCGCGGGCCACGAAAGCGTCTTTCCAACCAAGGAACTCGCGGGCATAGAGCATGTCCTCGGGCGAACGCGCGCCGTAGATCACCGTCAGGCGACCGATCTCGGCGCGTTTTGCCGAAAGGGCGAGGACAGCGGGTCGCAAAGGAGCCAGGCCGATGCCGCCGGCAATGACCAGGACGTCGCGACCGTCGACCACGTCCATGGGCCAGGGCCTGCCGAAGGGACCCCGAACACCTAACTGGTCCCCCGGTTTCAGGGCTACCAGTCCTCGGGTTACATTACCCACCTCTCGGATGGTGTGTATCAACTCATGAGGCTGGGTCACATCGCCGCTGATGGAAACGGCCGCCTCACCGGCGCCCGGTATGTAGAGCATGTTGAATTGGCCGGGCTTGAAATTGAAAGGTTCCGGAGTTTCCAAGGTCAGTGTGAAGGTATCTTGCGTCTCTTGTTGAATTTCCCTGACCGTGGCTACCACCGGGGCAAGCACATCGGTAGTGATCATGATCAATCCTCCCGGGGAGCGTAGACATCCATGGCCTGTAAGCTGGCGGCGTGGAGACGTTGACGTAGGACATCGGCGAATTTTTTGACGACCCGGTAGCCCAGGCTGTGGTTGTTCTCGCATTTCCCGCGCAGGCAGGCGCCGTCTAGACAGATCAAGCGAGAATCTTCAAGGGCGATCACGTCAAAGGACCAGCGATAGGGCGGGAACAACCAACTCCAGCCGGCCACATCCCCGCAGCCGATGGTTTGAATGGGTTGCGGTTTCATGGCGGGCGCTTGTTGTTCGATGCGCAGTTTACCCATGCGAACCACATAGAAGTTGTTGGCGTCGGAACCCTCTCGGGCCAGGACCTCCCCGGCTTTGATCATAACCATCTTGGCGCATCCGCTGATGACCAACAGGTCATCCTCGGGCAGGTCTTTAAAGAAATCGTGTTGCCTCAATATTTCGTGCAATTCGTGCTTCATCATGATGTCTTCTCCTGGAACATTTGGATTTCTTCGGTGACATCGATGCCCACGGGACACCAGGTGATACAGCGTCCGCACCCCACGCAGCCGGATTCGCCGAACTGGTCATGCCATGCTGAGAACTTGTGCGTCAGCCATTGCCGGTAGCGCGCTTTATTGGTGTGGCGCACGCTGCCGCCGTGTTGGTAGGTGAAGGACAGGTTGAAACAGGAGTCCCACTGACGGGTGCGTTCCGTGTTTTGCCCGGTGAGGTCGTTATGGTCTTCCACTTCGAAGCAGAAACAGGTGGGGCAGACCATGGTGCAGTTGGTGCAGTTCATACAGCGCTTGCCAATTTCTTCCCAATGGGGATGGTCGCGATATTCCGCCAACATTTCGGCAACACCCGCGGTATTGACCTCGCGGCCCATGCATGCGGCGGTTTTTTCGATCAGGTCGCGACCTTGCTTGATCTCTTCGGCGGTAGCGGGAACGGCTTGCATGCACTCCAACAGGTTCACGCTGTTTTCTTCGCCGGGACGCGCCAGGAAGAAGTGGCGATTTTCGTCGATCACTTCGGTCAGCGCCAGGTGATATCCTTCAGTTGCCTCGGGCCCGCCGCCCATGGAGGTGCAGAAACAGGTCTTGCCCGCCCGGGTACAGTCCACGGGAATAAACAGCGCTTTCTGACGACGGTTACTATAGATGCGATCGGCAAACGGTCCCTTGCTGAGGACGCGGTCTTGCACGGCAACGGCTTTCATTTCGCACGGCCGTATGCCCAGGAAGGCAAACGGTTTCTCGTCATCGGATTCGCTGTAGATTTCCAGGCGGCCGTTCTCCTGACGGGACCGCCACAGCACGTGATTGGTGGGAAAGAGATATCTCTTGGGGGATCGAGGGCCTACATTGAAATCGAAGAAGGCATCCCGGTCAGTTTTCTTCAAGCGGTAGACGCCCTTTTCCTGCTCGTCGCAATAGCCGCGGGGCAACTGTCCGGCATCGGTAATCTCGCCCAAAACCACGGCGCCGTCCATGGGCGTGGGGGCAATCACCTTGTACCCGCGCTCCCTCAAGGTCGCGATCAAAGCATTCAGGGCATCCGCCTCAAAGCGATATACCTGCATGATTCCTCCTTTTCGTTGCACTATAGGGAGGAGCAAAAAGAGTGCCTAACCCGGCGAAGGAGTCGACGGGCCTTTTTTCCGGGTTGAAAATCCTTCCTCGACAGCACATTTCTTGAACTTTCTTTTGACAGAGGAGAATGCGCGGAGCGCGGAGCAAGGGAGAAAATCATTTATTGTTAGATGTTTGTGAGCAGGTTTTGACCGTGTTCAGAATTACCGGGGCGAGTGATCCCGCCGGCTGTTCGCCGACAGATTTCCAAATCGTCGGACGCCCGCCGTAGTCTGCGGCTTTCTTTCTTGCGCCGGTCAGGGGGGACCTATCCACGGTCTGTGTATAGGTCCCCAGTTCGATTCGGTTTTTGAAAACCATTCGTTTTGTGCTCCTTACAGGAAGGTTACGCAACCAGAGCTGTAGCGTGAACAAGCCCCCACAGAGCCCGATCCAACGCCGGAACCCCAAACAGACTTTTATCAAAACCGTGCTTACCGGTATGGTGGGGGTTTGTTCGCGCCGGAGGGCAGAG
>JASJCB010000128.1 GCA_030066195.1 Acidobacteriota bacterium
TGCTTTTCTTCCCATTTGGCGAGGGTGTCGGCGTTTATGCGCAGGTGACGCGCCTGGTGCAATCCGAAGGCGGCTCGCCACAGGCGGTGAGCGTCGGCATCACTGTCGCATTCGGCGAACCACCGGGCCAGAACGCGTAGATCGGCCAGGCGATCGCCGCGAGTGGTGCGGCGCTCGTTGATGGCGGCAACCACGCTGATCAGGTCGGGGATGGCCTGCAGCGCGCGACCGCGTAAAACTTCTGCTTGAGATTTCTGTCCGGTTGCGGCGATAAACCAGCTACGCAAACCCTGCCAACGGCTCTCCCAGTTCCTTTGACGCTGCTCCCGTTCGGAGTCGGTGGGGTTGAGCACGTCCTTCAGCTCACGTTCCGCGGTCAGGTGCAGCAGCCGCGATATGTGCCGGTCTTCCAAGCGAAGCAACAGTCCGGTGATGCGGCTGGTGGCGACGACCAGTTCGCGAATGAAGCGGTCCAGGTAATCCAGCAGCATTTCCTTATAAGCCATGAACACGTCGATTTCGACTTCGTAGAGATCGATATGTCGCTGCAAGCCGCCCATGAACCGTTGCGCCTGGCCGGTCAGATCGGCAAAGCGTCGGCTCAATTCGCCCAGCAGGGAGGCGACGCGGGCGGCGTCCGGTTCCTTGTCGGCGGCGAGCTTTTCCAAAGCGGCCAGGTTGAGCTGGATATCTTCCAGGGCCGTGGTTTGCAGTTCACCGGGGCGCGCGAGATGTTCCTCGAACACGGCCAGGGCGGCTTCGGCGGCCTCGCCCTCGGGCGTCATCTGGTACAGGAAACGCTTGCGCATGAACTCGTCCACGGTGGCTACCTCGGCGGTATCCTGGAAGGCGCGCAGGTTGCCCCAATCCCAGAGCCGTTTCAGCAGCTCCGAAACATAGTCGCGGTCCATGGGCGCGGGCTCGTCTTCATCCCCCTGGACGGGACGTTGGAAAAACCCGGCCTCCCGGAGGCTGATCAAGACGTCATCGGGTCGCAGGTGCAGCACAAATTGCTCGCGGGCGCGGTGGAAGGCGGTCATCACGGTACGGTAGAGGGGCGCATTGACAGCGGTCACATGGGCAAAGACGGAAAGTTGAGACATGGAGTTCTCGAATTCTATTCGCGAATAAAAATTATTCTTCCGAACAAATTTTTCAATTCATCCGGCAATCACCGGATGCCGCCTTTATCTTAGCAGTCTGTCTTTGAGTAAGCGCCAAATTTCTGCTTTTGTTTTTCGAGACGGTACTTGTCAACCCAGGGGTTCGTGACAGGTCGGCCAAAAAAGCTCCCGGACTGCGCTGTATGGGAGACTTAATCCATCCCTTTGATCTTCGTTACGCCATCTGTATGGAAAAGTTCGGGCGCACCGGCCTTCGGCCTGTAGCCCGCCACGGCATCGACGACATTTGAAGGGATCAGCGGTTTTCCCGATTTTTTTTTCAGGGTTTTTAACTCTTTGAACGTACTGAATTTACCCTTTTTGTCAATGATCGATTTTGAATGGGTCCTTCCCACGCCGCCCACATTCCTTAAAGCCTTACGAACCATTTGTTCGGTTGCCGATCCCCAGTTATTCAAGTTCACCCTTTCCAAAACCGGTTTGTTATCGACCGGGATATCCGGAGGAAGTTCGTGCTTCATGCTCGCCGGCCCGCCAAGGCTTGCCCCCTCTTTCCAACTGGTCCATTGAGTGGGTTCATCCTTTTTTTCCAACTCCATTTTGACTAACTTGAACTTGAATTTCGTGATCAGGTCGGCTTCCTCCGGAATATGCTCGCGTTTTTTATGTTTACCATAAACGGCCGTGATCTCGTAGGTGATCGCCTCATTGCGTTCGAGAACAGCTTTCTTGGCCTCGCTCTCTACCTCCACTTCCATATTGGTGTTCAAGATCCGGGTAATGGGTGTCAGGTTCTCTTTGATGCCTGGACCATAAATATGATGATTCAGTAGGTGACCGCGAACATAGGTGTATTTGCGCTTGTTGACGGCCTTCCACAGTTTCGATTTCTGGGTGGGTTGGCTTCCCGAATGCCCACCTGGATCCGAACTGAGTTTTGCGGTAACCTTGCCGCCGTCCTCGCCATGAGAATCATAGTCGATCTGGCTGGGAGGTCGTTCGGCGCCTGCACCGGTCAGGGTTGCCAGAATCTTGCTCAAGGCCTCCATTTTCTTGCTGATCTGCTCGCCCACTTTTTTGGTCATGGCAACGTCTTCCTGCTTGCCGTCTTTGGTTGTTTTCTTGAGCTTGTCGATCTCTCCCGCGATTTTTTTAGCGTCGGTAAGCCGTTCCTTGTTTTCGTCCGTTTGCTCCATGTCCGTTTCGACCTGTTTCAGATAGGCTTCCAGGGTCTTGGGGGTGGACGCCACCATCAATTGCGCGCTTTTTCCCTTGCCTTTGAACTTGATGTGATGGGTCTCGCCGCCAACCTTGAAGGGCTTCTTCTGCTTCCACCATTCGAATAACTTGCCGGCCGCCTTTTTGGCCTTGCCCATCATCTTCTTGAACTTCTTGACGATGCGCTTCAGGGCTTTGTTCACGGCCTTGTTGACCTTGCGCCGTAAACCCTCGATAATCTTTTTGACGCGCCTGGCAATACCGCCCAGACCGATCAGGCGGGCCAGGAAGGAAATGATCACCGGCAGGGTCAGGGCCAGGGTCTGTTCCACCTTATTGGCGGCTTCTTCGATGTTGCCGCGAACGATGGCGCCCAGGGATCTGATGATGGATTGCACCAGGTCCAGGATCTGATTGATGCGTTCGACGAAGAACATGACCGTATTGTAGATCATCATCACCGCTTGAATGATGGCGCCCACCGGGTTGAACATGCCGGCCAGCTTGGTGACCGCCTTTTCGATGATTTGGGTGATCAGCCAGTTTTGAACCTGCTCGATGATCATGTCCTTCAGGTTGCCCAAATCCTCTTTGATTTCCTCCCACAAGCCCGCGGGCCCTTCCCGGAAGAGGGTGGTCATATAGCCCACCACCTTCTCCAATATCGCCACATTGCGCGCGCCGATCAAACGCACCACCTTGGGCCGCAGGCGGTCCCAGGTCAGTCCAAGCAGTGACAGCACAAAACCCACCACGGCTTTTACACTGAATTCGGAGGGCAGTTTGATGCCCATGGTGGCCAGGGCGCCGAACATCCATCCCAGAAGTCCGGCCTTCAGGTGTTCCCAGATGTTGTTGGAGAAGCGGGTGAAGCCTTCCTTGACCGCACGCAGGAGATTCTTGAGGAAGCCGATGGGATCTTCCAAAATCTCCTCAATCACGCTTTTGGCTTCGGTCAGCATGCTGCTCAGTCGTTCGCGGAACTGGCGAATCGCCTCGATGATCTCGCCAACCGCCTCGACGGCCGCGGTAACCAGACCCTTGTTGGCCGATTTGATTTCCTCCAGTTTCTCGTTCATCCGTTCGTGGGCTTGTTGGTAGCGGTCGGCCAGTTGAGAGGCCATTTCCTCGCGCTTGTTGTTGACATCCTCGGCCAGGGTGTTGAATTTTTCCAGGATTCCGGCGGCGGAGCGGGCCGCAAAGGCTTTCATATTGTCGTCCAGAGCGTCGATTTCGGCTTTGAGCTTCTCCTTGCCCTTTTTGATTTCGGCCTTGCACTCCGCTAAAACCCGGTCAACGATCTTGCCGATTTTGATGATTCCGATCTCCAGGGCTCTGCGGAACACGGCCTGGCCGTCTTTATAGATCTTTTCGACCTCGGGAAGCTCGTTGATATCGCCGAACTGATCGCCGATCCAGGTGAGGAAACCGTCCGCCTTGCCGTAGCGCTTTATCTTCCAAACCAACATTTTGTCGTCGATATACTTTTCGAAGACAATCAGCGCGGCCTCTTCAAGAATGGTGAACTCACGATCCACCTCCTCATCCAACGCTTCCAGCTTGCCGTTGACGATGGTTTCAGTCTCGGTGTAGATAGCGTTCAATTTCTCGGCCAGGGCCGCACGCTTTTGCTGCTCCTCGGTCATTTGGGTCTGTTGTCCGCCCGCTACGGATTGATTGGCATTGGTGCGCGCCGACATCATGGACTGCCCGAAGGGACCTTCCGAGGCTTGGGCCTGAGCCCTTTGTTGGCCCAAGAAGGCCGTTTCCTCCTGTCGGTACTGCATCGGCGCTTCCTGACTGTGCCGCGTTGCGGTCTCCCGCGCCTTTTGGGCTCTGCTGAAGCGTGGATCATTGGCCTTTTCCAGGCGTTCGGGGGTCAGGTTCTCCCGTTGGAATTCCCCTTCCATTTCCAACCGGTTTTGCTCCAGGGAGACCTCGTCATCGGAACGCGGGTTGGGGAGCGCATTCTCCGCGCCGATAGGCCCCACTTGCGGCCCCGCCGGTTGCGCCGCCAAGGGAACGGCCTCTTTTGGGTCGGCCGGTGTGGGTTCGGCGCCCGCCGCCCCGGCAATATCGCCGCCCGCCTTTGTGACCTGGCCGCTGACCGCCTCGCGCAAACCGCCCGTGAACTGCTCCGATACACCCGATTCACCGATGTCATCCATCTGTTCCGGCGTCGGCGGTTCGACCTTGTCCAAAATGCTTTTCACCAGGTCCAGAAAGCTTTTCGGTTCAACCTGACCCGCTTTCTGCTCGCCCATCACGTCTACCTGGGCGGCCGCGCCATAGGCCCCGGCCTCATTGGCGGGCGCGGGTGTGGCCGAGGTGGCGTTGCTGACGGCGGAATCGGACGCGGCCATTGCCGTCCCCGAGTTTGCCGCCGCGCCCTGCTGTTGCACGGCTTCTTTCTTCAGGTTCGCCAGCGCCTTGTTGAGACCCGCACGGTCATCGGCAGCACCGGCGCCCGCTTTTCCGCCGGCTTTTGCGGCTGCTCCCTTCCGTGTGCTCTTTTCCCCGGATTCGCCCTTGGAGACTTCCGCCTTTTCCGCTTTGATTTCAGGGGCCGTTTCTTTTGCGGCCGGTGCTTCTGAAGCGGCCGGGCCGGCTCCCGAACCCGGGGCTGTCGTGGCAGCGGGCGGGGTTGCGGCGGGGGTTTCGCTGATCCCGGGCGCACCGGCAGCAGAGGCGTCCGGCGCTTGGACTTGCCGCGTGGCGGGTGATTCGGGCGTAGGTCCCTTCTCAGGCGCCGCTTTGACCGGTTGAGGCCTTCGCACCGGGATGTTTTCGGTTGCGGCCTTTTTCGGTTTCGGAGGTTCCGGCAACCGCACGGGTGCTTTGCGGGCAACGGTTTGAACCGGCTTGGAGGCGCGCGCCAGGGCGGATTGGTCCCGACTCTCCTTGCGCGCCTTGCGGGCCGAAGAGCCCCTGCCCTTCTTTTTGGGGCGGGAACGGCGGGGAGGTTTGCTTTTCTTGACTAAAAGCATGACAGCGGTCCTGATTATACCGTGCGGCCTTCCTTGCGGAGTTCCTTACGGACGGCGGTTTCCAAGTTGTGGCGGGTAATGATGGTGGTGTTCCGGCGCAGGGCGGTGAGTGATGCGGTGCGCACCACGTTCATGATCGAGCCGCCCGACAGTTCGTGGTCCGCGGCGACGCGGTGTAAGTCGATGTCCTCGGCCAGGGACGATTTGGCGCTAAAGGCGTTTTGCCAGAGGCGCAATCGTTCCTTCATGCCGGGCATGGGGAAGTGAACGATGTTTTGGAAGCGGCGAGTAAATGCCTCGTCGATATTGGCCTTGAGGTTGGTGGTCAGTATCACCACGCCTGGAAAGGTTTCCACCCGTTGCAGCAGGTAGGCCACTTCCTGGTTGGCGTGCCGGTCATGAGCGTCGCTTACCTGGGTGCGTTTGCCGAATAAGGCCTCGGCCTCGTCGAAGAAGAGAATCCAGTCGCGGTTCTCGGCATAGGCGAACACCTTCTCCAGGTTCTTTTCGGTCTCGCCGATGTATTTGGAGACCACCATGGACAGGTCCACCCGGTAGACATCCAAGCCGGCGGCTTTCCCCAGCAGGCAGGCAGTCAGGGTTTTGCCGGTGCCCGGACCGCCGAAGAAGAGCGCCCGGTAACCGGGGGCCAGTTTCTTTCCCAGTTCCCAGTCGTCCATCAGGGTTTTGCCATGGGTCAGCCAGGTATTGATTTCGTCGACCTGTTCGTAGGTATGGTGATCCAGAACCAGATCCTCCCAGACATAATCCGTGTGCACCTGCTTCGCCGGGAAATCCGCGCCGAAGTCGGGCGGTCTGACATTGCCCGTGGTCATCAGGTCCAGAAAATCGTTGGCCAGTTGCGGCAAGGCTTCGTTCAGGCCGGAGGCGCCGGCCGGGTGTTCCAGGTTCATCAGATTGTGTTTCAGAAGATAATGATCGGGATCGAACAAGGCCTGATAGGTAAAGCGCAGGCCCAGATCTTCCCCGGCCAGCAGGAAGAGCGCGGTTTCCACCGTGGGCAGAAAGTGACCCTGATCGTTGACGACGCCGCCGAACTCGGTGAACCGTTTTTCGTAGGTGCTGTTCCGGGTAAGCAGTGGGTCCAGTAACCTCGGCCTTACGTGGGGAATAAGGCAGAGCAGCAACACCAGACGTTCGGGGGGCTCACACTGGTAATGCTGAATTAAACGGGCATAGAAGGAGTCGTTGTTCTCCAGGTCGGGGGCTTCTTCCTGGGCCGTGACCGGGTCGGGTTCTTCTTCGGCAAAGTGGTGGGCCAGTCTTTGGGTGAGTACCTTGCCGAACCAGGTGAATTCATGTTCCAGGGTTGCCGCGTTTGTATCCATAGATCACCTTCAAGCCCAATCGGTTTGTAACAGCCGGTCCATCCACGTAAAGCGGATCAAGGAGATGCCCCAGGGCAAATGATCCAACAAGAGGTCGAATGGTTTCGGTTCCACGCGCAACAGCCAATGACTGTCGTGTTCGTAAAGACGGCCCTGCCGTTGCAGAAACGTGTTGCGCAGGCCGTTGACGGACGTATTCTTCAACGCGGACCAATGCTCGATAGCCCGCGTTAACAGCGCCTCGCATGCATCGATCGTTTCGGTTCCCGGCGGATCGATTGCCGGGAGGGGCGCATGGGGGTGCAGGCCGCAGAGAACCTTGTTGAGCGGACACATCCACTCCTCCGCCGTCGGTTCGCCGGTGACCAGGGTTTGCAGCAGGTGAACGGCCCGGTTGCGCCGGGTTTCATCGATAAAGTCGCGGCCCTCCACCAGCTTCATCTCCCTGAAGAGGTTGCCGACTAAGGGATGCAACAACACCAAGCCCGCGTTGTCCAAGTCGTAGACGTTCTCGTCTTCAGCCGGTTCGAGAGTTCGGGGAGCCGATTTGTGATCCGGGGAGTCGCCGGAGGAATCCTCACGACGACGGGCCCTTGAAGCGTTTGGTTGGTGTTCGGTTTTGTGTCCCGCGGGCGACCCGGCTTTGGCGGGCTCAGCGGCACGAGTCTCGTCCCGTTCCGCTTGTGGCCCCGCTTCCTCCCGGTTTTCGGATTGCCGGAGGTTAGGGGTTGTCTCCTTGCCGCGTTCGTTCAGAGTGACAGGGTCGGGGGGTGCTCCGGAAAGCTTACCGGCCCCGCCGAACTCCCGAGCGGTCCGGCGGTCGAAACGTAAACCATGTGCTGTTTCGGTTCGAGTGAAACCCTCGGTCAGGTATGCCGTGGACAAGGTCACCGCCTCGGCCAGTTGGGCAATCAGGCGTTCCCGGAGCACCGGCAGACTTAGCACCGGTTGGGTTTGGGCCGTGCATGCCATGACGACCGACCAGAAGATCTGCCGCAAGGTTAAGGATGAAAGCGCCGGCTGTTCTTTGCGTACGGTTTCCATAAAAGCCGCCTGCCAGACGATGAGGGACTCGGTCAGACCCGCCGCCGGCCCCCGGTACAGTCGGGGCAGCAGTTCTTTCGCCAGTTGCTCGTCCTGCAAATAGGCCGTTACCCGCATTCTGACCGCCTTGTTTTCGGCCAGTTGGGTTTGCAACCAGGGCAAGTGAGACCCGGGCTGCCGCAGCCAGTCGGTTAGTTGCGCACCCAACTCGGGGCGTTCTTGGACGGGGACCCACCAGGGCAGGTTGCCGGTCAGCAGCAGAAAGCGCATGGTTTCGTCAAGGCTCCGAACCCGAAGGTTTCCACCCGTCGGCCGGCCGGATGCTTCGGGCCGGCCCAGTTCCTTTTGCAGCAGAAGCGGCATTTCTTCCTTGAAGCGGGCGAGAATGGCTTGCAGATAATCCCTGGCCGGCACCGTCCCCAGGTCCAGGGTCAAGCGGTCCAGGCATAGGGTCCTATCGGCGGGCGCTGCCGCATCCAGGGCATCCCCCAGTGCGGCGGCCAGACCGCCTTTGATCAAGCCGGTGACTTCCCGTTGAACCGCCTGCCCGTCCAGTGGGGCGCGCAGTTGCAGTTCCAGGGTTTGCTTAAGGATTAGATGACTCATTGATTCCCAGTGCCCTCTTTAAAGCGGTTGCCCAAGCGTTACATTGCGGCTTTGCCAACAGGTGCGGATGGGTGAAGCGTTCCATAAGGCGATTGTCGAGGACCGGGGACCAGTTCTTTTGGATGGTATTGATCTCGGTCCTCATGATGTTCGATATTTTGTCCCAATGCTGCTCTGGAGTGGCCAGATCCGTCAACCGATAGGTGAGCAGGACGAGCAAAGCTTCAAGCTGCGTCGAGATAAAGGTCCAAATCATTTGCTGCGCGGGGTCCTCACTGACGGCCTGATTGAGGAATATGGCGCGAACCCGTGGGACAAGTTCTTTTGTCGTTTTCTGGATACTCAGGTCTTCGCCTCCATCTAAAAACGGCAAGATGGTATCCCTGGCCTTTCCGGCGGACGCCAGGCCCGCCAACCAGTCCAGGACCTGTTCATAAAGCGTTACCAAGGCTCCGTCGGTGATCTGATTGATTTGGTCGAAGAGCCTTATCCCTCTAAGCTGTCTCATGCTCAGAGAAATGTCCAGAAACGGGTTTTTGCTGCCGATGGGGAAATCGATTTCGGTCGAGGCGGGCGGTAAAGGGATGGTTTTGGCGGGTGATTTGGTGTCGGTCGGCCCCCAAATGATGTTCAGGATGACATCGATGGCCGAAAGGGCGGGGTTGGTGACGTCGATGGTCATCTCCCGGTCGCTTCCATTCCAAAATTCGCCGCCGCCCATAGCCTGCCATCGCCAGAAGGGCGGGGTGAAATCATCGTTGAAATCGGCCTTGAGGTGAACGCGGCGGACCTTTCCAGAATCCTCCAAGGTGATTTCGTGGGTAAACGTCGGCGCCGGCGGCCCGTAGACATGAAGCTTCAACGCCGCGGAACGGCCGTGGTACCAGCGCGTAAAGGTAACGGCCTTGACCATGCCGGGAGAGACCCCCGCCTTATCCGGTTTGAAGTAGTAGGTACGCGACCGGCGTACGCCCTTGGTGACCACGGGGCCCTCCACCACGCCGCCGCTGGGCGGTTGCAGGGCGAGCCGATAGGATTTCATATCTTCAGCGGAGAACACGACTGCATCGGAATCCCCCAGGCGGATCGCCACCTCGGGGAAGTGCACAAGTTGTTCCGAGGTATGACGGCACTCTCCCTGGATGGCCGTCAGGCTGCTTACATATTCGGTCTGGTTCAGGGAGTAGCGGTGTTCGTTGACAAATCCCGATTCTTCCCGTCCATCACCCAATGCCATGACGTATTGATTCGCCCCGGTTGACTTGTTGGTGAAGACGACATTCGCCGAACGATGATTGTATTTCAGGCTGAAGGCGGAAGTGGGGTGGTGCACCGTAACCGTTACCGAGGCGGCCGTGCTGTCCGGCATGGTGTAGGTAAACTGATGATCGCCGGGATTCACCTTGCTGGGTAAGAAGCGGAAGCCGGACGTGGCGTCGCCTTTGAACGGGCCGCTCAGTTCTCCGCCGACGGGAGCCACCGTAATGAGGTAACTGCCGGGGTCTCTCTTGCAGAATTCCGTTTTGGGAAGACTGATCGAGGGCGGGTCCACCAGAGGCGTAACCACTACTTCCTGAGTTCGTTCCTTCTTGCAATGCGCGGTTTTAGCCAGGAGGGTTACGTCATACGTTGTTTTTTGGGTGATTCTGAAGACATGGTTGACAACCGGGCCCTGTAGCCGCGTCCCGTCCGGCAGAGTCCAGGTGTAAGTGGTATCGGGCCGGTTGGCGGATTCAAAGCGGACCTCGGTGGAATCGGGCAGTTGGGTTGCGGTAAACCGCGCATCGGGCGGGGCGAAGACCTGCGCCCGGAACACGGCTTGCCGGTCACCGTAGCGGTAGGTAAACAAATTGGGGCCCGTGAAAGCATCAGCCGGGGTGAAAACCCAGGTATCGGCCTTGCCGTCGCCGTTGAGGTCCTTGCGGGCAACGCCGGCGCCTTCCACACTACCGCCCTCTGGCGCCATGGTGAAGGGATACTCGCGTTCGTCATCTCCGCAGAATTGTGAACGCTCCAAGCTGAGTTTCAGCTCGGGAAGCACTACATAGGAAACCTGACGGCAGCCGTCGCCGCAACAGAGATAAGGAAGGGTAAAGTCCAGAACCACCACTTCCTCTTCACGGCCGAAGAGCCGGAGCCGCTCGTAATAATTCTTCAGCGCCGGGTTCTTGTCGATTACCGTATAAGCGCGGCGGGCAACCGCGGCATCCCTGCCGAATGCCGCATCGATTTTCTTCTGATCGACCGAGGTGAAGGGCATGTCTTCCACCAGTAAGGTCATGGTTTCGGACTGGTCGAAGGAAATATCCACCGTGAGCAGGTCGGCAAATTCTTCGAATACGTTATCGGGGGCGGAAAAAACCGTTCGTTTCATGGTCACCAGGACAAAGGTTTCGCCGGGACAAGCGCCGCTCTTGTGTTCCAAACCCGGATGATGGGCCAGGAAGGCGGCCAGGGTTTCTTTTTCATTGCGGGATCGGCCCCGGTCGCGATAGTCCTGAACAATGCGATGGATACCGCGTAGCGAGCAGGCGTCCAGCCAATTGGCCAGGCGAGTTACCAGCAGATGCTCATTCCCGGTGAGTTCCTTCTCCTTGTCGTCGATGATTTCCTGCATGGTGGCAATCAAGGTTTCGATTTTGTCGGTGACCTCATCGTTCAAGGTTTTGAGAGCCTCGTAGTCCAGCGTCAGCAGATCCTCATCCAATTTCTGAATCAGTTCCAACAACTTGCCGATCAAGGTGCTGATCAAGGTATTGGCCCGCTCACGCGGGGGAAGGGTCGGGTAGATGTTCGCGGGTACGATCGGAAAAACCATTTCCACACCGCCCAGGTTGAAACGGTTCAACTCCAGGGAAGAAAGTTTTTTGCCGTCCGGGCCCAAGATAAATCCCGGTGACGGTGAACCCAGGCTCCTCGGATCCACATTCAGCCGGGTTTTCCTGGTGGGATCCGTTCCGCCTCCCCCTCCCGTCGGGTCTTCGATTGCACCCAAATCCATCTCGTAGAGTTCGAACTTGGTGTAGTCAATGGTGTACTGAATAGGTTCATCGGCCCCATGATCGATGATGCCGCCGGGCTTGTCACTCTTTTTGCCAAGCCTGTTGAGAAAGGCCGTCAGCTCACGGTTCAGGCAGACCCATTCCTCGCGGGCAACGCGATAGTTGCTGCGCAAGTCCTCGTAGTCACAGGGCGCGTTGTGGTCATTGGGCCTCCAATCGCCCAGGCGCACCGTCACCACATCGATCGACAGGTTGTTTTTGACGATGAGGTCATTCAGTTCGCTTTCAACCAGATCGATTGACCGGTTCTTGACACCTTCGATTCTCAGAAAGCTCCGGTCATCCCAACGCATGCGCAAGGCTTCCGCCGGGGTGGGATCGGTTGCGTGATACGACGGCGGGTTGTGACGGCAGCGCAGTAGTTGGTGATGATGCCAATGGTTTTTGATGGTGTCGTAATGGAAGTAGTAGGGAACGGCGCGTTCCCCCAGGGGACCGGACAAGAGACCGCCCGGGGTGATGCGAATTTCCGGCGCGTCCGGCGTTACGTCCAGCCGGAAACCGTGTTCGATCATGGCTGCCAGCCGCAGGTAGCGCCGCCGCAATTCCGCGACTTTTTCCGTTTCACAGCACAACAACGACGAGGGAATCAGTTCCTGGCGGCACACATGCGGTTTGCAATGATCACCGGGAACCGCGCACCCCACGGGCACGTGACGAGGAAAGAGATCGGGGTTGCCGCAACAAACGGATTGGACCTCGAAAGCCAGGTCGATAAAGCTGTTGTGAGCGGAGGTCACCTGGAACATATAGTCGTAGATCACCTGAATGCCCGGATTGTCGTCTTTCATGACACGCGGCAAAAGGGTATCCCGAACGTGGCCCAAGGCTTTGTACAAGTTAGCACGGATCGTGATGGGATCGGGCAGGTCGCAGGCATGCATCAAAACGCGCCGAAACGCCTGGAGGCTTAGACCCAGATTGGTAGTGAACTCGCCGGTCCAATTGTTGCAAATATCGGCATAGCGCTGCTTTACATCCCTGAAGGTTTGCACCATGGAAGGTCGGAAGCGGGCGCGCTCGAGCGACATGGGCCGGGCCAGATACCTGCCGTTAACCACCACATCCAACTGCCCGGGCGGGACATTCCATTGCCGTGCGGTCAGGCGCTGCAAGTCGTCTTTTTCTACCAGCAGCGCCCGCCAGGTCATTTCGTTTTGCTTCCCCTGGTTGGTGCAGTGATCGCCGATACAGCTGTCCAAATCCCTTTCCAACAGTTCCAGGAATAAGACCACGCAGTAGCGCTGCTTGTCCAACAGCAGGTCCAAGGTGCGCCAGGGACGGTCATCGTCCGGCTCATCTTCCAAAAGTTCCCATAGGGCAATCTGGGCGCCGTTTTCGCGGAAAGGTTCATAGAGCGTCGGGTCCTGGTAGGGCGCGTAGAACTTGAAGACGCGTTTTCCGTCCAGATGAGCCAGGTAACCCGCGGAGGTGACGGCCGTTCCGCACCCCAGTTCGACCTGATCATCGGAAGTCGACGGCTTCAATCCGCATACAACACCCATGCCGATAAGTTTGTTGCGGGTCAGGCGATCCTGCTCCTCCAGATAGGTCACCAGGGCGTTGAGTTGTTTGTGGCTCAGCACCTGGTCGCGTTCAAAAACAGGTAAAAAACTTTGGTTGATCATGTGTTCCTCTCAGCCTGAGCCCAGGGTCATATTGTCCAAAACGACGGGGTTCTCATGGTCGCCCTCGATGCAATCCATCAAGGTAGCTTGCGGGTAGACGCTGCGCAGGTTCAGCCAGATCTCGATCAATCGGTTCTGGGTTTGCGTGCGCTGCTTGACGATTTTTTCGGGAGGCGTCCGGCCGCATTCGTTGAAGGCGAGATAGTCGGCAAGGGCCTTGCGCCAGGGCCGGTAAGCTTTCTCGAAAAGATCCATTTGTTCCTGATTGAGCCAACAAATCCGGGCAAATAGATGGGCGGGCAGGTGCATGCGAATCAAGTGTTCGATGAATGCCCGGAAGTGCATATTGCGGAAACGCACCAGCCAATACGGCAGGATCAGGCTTACCCGGAACGAATAGGGGTCCAAGCCTTTACAGTTGGTGACGGGGTGATCCGTACAAACCGGCAAGAGCGCCCCGTCGGGATGAACCGGGGCCAGCAGGTATCCTCCAACAAATAGACCCGTTTTGCAGGGGGATTGTCCCTGAAGAAAGTCTGGGTTTCAAGGAGCGCCGCGTCCCTTGCCTCCGGTGTTCCGTAGTTGCCCTTGCGAAACGCGATTTCCTGTTGGCTGTCATTGACCAGCTTGAAGAAGAATTTGTTGCCGGGTGTGATGCCTTTAACGTAATTGGCGGGATCAGCGCCGAATTCGATGACCTGGCCGATGGCTGCTTCCACCAGTTGCCGATCGACATGCCTGAGCTTCACGGTCAGAATTTTGACCCCTCGATCGCTTTTCAAATATGCGGTGAACTTGCCGTTGGTTTGTTTCTCCATGACGAAGTAATCGCGCAGGGGACCCAGTAGGGCGTGAAGGCGCTGAATCAGTCCCGGTAGATTGGGCGGCCCTATGTGAGCTTTGGCGATATCGACAGCGCCCGCGCGCCTGCCGCTGAAGGCCGGGTAGCGCGATAGAAAGCGAACCATGTCTTGAATCAGGCGCAAACCGTTACGCGTATCGCCCACGCCCACGCTGACCGCGGCGTAGTCGGCAAACGATTCACCGAAACGGGCGAGCAGATGATGCAGCATGGCGGCGCGCTGCTGCAGAAATTGTTCCTCATCCTGCATCAGGTCTTCCATGGCCAGTTCCAAATCCGGCCACCCGCCGGCCGGTCCCAGCAGATCTTCCAGACCGGGGATGTCGTTCGGCACCCGGGCAAAAACGGTTTTATCGATCATATCCAAAGAGAGGATGGTGCGCAGTTGCGACAGCTGCGCCAGGTAATTGGCCAGAACCTGCTCCATCATCAGCAGGTAGGCTTTGAGTTGTTTGGCTCGGGCCTTCCGTTCATCCGGCGCCCTGCCGGGCAAACCCTCCCGGCCGAGACCATAGTTCAGGGGGAATTCGTGTTGAATGGAATAATAGGTCTCGGTGCGGCGATCCTTTCCCACCGGTCTTGGAAAAACGCCGCCGGCAGCGGCCCGTTTGCGATTGCGGTCCTCGCTTTTCAGTTCTTCCAGGCGTTGTTTAGCCTGGACCTTGTCGGGCGCATAGGGGATGCCGTTTTTGTAAAAGAGGAAACGGGAATTCTTCCACCAGAGACGCGGCGCGGCGCCTGGGGTCAAAGGCAAGATCCACGGGCGCCCCTTGTGTATGGGTTTCCAATAATCGAGGCCCTTGGGGTCCAGGTAACTAGTCAATAGGATTCTTTTGACCGCGCGAACCCCGGGAATATCCATGGCCATGTTGAGCATGTCCGAGGTGTGCAGCTCTTTTTTCAGGTCCGTTGCCGCCAACTCGTGGTCCAGGATGAACCCGTGTTTCAACCGGGGGCCCCGGTAGATGTCTTCCATGGCGTAACCCGCGGCCCGCATCTCGTCCAGGTGATAAAACCGGACATAGGGCGAAATGAAGCGGTCGATTCGATAGGCGATTTGCGCCAGAACCTCTTCCGAGTCCGCTTCCGGGTCCAACTCCAGGTCCAAGCAAAGGCCGATGCGTTCTTCCGGAATCGGGCAGATATCCCTGAACAGTTCGCACAGGTTGCGGTTGGCGTTCAACCCCGACGCGATTCGATCGTGCACCTTGTCCGGGTCGGTAACTCCCTCTTCCAACTGGTACCAGACCTTGTAAAAACCCCGTACATCGATCACCTTACGGCCGGGAACCAGTGTCAACGCTTCTTGATCGGCATCGTAGTAAATGGGCGGACGGTTCCCGGAAACGGTTTCCAACCAGGCATTCTGAACACCCGGCTCGTCCACGATCAACTTGCGGTAATCCAGCAGGGTAATGGGGCCGCATGGCAGAATTTCCTCGGGGGGAAACTCAGAATGAGCTTCGGCCGAGCCGCCGGAGGAGAGCAGGTCGGCAATATCGTGACTGGTTCGGTACCCCAAATCGGTGAGACCGTAGCACAGGTGTTCCAAAATGGTAATGCCCGGGTCATGCTTATTGTAATCGGTCCAAACATCACTGCTGTATTGCTCGATCAGTTTCAAGCCATGGGTTCGCAGCCGGTGGAAGTCGGTGATATCGGGCAGGGGTTGTTTTTGACTCATGGGACGCCTCCCGTTGGCGTGACAATGGTGACATCGTGGTTGGGGTGAGGCACAAAGATGGAGCGGGCCGAGGTCGGCGCCAGTTCCTCGGGGTCCTGCCCGATCACGGCGCCGTCTACAAGACGAGCCCATTTAAAGGCGGTGATGTAGTCAACGTAAGGCCGCTCTTCCACAAAGTTCAGCACCGTTGAACGATGAATCTTGCCGCCGAAGCTGAGTTCGGACGCCTGGCCGAAAGCCCAGGGAGCCAGCAGGTTTTTCAGGTCCAGGTCCAATTGGAGGGCGTAAAACCCGGCGTCGAAACCCTGGTGCAGGACCACGCTGATCTCGATGCGGATTTCTTCATACAGGGGGTTGGCTACCAGTAGGTCGACGAAGGGTGAGCAAAGCGGCTTCAGATAATTGTGGACCGACTTCAACATGGCCTGATCGACCGCGGGTTGGTAGGGATAGAGGGCATTGGTCTTGTCCAGTAACGGGATGAGAATGACCAGCACCGAGCCGGGGGCCAATTCCGAGTCGAAATCGGTATGGCTGATGCACTTGGCCTTGTAGATGCCCGGAAAGCGTTCCAGGATCAGGTGTTCGAAATCCCAGATGGTGCTTGCACGTTGTTTGTGCCGCAAACGCTCACTGACGCGCCGGAACCAAACACCGCCTTCTCGCCGGTCCGGTAATAATCATGGGCTAGAATGACCTCGGCCATGGGCTCGTAGGTATATTGCCTCAACGGCCACCCCCGGTCATACCGATTTGTTTCACCGGCGGTCTCTCGCCCTTGTCCGCATCATCCCGGACGGGCACCAACCGGATTTGGTAGACCACGGAAGGTAGGTAGGAGGTGCCGAGCGTCCCCCACAACAGGTTGAGCTGTTCGAAATCCATGGACATCATGTCCGCCGACAATCGTTCAACCGGTTCGGTTAGCGACGGGGTATTGCTCGCATCGAAGGCGCCCTTCATTTGGAAGAAGGCCACAACCAACGAGATCAGTTTCAGGGATTCGCTGTAATTCGCACAGTTCGCCGAGAACATCAGGTACAGAATCAACTTGATATCGGGCGGGCGATGGGCGATTGCACCGGAGGGCATGACACGAGTCGCCGGCGGTGCATTCTTCAGTAGCCGCTCCTCTTGCATATGGACCAGGGTCATGGCCAATAAATTCCGGTTGAAACTCAAACCCCCGCCGCCGCCGTCCACCAGGGGACCGAGATGAATCTTCTGCTCGGAGGGGGCTAGATCCAGTTTGACACGGAGATAAGTTTCAAGCTCTTGCTTGATACTGTGCAGGGCAATTTCAATCATAATAAGATTGGCCTTCATCAAAGACAATTATTCGTGAAGCTGCATGTCTTGAAGGTGAAAGTAGGCCCCAATTTATCTCATTAAATTTTCACCATACCTCTTCTTCTAACCCTTACATGCGGAAAATAAAGTGCAAAAAGCTCAACTACTTTTTTAAATTTCACAAGTCCTTGAAAGAAGCACCTTATTCTCAGCCCTCGGGGAGGCACGGCCGGCACAGGATTTTTACCGGGCATAAGTATGGTGTTGCGTTTTTGACGACCGCAAAGACTGTGAGGTCTATCTTGTGCAATTACAGCCTCCGGTCGAAAGCCCGCGCTCAGCGCTGCACCACGAGCACAGCGAATGGTACAGCGCCTTTTTCTGTGGCATCCTTTAGACACTCACGGCTTTTTCTGCCTTTTGGGGTTGCTCTCCGTGTGTCGGGAATTTCCATCTGAAGTCGCAGTGCGCAGAGCCGTCGGCGATAGTCTGTGAACGAACCAGGTCGACGCCAAATGCGCGAGCCGCACAATGGTCCAGGTTACACGCCGCATGCGGGGTGAGCTCGGGAACGCCTTGGTCCTTGAAGTAGTTGGCGAGCGGACAAAGGGTAACGTCGAACGCCACGCCCGTCTCAGACGGTAAATGCCGGTGACGGAACGGAGAGGAGAAGAAGTGTCGGGTCATCATGCCCAGTAACCATTTGACCCTGGTTTCTCGTTTAGCGCTGCGGACCCGTGAAAGTTTGAACCAGGCAGTCGACACGGGTTGATAAACGTCCGACATGACCGCTCCGACAAGCGCGGCGGCGTCGGCCCGGCTCATACCGTGTTCCTGCAAGGCTCGGTAGAGTGCGCAACTCCACTCAAAATACCGCATCATGAAGTTGACCGAGGCGCTATGGCGGGGGCGTTTGGGCGCCAACCGAGATTGCCAGGTGCGCGTTGAGCGCCAGACTTGCACTGACTTGTCCGGAACAAGCGCCTGTAATCGCCGACCGGCAGCGCGACGAAAAGCGGTGTTCGGTGCGCAGAAAAGAAGAAATCCCATGTTCATTTCCATCTCCTATGCGGGGGCGACACCCTCTCATCGATCTTGATATTTGGTTTCGCTTCCGGTTCAAGCGAGGCTTGCATCTTTGACCCGGTCAGTCGAGCCAGGGATGTGCCCCGGATTTGATGGTTGTCTTCACGATCATGGGTTCCTCCTTTCGCGAAGGAGTCGATTGTGAGACCTGACGCCCCGACCGGGAGTACCTCTTCATGACCATCGCATCCTCCTCGACCCTAGGGCGGACGCTCCCCCGTGATCGATCGGTTTATTTGGGGGTAGCGGCACCTATGATCGATTTCAAGGGCATTTGTTGCGAGTAGGCCCGGCACCGGGCATGGGCCTTATTCGGGACCTGTCTTTTTGGGGTAAATGCTTGGGGGAGGCGACTTGGCTCCAAAAACGGTAACGGACGGGCCGGTATGGCTCTTCGTAATTTCTTGAAAGCCACTGACGCAAGCTCGTTACTCATTCTATCACAAGAAGGATCGGCCGACCGTTTGTATCTTGTGGGAACCGGTCCTGAAGTGTCCCAACATCAGGTCGGTTTCACTATCCGGAAAAACCAAGGGTTGGGATGCTCTCTTGTCTGATGGGGTCTGATGGGGCCGGGGATGAGGTCGTGAGGGGGATTGCCGCAACTCCCGGCGCCGATGTCGCACCGAAAGGCAGGTTCCCTTCCCGGGAAGATAAGCGGAAGGCTCGCGGAATACGGTTCCCTCCCCGGGGTCCGGCATTGTTGTTTTCAAAAACACAACACTTGTCCCGGGAATCAGCCCGGCCGGGTCCAAAAAAGCGGTTTTCGGGATAGAATGAAGACCCCCCGATTCGGAGAAGGGGCCTCCAATCCCGAGAACAGTCCGATTCGACGAAAGATTTGACAACTTCAGCCCGGTTTTGAGGATTCCGAACACCGCCGGCTTTGCCCTTCATCGTAAAATACAACCCGAGCTGACGTTTGATTGGGCCGTTTTCCAGAGAAAAGAGCCGCATCGACATCGTCAAGGGCGATCATTCCCGGGAACAGGACCACCCATAGAGGTTGCAACCGGTATCACTCTCGGGAACGGAACCGCCTTTGCGATCGCCAGGTGGTTCCATTCCCGGGCGATGGACTTCTCAAGTAGTATCGAAAAGGCCTTTTTTCGGAAAAAGTTGATGGCTTTTGGCCGGTCGGCCCATTTCACGCCCAAAAAGGATGTATTTAAGTGGATACTACGAAATGATGCGCCCGATCGCCGGGAGGTGAAAGCTTCCCCGGCCGGTCATGAGCCGGGGCTAAATGGACTGGAGGCGTTTTCAGGGAAAAGTTCTTTAAGTGCGATAGCCCTGTGCTCTCTTGGGGCACTTCGAAGCTGGACTCGCCGTTATCCGGAACATTGCCGGAGGTCAGCATCGCGGTGCCGGCGTTGCGGTTGAACGTGGTTAGGGCGTCTTCAACTTCCATGCTGACGAACACACGGGCGCCGTCGGGGGTGATGGACTGACGGTTGTGATCGGGAAGCAGAGCCTGAAGGCGGCGCCGAGCCCCTTACCTTCGCTCTCCGCGCTGATGGTCCCCCCCATTTCGTTAACGGCGTTGGCGGAAGCGTGCAGACCGAAACCGTGGCCTTCCTGCTTGGTAGTGAATCCGTATTGGTAAATGCGCGGCATGTCCGCATGGGTGATGCCGATGCCGTTGTCGCGGACCTCGAAAAAGACAGCGTCGTCCTGGACCCCGATCGAGATCAGTATGTGCCGCTCGTCCGGGGGCAGGTGCACCACGGCTTCCTTGGCATTTTCAAGCAGGTTGATGATCACGTGCAGCAGTTTGTTCTTGTGGAGCAAGATTTCGGGCGCCGGTGCGAAGCGGGTTTCGATCTTGACCTGGTGACGCTCGAGGGTGCCGGCCAGGATGCCGAGCACGTCTTCGACAATCCCTTGCAGGGACAGCATCTCCGCTTGAAGGCCGCCCGCGGCAAGGCGCTGCTGCTCCATGATCACCTGGCGGATGGAGTTGATCTTCTCGGTCAGTCGTTGGGCGTTGCGGATCAACAGTTCCTTCTCCGCTGCCGCGTGCGGGTCCAAACGCAGGTAATAGCGCAGCAGGTCCATGCCTTTGGGGTCGTCGCGGAAGAAGGTGACGGGGTCGTGGATGTGATCGCTCAGCAAGAGGTTGGCGTTCCGGATGCCTTGCAGTGTTCGCGACGAACTCGCCGTGGATTCGATCAACTGGGCCGAGGTAATCACGCTGTTGAGCAGGTTGCCCACGTTGTGGAGCACGCTGGTGGCGATCTGGGCCATGCCCGCCTGATGCGCCTTGTCGACCAGGTCCCGTTGCGTCTTCTCGAGTTCGGCAGTGCGGTCCCGGACGCGTTCTTCGAGTTCCTCATTGAGCCGCCGGACCTGGCGCTCGGCCGTGCGCGTCTCGCTGAAGAGGCGCGCGTTCTCGAGCGAGATGGCGGCCTGGGAGACCAGCAGGTCCAGCAGCGCGATACGGTCCTCTTTGAAGGCGTCGGTGATCAGGTTGTTCTCCAGGTAGAGCGCGCCGAAGACCTGGTCCTTGGTGCGAATGGGCATGCAAAGCACCGATTTGGGTTGGTGTTGCGCCACATAGGTATCGTCGCAGAAAAGTCCGGTACGGGCGGCATCCTCGAGCACCAGGTGCCTGCCCGTGCGAAACACGTAGCGGACCATACCGCTTGCGGCCGCCTGCCGTACGGGGTCGGGTACCGTGGTCATGATTTCGGCTCGATCGCCTTCCACATGCGCTTCGACGCGGCACGGGCCCTCCTCACCGGCGATCAGCAGAGCGCCGCTCTGAGCACCCGCGCATTCGATGATGATGCCCATCATCTTGGCGATCAGGCTCTCGTAATCGATCTCACTCGAAATGGCCCGCGAGGACTTGATCACCGTGCTGAGATCCAGTGATTGTGTCGTGGTCCCTTCGCCGTGGGTGGTGGTCGTCAGCGTGCTCCGGATGGTTCGCGTTGTCTGCACGGCGGGCTCGGGCGAGGCCGTTCGCATTGCCTCCTGATTTTGCGGGCTCGGCGACGATCCGGTTGCAAGCTGTTTCCGCAAAGCCTGCACTCGGGTCTTGGCGCCCCAGCGATGGTAAGCCTCGAGCGCCGCGCTGAGGTACGTCCTAGCCGGCCGGTGCCGCCCCCGTTGTGTCTGGAAGCGCACCGCCAGTTCGTTGGCCAGGGCCTCCTCGCGGGTGTAACCGTCCCGGCCGGCCGCGTCCGCCGCTTCCCCGTAGAGATAGTTCGCCTTCTCGGCACGCCCCTCGAGCCGGGCCTTCTCGGCCTTCATCAGCAGCCGGCGGTGCTCGAAATTGACCGGGCAATGGGCCGCCCAGGCACGCATCCGCTTCAGGTCGCGGCGCATCTGGTCGCGGGCCCGTTTTCGCTCAACCCCTTTCAGGTCGGAAAAACGGGCGGCCTGGATCAGGAAGGAAAAAAAACAGATCTCGGCCACAAACGGTGTGCCCAAGAAGGCCGAGGCCAATCCCCGAGTTTCATCCACATGAACGGCGGCCTCCCCGTAGGCTTCGTCCATAAAGGCGAGGATGGCCTTGATGGTGTGGTAGGTGGCCAGACCGGGGGCAAAGCGAGCTGTCACGGCCCGTTCCAAAATCGCATTCTCGTCGATCTGCTCATCGCTCAGGCTGGTCGGGCTCTCGGTCCGGCCGAGCAGGGCGCGGCGGTACTGGACGAGCACAATGGCCATATCCTCGAGTTCCCGCGATCCCAGCTTGTCCAGAATCGTCTGATAGCGGGCATATTCCTCGACCCCTCCGGCCAAGCTCAGGGTCGGGTCCCAGTGCACCGACTGGGCACAGCCCGAGCCGGCATAGAAGAAGTCGCCGAATTGGAGGCCGGTCTCGACAGCCTTGTCCAAATAGAGTCTTATCTCCTTCCAGTGGCGGTTCCAGGGAATAATCGTCATGCCGTAACCGACGTAGAGCCGTGTCTGGAGATAGGAGGTGGGATAACGGGCGATTAATTTGAGCGCCAGGTTGCCGAAATCGTTACCTGCCCGCAGACAGCCGAGCCGCGCGCTGAGGGGCAAACCGAAGGTGAAATAGGCAAACGCCGACTCGGGGCAATTGCCGTGCTCGATTGCCAGGCGGACGCGCACCAGGCTCGTGAGCAACCAGTGCTTTCCCATTCCGCTCAAAAAATACGCGGTCGAGACGTGGGTCAGCAGGCGCATCGCCATCACGATGCGGGGATCGTCGACCTCGGGCAGGCTCAGCAGCTTCTCGGGTTTGCGAAAGCGGAGGCGCGCGAGGACCTTGGCAATGGCCTCGAGCAGCGCCGGCAGCTTCGGCTCGCCGAGGCGAATACCCAACAGGCGCAGCGCTTGTTTGCCGAGGCGGATGGCCTCGTCATTGCGCCCCCCCACGGTGTGCCAGCCCATTTGCATGGCATGGATACGGGTCTTGGCCAGGTTACCGGGTGCGTGCGCCACCGAGATCTCGGCCGCGGCCTCCGCCTCCTCGCGCGCACCGATGAAGAAACAGGCTTCCGCGTAATGGCGGTACAGAGCAAAAGCCGTCTCGTGAGGCCCGTCAGCGGCCCAGGGGTTTTCTCCCAGACAGGCGAGCCCCGCGGCCAGATACGTATGGGCAGATTGATAGGCGATCGCGGCCTTGGCCCGAATGCCGACCTCCAGGTTCAGTTGGGCCAGGCGATCCAATTCGGCGCGCGTCTTGAGCAGAGCGCGGCCCTTGTTGAGGTGGTCCGCGATATCGCCCAGGCGTTCGCCCCGCTCCTCCTCGTCGACCGCTGCCTCGATGGCTCGGCCGACCCGGAGGTGCGCGGCCGGTTTGTCCTCATCGGGAATGAGCGCGTATGCCGCCTGTTGGACGCGGTCGTGACGAAAGCGGTAGTGCACCCCCAAATCGGAGACCTCACCCTTGTCTTCGTTCTGTAGCGTCACCAGCCGGTAGGTCTCCGCAAGCGGCAGGATCACCTCGTTCCGGAGCGCCGGCCACAGATGGCGGGCGATCCGAGGCGGCGGTTGGTTCAGCACGCGCGACAGTTCGCCCAAGCTGAAGCGATTGCCGAAACAGGCCGCCTGGCTCAGAGCATCTCGTGTTTCGGCGGGGAGTCGGCGCAAGCTCTCGATCGTATATATAACCACATTATCGGAAACCGCCACCTCCCGAATCTGTTGGAGGTCCCAATCCCAACGGCCCGCACCCGGCAGAAACCGCAACAGGCCCCGGCGATGGAGGTCGTTCAACAGCTCGCCGGTGAAAAAGGGATTGCTGCTGGTCTTGTCGCGCAACACTTCGGCAAGGGGCGCCCCCGTTTCCTCCGGGCAGCGCAACGTGTCGGCAACCAGCGATCTCAGATCTTGCTCGGCCAAAGGCTCCAGGTGAACGGTACGCTGCTCGACCTCTGTTTTCCGCAGGCGGTTCAGTGTCAGCGACAGTAGGTGATCGCCCTCGACCTCGTTGTCCCGGAAGGCGCCGATCAGGAGAAAGTGATCGATCTGCTTGTCGGACAGCAACAGTTCAATCAGGCGTAGCGAAGGTGGATCGGCCCACTGCAGATCGTCCAGAAAAAGAGCCACCGGGTGCGCGGGACCGGCACAAACCCTCAGGAAATCGGAGAACACCAGCTTGAAGCGGTTCTCGGCGAGGTCGGGTGAGAGTTCCGGTACGGCCGGCGGGCTGCCGACCAGAAACTCCAGGTCGGGAACCAGGTCGAAGATCACACGAGCGTTGTCCCCCAATGCTTCGCGCAAGGCTGTTCGCCAGGCCTGAATCGACGCCTCACTCTCGCCCAGCACCTGGGCGATCAACGCTCGGAAGGCCGTGCTGATTGCGCTGTAGGCCTGGTTGCGCCCCAGTTGATCGAATTTTCCGGCGATGAAATAGCCGCGACGGCTTGTGACCGGCTTGCGAATTTCGTTGACCAGCGAGGACTTGCCCACGCCGGCATGGCCGATAACCAACAGCAGTTCCACACCGCCCTCACTGACCCGGTCGAAGCAACGCAACAGCATTTCGATCTCCCGTTCCCGGCCGTAGAGCTTCTGTGGGATCTGAAACTTGTCGGACACATCGCGCAAAGCCGGCGGGAATGGCGCAATCTCGCCCGTTTCCTCCCAGGCGAGGAGGCAGCGCTCCAGATCGGCCTGTAGACCGCGTGCGCTCTGGTAACGCGCCTCCGCGTTCTTGGCCAACAGCCGCAGCACGATCTCGCACAGTACCGTCGGAACGGACGGGTTGAGATCGGCCGGCGACGGCGGCCGACGGGCAATGTGGCAATGAATCAGTTCCAGGGGATCGGTCGCGTCGAAAGGGCGGCTGCCCGTCAGCAGCTCGAACAGGGTGATGCCCAGGGAATACAGATCGGTGCGGTAGTCCATCGCCCGGTTCATACGGCCCGTCTGCTCGGGGGAGATATAGGCCAACGACCCTTCCAGGACGGCCGGGTTGCCCCCCGTCTGCATCTCGCGGCTCAGTTGGGAGGAGATGCCGAAGTCGATGATCTTGGCCTGCCGGGTCTCCGGATTGATCACGATGTTGGCCGGTTTGATGTCCTTGTGCACGATGTGGCGGCGGTGGATCGCCTCCAACCCGCCGGCCAGTTGGATCGCCAGTTCCAGAAACGGCTTCACGGCAAAGCCCGATTCGGGGATCAAGTGGGTCAGCGCGACCGCACCGAAGTCCTCCACCACCAGGACCGGCCCCACCTCGTAGTATTCCAAGGCGTGATAATCAATCACGTGATCGTCGTGAAATGCGGTGCCCAGCGCGTGCTCGCGTCGGTACTGCTCCAGGGTGTGATCTTCCTTGCGGTCGAGGGGGCTCATCTTCGACAGCTTGAGCACGACGCTTAACCCGTCCTCTAAACGGTCACACCGATAGACGAGCGACTTCTCGCTCTCATGGAGCTTTTCAGAGCATCGGTAACCGGGCAAATGAATCATTCTGACGTTCGACCCCATCCGCTCGGGCAGGCTCCGAAAGGCCGATGGTCGTGCTTCCGGAAAGGACTACCCGAATTAATACCGGCAATTTTTCGACAGATGAGAGGATTTGCCGGTCACAGCAAGCTTCTCCACAGTGAATCGACATTCGAGAGATGTTTCTGAATACGTTCTCAGCAATTTTTCGCGGTGAGCTTACTCTTGGTTTTTCCGAGACAGGACGAAATGATGAAAATGATCTCAAGAGGATCGCAGTCTCGGGATAGTTTTGCGCCGATGTCTCAGGACAGGCGCGCCTCCAGGAAAATGGATTCCGGGAAGGGGTTATTGTTGTAGCTGGCGATCTCTACGAAACCCATCTCGCGGTATAGCTTCAAGGCTGCCTCCATTGTCGGCAGCGAGTCCAGTCTCATGCTCCTATAACCCTTTTGCCGGGCCTGATCCATGATTTCCCGACACAAGGTTCGGCCCCGGCCCTTGCCTCGGTGGTCGGGGTAGACATAGAAGCGCTTCATTTCACAGATGCCCGGTTCCAGGATGCGCCAACCAACGCCGCCGGCAAGGTCGCCCTCGGCATCTTCCATAACGAGGAAACCGGCTTCTCCTTGTTCTACCTGGCCGGGGAGTTCCGCTAATTCGGCATCCAGATCCATATAGACCATGTGCGGGCCCAGCCAGGCCACGTAATCGCGGATGATGCGTTCGGCCTGCTGGAAATCTGTCCTGGTCCGGCAATGTCTGATTCGATACATCATCTCCTCCATCGGGCCGTTCCCGGACATTATGTCATTTCGAAGCCCATAAAAAGAAGAATTGTCAGCCGCTGAGCCGGGGAGAAACGGGATTCCCCGTCCGGCGCCCATTGCGTTATCCAGGTACAACCGCGGCCTGGCCGAGATCAATGGAGGCGGACCTGATTGGCGCCAATCTCCAGGAAGTGGAAATAGGGTCAGCTAATTTCAAGCGGGCCGATTTGGAAGAGACCAATCTCCAGGATGCGTACCTATGGGAAGAAGAACATGAGCGAGCAATCCTCGCGGATCCGATCTTGATTGATCCCTAAACTGGACAAGCCGGAACAGTTTCGTACAGGTCATACCAAAAAATAGGCTTCAAAGGTTTCAAAGCCCACATGGATTGTACACGGATGGACGCAGATCAGGGATACGGTATTTATCTTGTTCGGAGTCGCGGTAGGACCGCCGGTTACCCGGCGGCCCCCGCACAGATCCCAGCGAGCCCTATTTAGGCACTGGGCTCCTCGGATACACTCGCCTTCCGCTATCAGCGCTGGATCCCATGAAGCTTTCTCTGAAGGACTCTCTTTTCAGTGATTCTCGGGTTGATGAGGCGGCCACGTACACGCCTGGTGAATTCAGGCCAGGTCATGCTCTTCTTCTGGCTTCTTCGATTGTGAGCCATGTCCGATGTGTTTCAATCCTCTATGGAGCGGGAACCGGCCGTGATGCGATAATCTACCCCGAAGGGCGTTGCGTACCACAAGCCCCAGGTTGGCCAGGATGACACCGTCATCGCGGCCTACCTGGGGTAACAGGACCATGTCCAACCCAACCCCGAAGGCGGTTGTGTACGTGATTGCCATGGGGTAAATCGAGGGCGTTATTTCAATTCCAAAAATATCGTTCTTTGCCGCAGTGTACACAACTCCCAATTCTCAGATGATGGCGCCCGCGCATCTTCCCGCGTCAAAGCTGCCCCTAACCGGGCTTCAAATCTCGAATTCCAAGATCGGTATTTCTCAGGGAAGTTCTTGAACGATGAGACTCTTTGTTAATTCTATGCTGAAATCCTTCTGCCAGCAGGGGCGCCTCGAATTTTGTAAATGATAACATCCCCGCTCAGGAAAACAGCTCGCCGCCTCACTCGTGTATGATGAACCAAACCCATCAGAACCGAGATGACCCATGGACGTACGCCCCATTCTTGAGCAAATGAAAGTACCCGAGTTGCGAAAGCTCGCCCGCGATCTGGAAGTTGTCGGCCGATCCCAGGGCCTGGAATCTTACCTACTCTCAAGGTATTGCGCAACAGCACAAAGGACCTGCCGCATAAAGGTAGTTGTCGGGTCATCCTTAAGGAAAGCGTAGGGTGCCTCGACGGCTATTAGGGTGAATCCCGCTTTTTTTAGGTCTTGATATCCTAATTCTTGAACGATGGGGTCATTTGCGAATCTACCGACTGACTCAAAGATAATTGTCCGCACGCCGTTCGCCTTGCAATCCGCAAGTAACATGGTAAAACCCGGCCGTGTGGAAATCGGAACATTTCCTTTTACAGCAGTGTCATAATACTCGTCGACAACCAGAAGGCCGTTTGTACCCGCGTACCCCTCAGTAGCAGCACGTTGCCTTTCAAAACTACCGTTATTGGCAGCCGAGGAAGTGCGGTAGTAGGCAACTGCTTTTTGTTTCCTACCATTCGCCACCCTCCGCACCATCGGCAAGGTTATACTCGGGGAGTCATAATTCCCTCTCCCCGAATAACAATCGACCCATTTAGGCAGGGTTATCCCCACCTCGCCACAATTGGTGCAAGTCAGCTTCTTAGCCGGCTTGGGTAAGATCCGCTGATTCCCATCATTATCCGAAAGAGTGGAGCGGCACCTTGGACAAGCGGCGTTTACGGAAATGATCGATACGTCTCTCGCTTTCATGTTCTCTCCCTTTGGTTCATTGGCCGGGTATGGGTCCGGCCGGTTGGTCACCCCCCCAGGCTTTAGTAAGTATGCAATAGAACGGGGAGCAGTCGAAGACCCACCAAAGGAACAAGACCCCGAATGACCTGACCATCTCACCAGGTCGCGGCACCATGGTTACCTCTGCGCACCATCCCTTCGCCCCCAGACGTGGGTTCTTAGGTGCCCCTTTTCTTGACTTGTGCGCGATGTACTTGAAGAGCGCCGGGAATGGCAAACTCCTGCGGCTTTTGTTGCTATCCTACCACGGTATCGGCAACCGCCATGCCGGCCCTATTGCTGCACCTTCTCTCCCCGGTTTTTTTTCCATTTTTTATAGTACTTGAGCATGAATTTTTTTACTCCGTCCGGGTTGATGAGAACGGGGCTGTTCAGGTTGATCACATGCTCGAGGAAGTCCGTTTCATCCACGTCGGGATCCAGCTTGTTCAGAATGGTGGTCACCGCCTCTCTGACAAAGACTCGTTCTTCTTCGGCATCTTTGACGGCTGTCACCTGAACCCGGCCCAACAGGTCCGCGACCTTGTAGAAGCGACCATTGATTGCGGGTAATTCGGCAATGCCCCTCTTCTCCGATTGCAACAACATACTGTAGGAAAAGGCATGTCGCGGGTTGGGATCGTCGGGAAGCTGGACCTTTTCCTGAATCTCCAACCGGGCAAAGGTCGCGGCGATGCTCTTCAGAATAAAGCGGATCACCATCAGGTAGTCCCGCCGACGCGGGCCGGCGACCATGATGGTGATACGCCTGTCGTCCGGATGAGCCTGGACGACCGCGCGACTCCCGGTATCGGGGTCCTGCAAGATCACGCCGTTACGCCAGGCACGCGCGATGTCTTTATGGAGGCGCACCATGAACCGCGGCATGACCGACGGCGGCAGGAACGTGTAATCCAACTGGAAGGTCAGAACATCACCTTCAAGCTCGAAATCATCGGGCGAATTCTTTGTCAACAGGTTAGGCACCAGCACCGCATGCTCGCCTTCCACCGGGTAGCATAGTTCGAACTTGGACATAAGTTCTACCAGAAAACCATGGGTCTCCGATGGAAAATGGAGAGGCATCTCCTCGGTAGGCGCCAACACCTCCTCAAGCAGGTCTAAATCCAGGCGGCCGTGTCTGTCGACAACTATTTTGGCGTTAATGATTTTGTACACACCGTTGGTTGCCCAGTGGGGATTCAATACCTGAGTGTCTCGAAGGTGGAAATCGGCAAAGGACAGCATCACCCCCAGGTCATGTAAGTAGCTCAGCAACAGGCGCTGATGGTCAGGCCGTGTTACGCCGTATTGCTTACAGATGCTGAGGTATTGAGCCTGGGATCGATAAATGATGGAGAGAAGAGCACGATATTTGACGGATGGAATCCATGTCTGGGTTACCTTGATGACCTGGGCGTTGGAACCTAGCTTACCGGGTTGAGACAGTTAAG
>JASJCB010000269.1 GCA_030066195.1 Acidobacteriota bacterium
GCTCCGGTAGCAGGGTTCGGCGCCGCCGGGGCTGGTATAGTCGAAGCAGATGCCGATCAGATGCTCGCGACCGTTTCCGTCGGTACAGGTGCTGGTGGTCCAGCGGAAGTTGTAGGGACAGAAGCCGCACTCGTCCATCAGGGAACAGGTGCCGCCGATTGAAGCCGTCGCCGGTGAGGACAAGACCAGACCGGCAGCCAGGAGCAAGGTGGTGAGGGCCGAGGCAAACGACCATTTGAATGCACGTTTCATAAGCGAATATCTCCTTTCAGGTGTTGGGATTGCGGCGTCCGGGCATTTACTTACCAAGGCGTCAAAAACCCGAAAAACGATCATGAATCATGGCTCAGCCGGCCTTTTGCCTCCCTTCTGAACGACGGTAAAGCATCTTGCCGATTTGACTCGATTCCTGAGGGTACCGTGCTATGATTAGCCATAAAAGGCTCCATGGTTTGAGGTAGTTGGATGCCGTTGGTAATTGCATTGAAAGAAGAAATCGGCGCCCCGGAACTCTTCGTGGGGCGACATGAAGAACTGACTTTTTTCGATGACTGGCTGGATAGGGTCAAAAAGGAGATCGGCAAGTCGACCGCGCTCCTGGCTCGCAGGCGAAAGGGAAAAACCGCATTGGTGCAGCGGTTTTTCAACATCATCTATACCCGAAATGACCCCAAGCTGATTCCGTTTTATATTCGGATTCCCGAACGTCGACACAGCCTCATAGAATTCGCCGAATTGTTTTATCGCACGATGATGAATCACTACCTGGGTTTCAAAACTCGCAACGTGGAACTCATCAGAAAACCGAAATCCCTGAAGGAGCTTCTACTGATTGCTCGGGATGATGCGGTTATCAGCCATGACATTCAAATGATGCTGGATGAAATCGAGAGAGGCAACGCGGATCTGGTCTGGGATCATGCCCACCAGGCCGGACACCGCATTTCCTCGGTGAAAGACGAACGGATCATCCAATTTCTGGATGAATTCCAGTTCCTGGATAAATATATCTACAAGCAGGACGATTCAAAAGAGCCTCTGCCGCTTTGCGGCTCCTACCACCATGCCGCATCGAGCAAGGTCTCCCCGCAAATCATTACCGGAAGCTATGTCGGTTGGTTATCCGGCATTATTTTCAAGATGGTCGGCCGGTACCGCCCTCTATGGCTGGAAGGTTTGACTGAAACGGAAGCCCAAGCCGCCGTCTATGCCTACGCCGCCTATTACAATCAGGAAGTAACCGACGAAAGCGCGGTTTTTATGGCCGAAGCCTGCAACCAGGATCCCTTTTACATTGCATCCCTGTTCGACAGCATGGCTCCGAACAAAGATCTTCGCACCGTGGAGGGCGTCGGCGCCGCGTTGGATTACGAAACCACACGTCCCAAGGGTGCCGTCGCTCAATTGTGGTTCGACTATCTATGGGATGTTATTCAACGCGTCAACGATGTTCACGGGAAACGCCTGGTCTTATACCTGGCTCATCATGCGCCGGAGGAACGCACGCGCAAGCAAATCCTGGAAGACCTCGACCTGGACATGACTGAACAACAATTGGAAGATAGGCTGCGCAAGTTGGTGGAAGCAGATATCCTGGCCGAGGGCTCCAACCTGGAATCCTATAAAGGATTGGGTGATCCGCTTTTCGACATGGTCTTTCGCAAAGCCTATGAACCGGGCATCGCTCGGGTTCCCCTGGAATCGGTCCGCAAGGATATCGCCCGTCAACTGGCAGATCTTAAGGCCCAGTTGGACAGTGAGAAACACCGGCTTTCCAACTATCGCGGCCAGGCGGCCGAGTACCGAATGCGCTTTATACTTGCCATGGCGGGCCAAAAAAGGCTCACTTTGGGTCAATTGACCCTAGGCGCCGCCCATCCCGAAATCCAATTGGCGCCGTTCGAAACAGTCCGCAAACACAGTTTCCAACCCGTTCAGGACCATTTTATCGAGGTCGACATCTATGCCGTTGCGAAAGGCGAAGGACCGAACCTGGTGGTAGAAGTCAAAGATTGGGAAGGTAAGGTCGCCAAAGACAGAGTCACCGCTTTCATCGAGACAAAAAGGCTTTTGGCAAAAACCTTGGATGCGAACACACTGTTCCTTTTCTACAGCGAAACCCCCATGACTCAAGCCGCGCTCGACCGTTTAAAAGAAGCCGGAATCCTTTACGCGGACGGCACAACTTTTACCTGGTAGAAGGACCGGACGCCGGAGCGCCCGATCTTTTGTGGTTTTACTGATACTCGACTGTCAGCGTTGCAGAACTGCCGTTGTCGATGAAGATGTAGTTGGTGGCGGTTTGGTTGCTTGTGAAGCGTAGCTTCAGTTGGGTGGTGCCCGTGAGATTGATCGCGTTCAGGCCCGCCGCGCTGAAGTCCGTGGAGGTTTGGCTGCCGCTTGTCCACTTGACCAGTTTGGCAACCGCGCTCGCGTCCATGCTCGCGGCCCAATCACTGGTTGCGATCGTACATCCGCCGATACAGCCTGTCTTGACGTCGATCACCAGTTCATTGCCGGAGGGACTCGCCCACGGATCGCCCGAGGACGAGTTGCGGGTGACGGTGATATAGGCTCGGGAAATGACTGCCGAATCGGGGAGCGATGAGGTGTCGAAAGACAATACCGTGCGGTTGAACTTGCCGTCGGTGCCGCGACCCAAAGCCAGGCCGTAGTAGCTTTCCATGAAACCGGAACCCACCGCCGGTGAACCGCCGCTCGACGTTGCCTTCACATAACCGTCGTTGCTGTCGCTGTTGTTGAAGGTAACCGAGGTAGGCGTACCGCCGCCTCCGCCGCCTCCACCTCCACCGCCGCTGTTATCGACGGTTACGGTAGTATCGTTGTCGCTGCCCACGTTGCCCGCGTCATCACAGGCCCTGGCCAATAGTTGATAATCGCCGTCGGGTACCGAGGTGGTGTCCCAACTCACCGAATAGGGCGAAGAGGTATCCACGCCGATCAGGTTCCCGTCCACGTAGAACTCGACCTTCGCCACGGCATCGTTGTCGGATGCAGAGGCGGTGATGTCGATCGTCCCGTCCACCGTGGCGTTGTTCGCGGGCGAGGTGATGTTGGTCGTCGGCGGCGTCGTATCGCTCGCACCGTCCGGGGTGCCGATGCTCAGATCGTCGACCCAGGCTTCGGCCGTCACGGCCAGGCAGACGTTGCTGTTTGCCATGACCTCGAACTCCAACTCCACGGTTTGATTGGCGTAGGCGGAAAGATCCACCGTCCGTTCCGTCCAACTCGATTCGCTGTAGGTGGCATAAGTAACGCTTTGCTCATCGACGATGTTCCCGTCACAGTACACGCGGAAATAGGCGCTGGTGGACAAATTGACCCTGGCCGACAGGCTCATCTTGCGCTGATAGGTCAAGATAGGATCGTCGCCAAGGTCCAGGGTGATCTTCAAATCCTCGGTTTTGGCGCCGCCCGAACAGCCGCTGCCTGAACTCACGGAGGCATAGGCCGAACCACTGCCTGCCGGACCCAGCGTGTGGTTGTCGCTGTCGGCAACCCAGCCGTTCGCCGTCCAGCCGCCCGCATCAGAATCCAGGCTGTCGCTGTTGCCGTCGCGGTCACTGAAGGTTTCATCCAGCACCAGGACGTCCTGGTCAACGGTGATGCTGACAGGACCGTCGCTGCCCTCGTTGCCCTTGGCGTCATAGGCTTTGACGCTGACCGTGTGGCTGCCGTCGCTCACCGAGGTACTGTTCCACAAGAACTCCCACGGACCCGCCTGACCGCTGGGTACGCCGGTGCCGATAGACACGCTGTCCACGAAGAACTCGACCGAGGTTACGCCGAAATCATCCGAGGCGGTTGCGGTCAGGGCCACGGTGCCGTAAACCGATTCGCCGCCGGTGGGAAAGGTGAGCGTGACCGAGGGCGGCGTCACGTCTTCCACACCGCCGGTAACGGTGACGCTGATGGTGTCGGAAGTCGCCGTGTTCCCGGAGGAATCCACGGCGCGGGCAAAGATGCTGTGCGTGCCGTTGGCCTCGGATGAGGTGCTCCAACTGTAGCTGTAGGGAGAACTGGTGTCGGTTCCCACCAGCATGCCGTCGATAAAAAAATCCACGCTGCTTACCGCTACGTCATCGCTTGCGCTCGCGGTAACGCTGACGGTACCGCTGACCGTGGCGCCCGTGCTCGGACTGGTAATGGAAACGGTTGGCGGCGTCGAATCGCTGTCGTCCAGACCGAAGAATTTGGCCATGTGGTAGCTGCTGAAAATGTCCTCGTCGGTTGTATAGGCGCCGGTGGAGCCGCCCTGATCGTCGGCCGAACCCGGATCGATGGGATAGGCGTGACCCATGCCGGTAATGGTGAACAACTCCACGATTTCATTGCCGGAACCGTCCTTCCAGACCTTGTGGGGATAGCCCTTGACCGTGTCCTCCACATCGGGAGTCTGGTCGATGCCGTTGACCTGGGTCCACTGTTCCATGATCTCATTGGCATTGGCATAACTGACTGTATAGTCGGCATCGCCGTGCCAGATGGAGACCTTCGGCCAGGGGCCGCTGTGACTGGAAGCGTTGAAGACGTTGTTCGCCCATTGGGTGGGCGACTGGTTCTTGCCGGGACTCATGCAGGAAAAAGCGTTGGTCAAACCGGTGCCGCAACGGTAGGGAACGCCGGCCAACACGCCGCCGCCCGCAAAGACATCGGGATAGGTGGCCAGCATCACGGTCACCATGGCGCCGCCGGCGCTGAAGCCCACCACGAAGACCCGGTTGTTGTCGATGGTGTAATCGTTTTTCATCTTGTCCACCATCTGTTTGATGGACAGGGCTTCCCCGGAACCGCGCGCGATATCGCCGGTCTCGAACCAGTTGAAGCAACTGGAACTGTTGTTGCCGCTTTTTTGTTCGGCGATCACCACGGCAAAACCGTATTCATCGGCCAGACCGGTCCAGCCGGTTTCGGATTCAAAGGCAGAGCCGGATTGGGTGCAGCCGTGAAGAATAACCACCAGAGGGGCGGACGATTGAAGGGTGCCGGGCACGTATTTGTACATGTTGAGATTCCCCGGGTTGGAGCCGAAGCCGGTGACCAGGGTTCCCGCGGAAAGCAAAGTGGAAAACAGGCAGGCCGCCGCGAGCAGACCGATCCTGCGCAAAGACACGCTGTGCATACTATCCTCCTGAGTGATAGACGGATACCAATGGATATCAGCAATCGATAAACCAAAACAGAACATACATTTGGTTTTTAAAAGATGAATGCCGGCACATACCTTTGTCAAGGACTTTTTTGCCGGCATTGCAGGAGGCCCTGGTTTTGATAGGGCTTGTCACGAACTGCCGAAAGATCTGCTCCCCGGCTTGCAACCGGCGTCTGACTCGGCTAAATTATAGAGAAATACCAAATTGGAGCACTCGATGCACTTTCTCGATTGGTCGTTGGTTGCCGTCTTTTTGATTTACGTGATCGTCTCCGGTTGGCGTTCGCGAGCCAAAGCCTCCAAAAACCTGGAAGAGTACTTCCTGGCCGGGCGCACCCTCAAAGGCTGGCAGGCCGGGCTGTCCATGGCGGCCACCCAGTTTGCCTCCGACACCCCCCTGCTGGTGACCGGCATGATCGCCATGTCCGGTATCTTCGCCCTGTGGCAGCTTTGGGTCTATGCGCTGGCCTTCCTGCTGATGGGGTTCCTGCTGGCTCCCTGTTGGCGGCGAGCCTCGGTGCTGACCGATGCCGAACTGACCGAATTGCGGTACGGGGAAAAACCCGCGGCCGCACTGCGCCTGTTCAAAGCCCTTTACTTCGGTACCCTGTTCAACTGCACCGTCCTGGCCTGGGTCTTTTTTGCGGCCGGCAGAATCGCCGAACCCTTCCTGCTGTGGAACGAGTGGTTACCTCCCGGCCTCTTCGACCTTTTCCGAGGCATGGTCGAACAAATTGGCATCCCCCTGACAATCATCACGGATCCCAACGACCCCATGATCTGGGTGCGCTCCACCAATAACTTTCTCTCCATTGCCGCCATCGTCATGGTGACCTTCCTCTACTCGGCCACCGGCGGGTTGCGGGCCGTGGTCGCCACCGATATCTTCCAGCTCACGATCATGCTGGCCGCTACCGCGGGTTTCGCCTTCGTGGTGGTCGATGCGGTGGGCGGGCTGGGCGCCATCAGCGAAGGGATTCGCACCCGGTTCAGCGGCGGCGGCCCGGACGGCATCACGCCCGACCAGATCCTGGCCATGACGCCGGACCGCGCCAAAGACGCTGCCTTGCCGTTGTTGGCCGTCCTGGCGCTACAGTGGCTGATTCAGCTCAACGCCGACGGCACGGGTTACCTGGCCCAACGCTCCATGGCCTGCCGCTCGGATGACGCGGCCCGCAATGCCGCCATCATCTTCACCTTCACCCAGGTCCTGCTGCGCAGCCTGCTCTGGCTGCCGATTGCGCTGGGCCTGTTGCTGCTCTTCCCGCCCGACCTGTCGCTGCCGTTGGAAACCTTGCGTGCCGAACGTGAGGCCACCTATGTACGCGGCATAGCCGAACTGCTGCCCATCGGTCTGAAAGGTCTGATGTTGACCGGCATGCTGGCCGCCCTGGCTTCCACGGTAGACACCCATCTCAACTGGGGCGCCTCCTATTGGACCAACGATATCTACAAACGCTTCATCTGCCAGATGTGGCTGAAACGCAAGCCAAGCGATCGCTCGCTGGTTTGGGTGGCCCGTGCCTCCAACCTGTTGATCCTGGTGATCTCGCTCCTCATCGGCACCCAACTGACCTCCATCAATACGGTCTGGCAGATCAGCCTGCTGCTGGGCGCCGGCATCGGACCCATCCTCATCCTGCGCTGGATCTGGTGGCGCATGACCGCCTACGGTGAAATCGCCGCCATCCTGGCCTCACTGGTCCTGGCCCCTACCCTGTTCTTTACCGTTGACGATCAGGCGTTGCGCCTGCTGCTTGCCGCGGCGGGCGCGGTGGTTAGCTCCCTCGTAGCGGTTTACGCTTTCGGGTCCGAGGATGAAAACCTTTTGCGCGCTTTCTTTGCCAAAGTCCATCCCCCCGGCTTCTGGGGCCATATCGCCGGTGAAGAAGAGGGGAAAAACGCCCGGCGCAAACTGGGACGAGGCCTGCTGCGAACCGCGTCTTGCGGCATCACGGTCTTCGCTTTGCTGCTGGGATGCGGCAGCCTGGTAGCGGGCAGTCCCGCGCCGGTATGGCTGCCCTGGCGACCGGTTTGGATTGTGCTCGTATTGGTGGTGGGCCTGGCGCTGATCCCTACCTGGTATCCCAAAAGCAAATCCGCTGAAGAACCGGGCTGAACGGTTCCGTTCAGCTCAAGACAAAAGAAGATTCGGATCGATCCGCGAGGGTAAAGGTCCCAAGGTTTTGAGTTTCAACATTGCCAAAGCGGTCCCCGCCCGGGCGCAGGAAACCGGGTCCCTGTCATCCAACCAGGCCGAAAGAAAACCGGCCCAAAAGGCATCTCCCGCCCCGGTAGCGTCGACCACATCCACCGGCCGGGCGGGCAATGTCTCCCGGCAACGGCCGCCCGCCCAGGAAACCATACAGCCGTCCCCGCCAAGCGTCAGGCAGATCAACTCCGCACCCCAATCGTGAAGGCGCGCCAGGGTATCGTCGGCGCCCGCGTCATCCACTTGAAACAGGCGCGCCACGTCATCCCTACTCATTTTCACCAGCGCGCCCCGGCGGCAATAATCCGCCACGATCTTGCGAGCCTCCTCCGCATCTCCCCAAAGAGACGGCGCGTAGTTCAGATCGATACTCAGCCGGCAACCATGCTCCACCGCTCGCCGCGCCCCGTCGAGAATACTGGAGCGAGCCGGTTCGCGGCTCAAGGCGAAGCAGGTTGTATGGTAGATGCGGGCCTCTTCCAGCAGGGCATTGTCGATATCGGCCGCTTGGATCTGAATATCGGCCGTGCGCCAGGCAATGAAATCGGCCGTGCGGTCGGTGCGGGTCACCAGGACGATGCTGGTAGGTGCGGCAGGATCGGTTTTGATTGCCTCGGTGTGCACCCCGATTTCACCCAGATGGTCCAACAGCATCCGGCCCAGGCTTTCGTTACCTACCCGAGCGACCAGGGCGGCCGAGCGACCGAGCCGGGCAAGGTTGGCGGTCAGGTTGGCCGGGCTGCCGCCCGGGAAACGCTGAAACCGTTCGGCTTCCGCCAATACCGATGACGGTTCCGTGCTGATCAGGTCGACCAAAAGCTCACCGACAGCCAGTACCTCTACCCTACCCTTTTCTCCCGTTCGGGTCTTCTCCATGATTCCTCCGAGTTCATTCAATCCGGGCAACGTCATCCAAAGAAGAGAGACTTGCCTTGCAAAGCAGCATTCAAGAGCAATTCACCTGCCGCGCTCCAGGTGCAAGTGGGGATTCCCATCGGCTCCCCGGTTCGGGAATGGCCGTACTCGTAGAAGCCGGGATCTTTACCGGACTTGTTCTGTTTGTTGAAATCGACAGTAGCGGCAAGCAGTTTCTCGGCCTCCTTCCGCCGTCCGGCGCGAACCAGGGCCTTACCCCACCAACCGTTCACCATGGGCCAGACCCCGCCGTTGTGATAACAGTAGGGATGATTGCTGAAGGAATCGCGGCTGTGGCTTTGCAGGACAGACCATTCCGGGTCTTCGGGCCGGATGGGCGGCCAGAAGGCGGGTAACAGCCCCAGCGCCGTTTCTTCGGCCAGGCCGGCGCCGTGATCCAACAAGGCCCGGCATTGGTCCGCGTCGCCCAGGTCCAGCAGGACGGCAAGGCTGTTACTCAAGGCGTCGAAACGATTGTCGTAACCTCCCGGACCCAAGGCCGCCAACCAGAAAGGCCGCTCGCCGTGCCGCCGCAACTGGACCCGGTATCCCCAGGGATGGTAGAGATCCGGGTGTTCACGATGCGCCTCCATGGGCCGGTAGTTCAAGCGGATGGAATCGGCCAGGCGATCGGCTGAAGCCTTGAATTCGGCCTCGTTTAAAAGCGCCGCCAGACAACGCGCCGCCCAGAGACGCAGGAGTTGGTCGAAGAGTACGTACCCATGCAGAACATACTCGTCGGCCCAGTCCCCGCCCAGGGGCACATAGAGCAGACCGCGCCCGTTGTACTCCCAGACCGACAGCAGTTCCATGGCGCGGCGCATGACCGGGGTCATCTGTTTGAGGAAGGCTTCGTCACCGTTGGTTTTCACCAGATTGCAAACGCCGATGACGAACCAGGGCACCGTATCGACCCGGCCCGCGACCTTCCCATAGCTCACTTCCCGAACCTCGCCGTCTTCGCCGAGCAGGACATTGGAGGGAATCTGCCCGTGCGGACCCTGGGCGCGCGCCAGCGTTTCCAGGGTGGCCCGCAGGCCGCCGGAATAAGCGTCCGCGTCGGTCAGTAATCCGGCAAGGCCCGCGATGACGCCGTCACGCGCCCAAATGCGCCGATAGTTGGAGGTATCGACCAACCCGGCCAGGAAACCTCCGGGCGTCAGCGCCGCCGTGAGCAGGTCGCGTGCGTTGCGAATGGGCGTCATCCTCTGTCCTCCTCAGCGAAAAGCGATGACCACAACAGCGGTAATCACCAGAAGCACCAGCGCACCCAAGCGGTAATTGCGATACCAGGGCAGGCCGCGCAACGCTTCGCCGTCTTCTCGGTAAAGCGCGGCGGTCCAGGTGCAGGCTTCCACCTTGGCAGCATCCGGTTCCGCGGTGGCCAGGCTGACCAAAACCAGGACCAGACCGCTGATGATAAACAAAATACCGGGGATAATCAGGTAGTGGATGCCGGTACCCATGAGCAGCAAGATCAGCGAGACCACATGTCCGGCAATCAGGGAAACGAAAGCTCCCGTGGCATTGGCGCGACGCCAGAAGGTCCCGATCAGGAAACAGGCCACGATGGGTGGGCACAGGTAGGCGAGCACGGATTGCAGGTATTGCCAGAGCGAGGGAAACTTCAGGATTTGCGGCGCCCAGAGCGCCGAGACGACCATGAAAATGAAGGTCACCAGGCGACCTGTCCAGACCAGGAAACGGTTGTCCGACTTTGGCCGTAACTTCTTGACGAAGTCCATGGTAACCAGCGTCGAAGCGGAGTTGAGGGTGGAGTCGATACTGGACATGATAGCGGCCAGCAGGGCGGTGAGCACCAGGCCGCGCAGGCCCACGGGCAGCAGGTCGAACATCATGGTGGGATAAACCATATCGGCGCGTTCCAGGTCGGGATAGAGCACGCGGGCCATGGTGCCCGGCAGAACCATAATCAAGATCACGGGCAGCTTGAGGAACCCGGCGAACAGGGCGCCCCAACGTCCGTGTTCCAGACTTTTGGCGCCCAGCACCCGCTGGACCATGAACTGGTTGTTGCACCAGAAGTAGAAACCCAGCATGGGCACGCCGATCAGGAGGCCCGTCCAGGGAAGGAAGGGATCGTCGGCAGGTTTGATCAGGCTGAGCATCTCGGGCGGCGTGACCGCGGTGACCGCATCCCAGGAGCCGACCGCGCTGTAAGCCTGAACCGTGATCCAACCCGCGCCGATGAGCAGGAGAACGGCCTGGATGGCGTCGGTGTAGACCACCGCTTTCAAACCGCCGGCCACGGTGTAGAGCCCCGCCACCACCGCCAGCGCGGTCACCGCCTGCCAAAGGGGGATCTGAGGGTAGACCAGTTGGATCACCAGGCCGCCGGCGTAGAGCGAGCCGGCGGTATCGATAAAGATATTGCCCACAATGGTGAGGGTGGAGAAGTAATAGCGGGAGCGCTGATCGAAGCGCCGCTCGAAGTACTCGGGCACGGTAGAGACCCGGGTCCGTATGTAGAAAGGCAGGAAGAAGATCACGAAGACGGCCAGCACCACCGCGGCCATCCATTCGTAGTTGTAAACGGCAATCCCTTCACCATAGGCGCTGCCCGCCAGGCCGATGAGGCTGGTGCTGGACATATTGGTGGCGAACAGAGAGAAACCGATCAACCACCAGGTCAGGCTGCGGCCCGCCAGGAAGTAATCCTCGGAAGATTTTGTCTTACTGCCGATGTAGAAACCAATCCATATGATAAAGAGCGTGTACAGGCCGACCATGGCCAGATCGATGCCTTCAAGCTGAAAATCCATGACACCCCCCGGAGAAAAGACCACCTCATAAGGCTGCCCGTTACCGGACGGTTCCGCCTCCGACCATGGATGGCAGGAGGCGGTTCCGAACCGGTGACGGAGAGGAAGTTAAGTTAAGCGTCCGCCTGAACCGAGGTGGAACGGCCCCGGCGGACAGGCGGTTAGAAGGAGTAAGCCACCGAGAAATTGAAGGAACGACCCAGAATGGGGCGCGCCATGTAGACATCCTGCTGGCCGACTTGGGACGGGTCCACGCGGGGGTTGCCCTCGGTCAGGCCGATCTCGTTGGTCAGGTTGGCGCCGCTCAGCGTAAACCGCAACTTATTCAGGTGATAAGCTACCGCTGCATGGAATTCGTCGTAGCTGGGCAGCGTCACCGTGTTGGCGTCATTGGCAAAGCGGTCGTCGTAATGGCGCCAGGTGGCCGAGAGGTTGAAGTTGTCGATCTGGTAGGACGGCCTGAAGTCGATCAGGAGTTCCGGCACACGACGAACCTGGTTGCCCGTCAGGTCGGCAAAATCCTCGTATTCGGCGTTCTGGTAGGTGGTGCGGAAATCGATCCCCAAGCCGTCCTTGCGGTACATGGCTTCCACTTCGAGACCGACAGTCTGACTGCCGGCAAAACGCTGGAAGGTAACGATTTCACCGGTATCGGGATCGACAACCTGGTCGTTGAAGGGGATGTTTTCCAGCTCGCTGAGGTAACCGGAAGCAAAAATGGCGTAGTAGGGGGTCAGGTACTTGAGGCCCACTTCTGCCTGCTGGATTTCCTCGGGCGTGCCTTTCTGTTGGGCTTCCGGATCATCGGGACTTGCAAAGATCCACTGTTCGAAGTCGGGGGTGCGGAAGGCGCGGCTCAGGCGACCGAAGACCGCGGTGCCCTCGGTGAAGCTGTAGTTGAAGCCCAGCGAACCGGCCCATTCGTCGAAGTCCCAATTGTAGCGCCGGAAACTGCCGTCGCCGGTGGAGAAGTTGTCGTCGGCAAGCGTGGTGGGATCGCCCAGGTCAAGAGAGGTCCCGTTTTCCACCGAACCGGAGAAATCGGAGAATTCGTAACGCAGCCCGGCATCGATGCGCAGTTTATCGGTGATTTGCGCCTCGTCGCCGATGAAGCCCGCAAAGATCTGACCTTCACCGCGATGGTTGACGTAGAAGGAGCCGTAACGCAGGAAGCCGTTTTCGGTGGCCGAGACCACGGAATTGCCGCCGGCGTCGACCAGTTCCAGGTTCAGCATGCGGGGATCGTCTTTGACCTCGGTGAGGATATCGCTCCAATGCCAGAGTTCGGTGACGTCGAAGTCGCTGAAGTAGACGCCGAAGGTCACATTGTGCGCCCCGAAGGTTTTGCTGAACTGCAGCTTATCGGCGAAGTTGGTCATGGGTTTGTCCACGAACCACCAACCGGTCCGCGCCACCAGGCCGTTGCCGTTGGCGTTTGCCGGACTGAAGGCATCGCCCGTGGTGGCGTAGGTATAGCGCCAGTCGACCGCACCGGAGCCTGGGTTGGCCGCCTGGTAATCGGCCAGGGTATCGTCGGCGAAACCGACACCGTCAAAAGGGTTGTCCAGCGAGAAGATGGCGTTGAACTGCATATCGATATCGATATAGCGGAGATTGTTGTTCATATTCCATCCCTCGCCGATCTCCAGGTCCAGTTCCAAGCCCAGGCTGGAGACCTGTGGATGCATGCCGTCGGTAAGATCGCGTTCGATCAGGTTCCCGGCGGGATCGGGAACCCGCACCAGGGCCGCGTCCGAACTGGTCATGGTGCCCTCGTTGGGGTCGAAGCCGGGAATACCGCTGGGGTTATCGGGGTCCTGGAGCGGGATCGGCAGGTAGAAGATGTTGCGGTCGTTCAGTTCCTTGACATAAAAGCGCAGGATGCCGTTGTCCAGCACGCGCGTGAGGTTGGCTTTGATCTGGCCGCCCTTGTTGCCGGTGAATCCGGTTTCGCGCACACCGTCATCGGTGCGGTAGAAGCCGCCCACGTGGAAAAACCAGTCCGAGCCCATGGGGCCGCCTACATCCAGGTCGGTCCGGAACATGCCCGTGGTTCCCGTGGTCAGCTTGACATTGCCTTCCAGAACGGCGCCGCCGGTTTTACTGACCATGTTGACGATGCCGCCCGGCGCGTTGCTGGCGTATACCGATGCCG
>JASJCB010000270.1 GCA_030066195.1 Acidobacteriota bacterium
TACCGCGCGGGCAATGGCGATGCGCTGCTTCTGGCCGCCGGAAAGGCGTACGCCGCGTTCGCCCACGGCCGTGTCGTAACCGTCGGGAAACTGCATGATGAAATCGTGGGCATTGGCCGCGCGGGCCGCCTCTATAATCTCGTCACGCGTTGCATCTTGACGGCCGTAACAGATGTTGTCGGCAATTGAATTGGAGAACAGCATGGGTTCCTGCGGCACGCTGCCCACCTGGTTGCGCAGCCAGAGGGGATCCAGTTCCGATAGGGGAAACCCGTCCAGGGTAACCATGCCTTCGCTGGTGTCATAAAACCGGGGGATCAGGTTGGCAATGGTTGATTTACCGCTGCCCGACGGACCCACCAGGGCGACCACCTGTCCCGGTTCGATATCGAAGTTGACGCCGTCCAATGCTGCAATTTCGGGCCGCGTGGGATAGAAGAAACGCACGTCTTCGAAAACGACCTTGCCGTTGACATACTCCAATTTCCGACCGTCTTCGGTGGTCGCTTCAGGGGTGCGGTCCAAGATCTCGAAGACCCGTTCCGCGGCGCCGGTAGCACGCATGAAATCGGCAAACAAGGCGCCCAGGGCACCCAGCGACATGGCAACCGTCAGGGTATAGATAATGAATGCGGTCAGTCCGCCGGCAGTCAGGTCGCCTTGCGCAACCAAACGACCGCCAATCCAGAAGACCAGCGCCACGGCGCCGTATCCGGTAAAGGAAAGAATGGCCTGGAAGACAGCCACCCAAATCACGCGCTTTTTAGTCAGGAACAGGGAATGCATGATCTCTTTGAAGTAGCGGCCGTGTTCGTACTTTTCGTTGGTAAAGGCGCGAACCGTACGAACGCCGGAGATACTTTCTTCCGCGACCTCGCCGGCTCGAGCCAGGGCGTCTTGCATGTCGCGGGATAATTTGCGGATGATACGGCCGAACCACAAGGCCGCGATGACCACGGGCGGCACCACGACCAACATCACCATGGTCAAGCGCGGAGATGAGTAGAACAGCAGGGCGATGCCGCCGATCACCATGGTCAGGTGCCGCAGTCCCTCGGAAATATTGGTGCTGACCGTGTTCTGCAACACCGTGGTGTCCGAAGCCAGGCGCGACATCAACTCACCGGTTTTACGCTGGTCGAAAAAACCGATCTCCTGGGACATGATGCGTTGGTAGGTGTCACTGCGCAGGTTGGTGACAATACGAAAACCCGCGATGGTGAACAGGTAATGCCTGAAACCACCAGCCACGCCTTGAACCAGGAAGATAATCAACATGATGATAATGGTTTGATTGAGCTGGTCCATTTGCGCCGCGTCGGCCGTGTTTTCCAAAACGGCAAGCGCATCGTCGATGACTGTTCCGATGAGCCTGGGGTACGCCAGGCCCATGGCGGTACCCAAAAAGAGGAATACGGTGGCAAGCGAAAGCGACTTCCATTCGGGCTTCGCCAGTCTCAGCATCCGCTTGTAAGACGCCACCATTTCTTTAGGCGACTGTCTTTTAATAGGTTCGTCCTGTTTTTTTTCCAAGGTGTGCCTCTGGTGAACCGGAAGGGGCACGCGTAGGGGGCGCGGCCCGTATTGAAAAGCAACCCTAATTTCTAACAAGGCGCCGCCCACAGTTCAATAGTAAAAGTCGAAATAGCAATAAAAAGCCGGCGATTTGCAAACCTCTTCAAGGCTGCTTAGGAAGAAAAATCAAGCGTTCGCTCCCGATACAAAAAAGGGGTGATGCCAGATCCGCTTTAGGCTATGATGTGTTGGATCGCCTGCATCTAAAGGAGTAAACGCCATGGGCGTGCTGGAGTGGTCGGACTTTCAGCCTTATCAAAAAGCACTGCTTGTCTTGGACGCGGCCCTGGCTATGACGCTGCTGGTCCGCATGCTGATCACCAGAATCGTCTCACGCTTCGCGTCAAAAACCAAAACGGAGATGGACGACCGCCTGATCAGCGCCTTCCAACATCCCGTTGCCTGGGCGATTCTCGCCTACGGCATTTGGACCGCTGCAAAAATTGTCTGGCCCGATACATCCTGGGCTTTGCGCGTTGCGCTATACTCCAGCGTCATCATTATGTGGGGGATCGCGATCCTGCGCTTCGGCAGTTTCTTTATCGACACCGTCAGCGAAATGCCCCACCGCTATCAGTTGATTACCCCGCGCACCAAACCGCTTTACCACATGCTGTTGAAGTTTATCGCCATTATGGGCGCCCTGTACCTGGTTTTGGTTGCCTGGCAACAGGACATCACCGCCTGGCTCGCCTCGGCCGGTGTGGCCGGCATTGCCATCGGTTTCGCCGCCAAAGACACCCTGGCCAACTTCTTTTCGGGCATCTTCATCATTGCCGATGCGCCTTACAAAATCGGCGATTATATCGTGCTGGATAACGGCGACCGCGGACGGATCACCGATATCGGCGTTCGCAGTACGCGCATGATGACCCGCGACGATGTGGAAATCATCATTCCCAACGCCATTATCGGTAACAGCACCATCATCAACCAAAGCGGCGGGCCCTATGAAAAATATCGTCTCCGGGTGCCCGTGGGCGTGGCCTACGGCTCCGACGTCGATCAAGTACGCGCCGTTCTCATGCGCGTTGCGGACGAGGAACCGCTGGTAATGCCCGACCCCGTGCACCGCGTGCGCTTCCGCGCCTTCGGCAACAGTTCCCTGGACTTCGAGCTGTTGGTATGGGTAGAAACCCCCGAGTTGCGCGGACTTGCCCTGGACCGAATGCTGACCAGTATCTACAAGGCGTTTGCCGCGGAAGGTGTTGAAATTCCCTTCCCGAAACGCGATGTCTATCTGCATCATGTGGATGACGACACTCAATCCAATACTGAATAGGAAACCGGATGGAAAAGAAAGAAGAATCATTCGCTCGTTCGCGGGCAGTCATTTATTTGATGACCTTCATTATGGGCGGCTGCGGCATCGCCTACGAGTACACCTTCAGCAAGATCAGTTCGGACCTGCTGGGCAACTCGGCCCACCAGTGGGCCATCACCATCGGCCTGATGATGTTGTTCATGGGTATCGGCTCCGACTTGCAGAAGCATTTCAAAGACAAGCACCTGTTCGACAAATTCCTCTTTTTCGAGATCTTGCTGGGCCTCATCGGCGGTTTCGGCTCGGTGGCCATGCTGTTTACCTTCGGTTATTTCCGCGATCACTACGTTCTGCTGCAATACTCGGTCACCATTGCGGTGGGTTTTCTCATCGGTTTGGAGATCCCCATCCTGACGCGCATCAACGAGCGCTATGCCCCGGAGTTAAAGGTGAATTTGGGCGGCGTTCTGCGCATGGACTATGTGGGCGCTTTCCTCGGTGCGGTTTCCTGGGTGTTCATCCTCCCCAAGTTCTTTACGCTGACGCAAATGAGTTTCGTCCTCGGGTTGTTCAACCTGGTGACCGCGTTGGTCGCCTTGATCTGGTTCCGGCGTTTGGCGCATCGCAAGATCCTGGCTTTTTGCGTAACGATTGCGTCCATCGGCGCGCTGTTCGTCGGTTTGCTCAAGGCGCCGCAATGGACGGTCGATGCCGAACAGGCGTTGTATATGGACCGCATCATCTACAGCAACACCACGCGTTATCAACACATCGTGCTCACCAAGGCGCCCAGCGGCGATCTTTTCTGCTATATCAACGGCAATACCCAATTCAGCAGCTTTGACGAACATATCTACCACGAGTTGCTGGTACATCCGGCCATGATCATCGCCCAACAACGCAAACGCGTCCTGGTGTTGGGCGGCGGCGACGGCCTTGCCGTGCGCGAAATACTGAAATACCCGGATGTCGAGGAAGTGACCCTGGTCGACCTGGACCCCGGCATGACCAGCCTGGCCATGAACCAGGAAGATTTAGCGGCGTTGAATAACGGCAGTCTGCGCCATGCCAAGGTGAAGATTTTGGAGAACAACGCACTGGTCGATGCGCCCGACGCCAAGGCGACCGTGTTCACCCCCGACCGCACACGGCTGTTCCACGACCAATATCACCCCGTGGCCGAGGTCAACCTGGTCAACCTGGACGCCGGAAAGTTCGTGGAGCAAATCTCGGGAACCTATGATCTCATCATCATCGACTTCCCGGATCCCAACAACATGGAGTTGTCCAAACTGTACTCTCTGTCCTTCTACCGCCTGGTCCATGACAAGTTGGCCAGGGATGGTATCCTGGTGCTACAATCGACCTCGCCGGTTCATTCACGGGAGGCTTTTTTGTGCATCGGACGCACCCTGACCGCGGCCGACTTCAACGTGCTGCCCTATCGCGACAATGTGCCTACCTTCGGTGAATGGGGTTTTTGGATCGCCAGAAGAACCGATAGCGGTTTTACCGACCTGAAAGGCGACTTGCAGGCGATCGACGCCATCCCGGTGCCGGTTCGCTATACCACGCCGGAGATCATCGACGCATCCCTGGTTTTCGGCCTGGGGCAGTTGGATACGCCCAATGATGAGATAAATACGATCCTAAATAATGTCGTTTACCGCTTTTATGAAGGAGGGTTGCGGTAACCCGAAAGGCTCCGCCTCCTATCGAGGTAACCACGCCGTGATTCGGCCTTTGTCCCCACCCGCTTACGCCGTATGGATTACTCTTTACCTATCAGGTACTTGACGGGACCTGTTTCATAGGCTAGATTCAGGCTTAGCGATCCCATCACTGGAGGGCGATATGCGCACCTTTGTCTTCATTTTCGTCTGTGTCATGCTTATTTGGGGGTTTTTCAGCTGTGTCGACAGCAGCGCCGACCCCGCCCGAGGTAGGTCCGGCGACGTCGCGTTAGACGCCGCGGCAAGCAGCGGTTTGGACCTTCAAGCCCTGGTCGGCCTGGCCAAAACAGCCAAGGACGCCGAGGATCTGGAACGGAAACTCAACGAACCCGGCGGCATCAACAACCTGGACCTCAACGAGGACGAACAGGTGGACTATATCGCCGTTACCGAATACGGAAATCGAGACGCCTGGGGCTTCTCGCTGACCACCGAGCCTGAAGAGGGTCAGGTCCAGGAAGTCGCGACAATCGAGATGGAACGCCAGGGTGAGAACCAGGCCAGAATCTCGGCAAACGGCAGTCCCAATATCTACGGGCCGTTGATGACCTACATGGTGGTCGACACCATCGGCGATATCATCATGTGGAACTACCTGCTCAACCGCACCAGCCCGTGGCGTTCCAGTTATCGCTACGGTCGTTACCCCAGCTACTACCGCTCCTATCGCCCGGTGGGTTACAACAGCTACTACACCCGCACGCGCTCGTTATCGAGCATGACCAAGGCCCAGCGGGTCAGCACGCCGCGAACGTCAACCCTGACCAGCCCCAACAGTGGCAAGGTGGCAAGCAGCGGCATCAAGAAGAGCCTGGCCCAACCCACCAGGGCCCAGAAATCATTCCAAGCCCGCAACCCGTCCAAAGCCGTCAAGTCCGGCGGATTCGGCCGTAGTTCATCATCCAGATCCGCTCGCTCCAGTTCAAGCAGTCGAGGCTTCGGCGGACGCGGTAAATAGATTCGGGAAGGAGACATTTCATGGATTTCAGTAATTATGATTTCAGTAGATATGTGGATGTAGACGCTGCTTCTTATTATGTCAGTTTCGTATCACTGGCCTTTCTGGTAGAGGCCCTCATTTTGCTTTGGATCGGCAAATTGATCCGCGACCTGATCACTCCTTTCGACGACAACAAAGAGTTGACCACCAAGGACAACAAGGCACTGGCCACCTCCTATATAGGCTACCTCGTCGGACAGGGCATCATCATCCTGGGCGTGCTGCAAGGCCCGTCCACGGATTTCGTGGATGACCTGATCGGTGTTGCGATTTGGAGCCTGGTGGGTATGGTCCTGCTGAACGTGGCCGTTTGGCTCAACGACAAGTTCTTGCTGACCAAGTTCAACAGCGAGAAGGAAATCATCGAAGACCGTAACGTGGGCACCGGCGCCGTACAATGCGGTTCCTACATCGGCACCGCCTTCCTGATTCGCGCCGTGGTCAGTTCCGAGGGCTCCCATGACAGCCTGGCCGCGGACATCTTCGGCACCCTGCTCTTCTTCGTGGTCGGCCAGATCGGTTTCATCCTTTTCAGCAAGATCTACCAGCAGGTCGCCAAATACGATGTGCACGCCGAGATCGAAAAGGACAACGTGGCCGCCGGTGTCAGCTTCGGCATGACCCTGGCCGCCGTGGGTATCTTGATGAGCAAAACGATTTACCGCACCCCCTCGTTGGTTGCCTTTGCCGTTTGGTTCGTAACCGGCCTGGCCTTGCTGATCATGACCCGTTTCATCGTGGACAAGCTGATCCTGCCGGGGCATAAACTGGACAACGAGATCGCCGAGGACCGCAACTGGGGTGCGGCGCTCATCGAAGGCGGCGCGGCCGTAATCGTGGCCTTTATGTTGAACGCATCTTTCGCTTAGGAGAAAGCACCTATGCCCAAGCAGTACCAACTGCCGCCTGAAAAAATCAAGGACTTCGGAACCATCTACCTGTTGGAGCGCATGGTCAACGGGCCGCGCTCCTTCTCCGTCCTGTTGGAAGGCAGCGATACGCATCTGGAAGAATTGTTGACCAGCCTCATGTCCAAGGAGTTAGTGGATATCGATGCCCGCAACCGTTATGTGCCCACCCAAAAGGGGCGCCGGGCGGTAACCAACTTCATGGACCGTTATATCGACTTCCTGAAGAACTTCGATTGCTACTGCGCGGTCGACCTGGAAGAGGGTGAATTCGCCTTCGAGGAATTCTTCGAAATAGAAGACGAAAGCGAGTGGGTGGAGTACCTGGAACAAGATCGTTGGGAAGACCTGCGGGTGGCCGTGGCCGAATTCAAGAGCCTGGACCCGCTGGAAATCGTCTTCATGGGCTTCATCAACGAGGAACGCGTCCAAGACAAAAACGACGGCTGGCAGTTCGACCTGGTGCTGGGATCGCTCTGGGACGACATCGTCAAGATCTGCAACAGCGCCTTGCAGGCCGAGGATCTGGCCTATGAGGACGAGGAAGGTAGCCGGGTCTCCGGCGAGGATGTGCTGAAGGATGTCCTGAAAGAAGGCGCCGACCTGAACCTGCGCCTGCGCAAACAGGAAGATGAATACGGCTCCGATTGGGCTAAGGAAGACAAAACCGTCTATGCCGGCGAACCCCGAGCGGTGCCGCCGGTTCCCAAGCAACCGCTCAACTACACGGTCTACGAATCCTACAGAGATCCCTACTACACCAGCCCTGTCTGGAAGAAAAAGAAGTATTGGGACTGGGACTAGACCGGGAGTTAGCCGAGCATGATTATTCTGAATCTGGTCAAAAAGCTGCGCGGATTGTTGAAGTTCGAGTTGCTGCCCATTCTGTTCTGGGCGCTGGTCCTGGACGTCCTCTTCGCCACCGCTTTCTACTATGCCGAACGCGATGTCCAGGAAGGGCTTACCTGGATGGACAGTTTCTGGTGGGCCATGGTCACCATGACCACCGTGGGTTACGGCGACTTCTACGCCCAGACCTTCGTGGGACGCTTTTTGATCTCCTACCCCTGCATGCTGCTTGGCATCGGCATCATCGGTTACCTGGTCGGCACCGTAGCCAACGACCTCTTGGATTGGGCTTCAAAGAAAAGGAAGGGGGCCATGACCATTAACTTTAAAGACCACATCATTATCTGCAATTATCCGAGCAAGGAACGGATAACCGACATCATCCAGGAACTGCGCGCCACCCCCGGCCACAAGGATTGCCGCATCGTTCTGGTCAACGACACCATCGACGAAATCCCGCAGGAACTGGCCAAGAGCAACATCGGCTTCGTCAAGGGTCGACCCGCCGATGAACAGGTTCTTTACAAGGCGAACATCACGGAATGCGAGGGCGTGATCATCCTCTCTGAAGATCCTAACGACCCCCGCAGCGATGACACCGTCTTCACCATCGGTTCCCTGGTCGAGATGATCGAAGATGAAAAGATGATTCCCATCAAAACGGTGGCGGAACTGGTGCGTTCGGCCAACCTCAATAACATGCGCCGCGCCCGCGTGGACGGCCTGGTGACATCCGACGGCGTCACCGACCGCCTGCTGGTTCAGGAATTCACCCATCCCGGCATCAACAAGGTCATCGGCCAGATCATCACCCATACCAGGGGCAGCGAACTCTACCTGCACAAAACGGACCTGGAAGGCAAAAAGGTGGTGGACCTTCAGAAAGAGGTTCTGGAGCACGAGGCCAACATCCAAGTCATCGGTATTATTCAGGACCAGAAGTACGTTTTGAACCCGCCGAAACAAATGGTCATCCACAAGGGTGATCAGCTCATCGTACTTGCCGAAAACAAGCACGACCTGAATAGCGTAGAACGTGACATCATGGCGAAATAAAGCTAGAATAAATCGCCGCGTATTGCCTTTCAGTTATAGAAAAAGGAGTCAACATGGTTGCCGATATCCAAATCCACAGAAGAGGCGCAACCTCCTTCGTCCAATTCTTGGAAGACAACGACTTCGAAGTAGAACAGATCACCGATTCGGTGGTTCGGGCAACCCGTTTTGACGAATTGCCCGTCTTCATCAACTTCAAGGGTGAAAGCCTGTATTTCGAAGTCGATCTTTGCTCCATGAGCGGGTTGGCCTCGCACGAATTGTTCTTCGATTTGTTGGACGCCAACACCGAAATCCTGCCGGTCAGCGTGGGCGTCAATGCAGCTGACGAGACTGATGCCCGCCTGGTGCTGGTCGAAAGCCGGGAAACATCCAATCTCGACGAGAACGAGATCATGTCCGTCTTCAACGCCCTTGAACTTGCAACGGACAAGATCGAAGCCATCCTCGCCAAACACATGGCCAAATTGGAGGAGAGCACCGTATGAGTATTTTCAGCAGAATTTTCAAAATCGGCCAGGCCCATGCCAACAAGGCGCTGGACGGTATGGAGAAGCCCGAGGTCATGTTGGATCAGGCCATCCGGGACCAGGAAAAACAAATTGCCGAGGCGCGCAAGAAAATCCAGTCGGTCATCGCTTCCGAACGCAAGCAAAAAGCCCTGGTCATGAAAGAGCGCGACAATCAGTCCCAGTGGGAAACCCGCGCCCAGCAAGCCCTCTCCGCCGGTAACGAAGAACTGGCTACCAAGGCCCTGGTTCGTGCCGAGGAACACGAGCGCAACGCCGCCAACCTGGATCCCCAATGGCAGGGCATGCGCAAGGACGCCGACGGCCTGAAGACCGCGTTGCGCAAGATGGAAGACGAACTGGCCGAGCTTCGTCGCAATAAAGATATCATCATCGCCCAAAGCAAAACGGCCGAGGTCAAGAAGGAAATCTACGAGGCCAAGGCCAAGATCGGCAAGAACAACACCGGTGACCTGATCGCCCGCATGAAGGCCAAGGCCGAACGCCAGAGCTACGAGGCAGAGGCTGCCGAGGAAATGGCCGGCGCTACCGGCGACAGCTTGGAATCCGAATTCAAGTCGCTGGAAAGCGGCCCCGCGGTTTCCGCTGGCGTAGCCGACAAACTGGCGGCCATGAAAGCCAAGCTGAACCCACCAACCACCTGAACACACGGGGGGCCTCGCCCCCCTTCACATTTCGCTTATGTGGTTCGCCTCCGCCCGCTTTGACCTGTCTTTTTTCCATCTACCCGTTTGGGCCTGTTGGGCGCTGGCATTTCTTCTGCCGTCCTCGGTCATCCAAATGGATTTGCCGCTATGGGTGTGGGTGGTCGCGGTTCTGCTGATCGACGTGGGTCACGTCTGGTCGTCCATCTACCGCACTTATCTTGACCCGGTCACCCGCCGCACCTCGCCGGACCTTCTGCGGTGGGTTCCCGCCTTGTGTTTCGTGCCGTGCCTCTTTCTGGCAATAGTCTCCGACGAGCTCTTCTGGCGCGTACTGGCTTATGTCGCCGCCTTCCACTTCGTCAAGCAGCAGGTGGGCATTACCGCGCTCTATCGGGCGCGGCAATTGCAACAACTGGGATTTCGGCGCGACAACCCGCAACCTTGGATTGCGACCATGACCCGCCTGGATAAACTGGCGGCCTACGCGGCAACCGTCTGCCCGCTGCTGTGGTGGCACGCCAATCTGCCGCGCAACTTCAGCTGGTTTATTCCGGGCGACTTTATCGACGCGGTGGGTCTCCGCGCCTGGCTGTCGGCCAACCCGATGATCGGCCAGGGTGTGTCGCTTCTGTTTTACGGCGCCTGGGTCGGGATCCTTGTGGCCTGGCTGGGCTACCATATCTACCTGATGCGCACACACAACATCCCCCTGCAACTGGGCAAACTACTGTGGGTTTTCGGTACAGCGATCAACTGGTATCTAGGTTTGGTCTACTTCGATTCCGACCTTGTCTTTACCATCACCAACGTGGTCGCCCACGGCATCCCCTATTACGGCCTCATGGCCCTGCACGGCAGCCGTCGTCTTGCCGATACCAATCCGAGGCTGGGCAAACACCCTCGCGTTTGGGCGGGTGTTTTTGTATTGCCGATCCTGCTGCTTGCCTTTTTCGAGGAATACCTGTGGGACCTGCTGCTATATCGCGACCACACCGCCTTCTTTGCGGCCCTTTTACCCTATACCGAGAGCGAGACCACGGGACATTACACCAAAGCTCTGTACATTGCCCTGCTGTCGCTGCCGCAGACGGTCCACTACGTGCTGGACGGTTTCATCTGGAAAGGCGGCCCCCGCAACCCCGACCTTGGTCGCTACCTCTTCCCTCCCCCGCGCAACGAGGTTTCCCATGCAACTGAATCGTAGAGTGTTCCTCAAACTCTCGGGGGCCTCCATAATGGCATCTACTCTTTCCTGCAAAGGGCCGCAAACACTAAACCTGGACTTTCCCGTTACCGTGGTCGACGATCTCCTACGCGGGCACCGAATGTACGAGGGCGAACCGCCGGCGGACAAGGAACGGGAAGAACGCCGCCAGGTTCTGGTGGTGGGCGCGGGTTTGGCGGGCCTCTCGGCGGCATGGGCGCTTCGCGACAAGGATGTGCTGGTCTGCGAGATCGGCACGGCACCCGGCGGCAGTTCGGCAGCCTACGACTTTCAAGGTATGCGCTTCGCCCAGGGCGCCCATTACGACCTGGCCTACCCGGACAACTGGGGGCCGGAGGTCCTGGCCATGTTGGAAGCGCTGAACATCATCGAGCACAATACAGCTGCCAAACGCTGGGATTTTGTGGATACCCGATATCTCATCGACCCCAAACAGGACAGCCGCACCCTCGGCGCCAAGGGTTTTCGACGCGACCCGCTGCCCCGTATCGAGGAAACGGACCGATTCGAAGAGATCTTGCGCGGCTACCAGCGGAAACTGGTTTTGCCCACCCGCCTGATTACCAAAGGCCTGCATTTGTTGAACAAGGTCAGTTTCCAAGAGTTCCTGACCAATATGAACCTGGGCAAAGACCCGGAATTCATGGCCGGTTTGAACTACCAGATGGCCGACGATTACGGCGCGGATGCCGGCCGGGTAAGCGCCCTGGCCGGGTTACACTACTACGGCTGCCGTCCCTACTATGCCGAGAAACTGCCGCACTTCTCGCCTCCGCAAGGCAACGCCTACTTCGCCGATAAACTGATCGATGCCTTGCCCCCGCAAACGGTGCGCTGCAATCAACTGGTCACCCGCATCGAAGCGAGGGAAAAGGATTTTCGCGTCGGCGTGATCGATTTGGAGAAAAACGAGCGCTATCACGTGTCAGTGGACGCCGTGGTCTACGCGGGCCATAAACACGGCCTGCGCCACGTCTTCCCGCAAGACGCCGGCTTGTTCGCCCATAACCGCTACGCGCCCTGGGTCGCGGTCAACCTGGTGCTGAAGGACAAACTGGATACCAGTTACTGGCAAAACGAGGTCGTGGGTCGGGACCCGGGTTTCGTGGGCATGGTCAATTCGCAAAGCCAGGCGGATGAAGGAAACCAAACGGTGCTGACCGCCTACTTCTACCTGCCGGAAAAGAATAGGGCCGACCTGCTGACCTTAGGCATGGACCCCAAACCCCTGCTGCGCCGCACGCTGGAAATAGCCGGCCAATCACTGGAGGAGCGTATCGACACCAGGGTGGAGCACGCTTTCCTCAAACTACACGGCCACGCCATGCCGATTCCGACCCCGGGCTACCTGTTCCAAGACGCCAACGAAAAAAGGAGCCTGCCCAACCTGGTCCACGCGGGCGTCGACAACGGTCGCCTGCCGCTACTGTTCGAAGCCCTGGATTCAGGCCTCACGGCCGCCGCCGTGCTCTCGAAGACGAAAGGATCAAATTAGTTTCGATCACTTGATTCTCGAGTTTTGAAGCGTAAGAAATGTTAGGCCTGGTCGGATCGTCGGGATCGAGGCGGCAAAAATGGTTCGGCCGCTTGGAACCCGCGGGTGAGTCGACCGAAACTATGTTACATTAGCCGGGACAAAACAAAACCGCCGCATGAGGTGCCGATGCGGGAACAAAGCCGCCGCGATAAAGCCTGGAATGACATAGCCGATGAGAAAACGGTCTGGGACATGGTGGTGGTCGGCGGCGGTATTACCGGCGCGGGCATTCTTCGCGAGGCCCGTCGGGCCGGCCTGAAAGTCCTGCTGGTGGAGAAACGAGATTTTGCCTGGGGTACCTCCAGCCGTTCCTCCAAGTTGGTTCACGGCGGCCTGCGTTATCTGAAGCAGGGACATGTGATGCTCACCCGCTCCGCCCTGCTGGAACGGGAGCACTTGATACGCCATAGCCAGGAACTGGTGACCCCGCTGCACTTTTTGTTGCATACCTGGAAGAACCGGGCGCCCAAACGTTGGACCTTTGCCCTCGGTCTTACCCTATACAACCTCATTGCCGGTCGTTGGGAGCCCCTCTCCTGGCCGCCGGACGCCATCAGTGATCAGACCGCTGAGATGGATATGGATAAACTGGCCCGACCCCTGCGTTATTTCGATGCTCAGGCAGACGATGCGCGTTTGGTGCTGCGGTTGATTTTGGAAGCCGTCGCCGACGGCGCCGCTGCCTTGAATCATGCCCACGCGGCACCGCCGGAGCGACAAGAGAACCGATTGTTCCGAATGAATCTTCGCGATCAGGTTACCGGTCAGGAAATATCGATCCGGACCGGTAACCTGATCGCGAAGATTCATTCGGAACAATCGGTTCTCTTGTCGCTCCGGCGGTGCCGCGTGGGCATGATTCAAGGCAGCGGCGCCGTCGGCGACGGCTTCCAAAATCAACCGCAG
>JASJCB010000129.1 GCA_030066195.1 Acidobacteriota bacterium
GCAATCTCTCTTGCAGCAGGTGGTAATAGATGATTCGTTGGTTCGGCGGCAGTTTTTCTCCCAAGCTTTCGGGCATAGGCCGGGTCTTTCCGTTCGGTTTCAACCGATCCGCCAAAGACAGCGCCCTGGCCCGTGATGATGTGAGCAGCGCCTCCAGCCAATTTCCCTCTTGCCGATACAGGTCAACGGCCTGATCGAAGAGTCCGGCCGCCCATTGGTCGATATAACTCACCTTAAACTGTTGCTGTTCCCGGGGGCGCCTTTTCTCTACCATCTCGATACCCTCCAACACGGTTTGAAGGGCGGCCCCATTTTGGCTTTGCCTTAATTGAGCCCCGGCCAACAGATGGCGCAGAAGAGTCAGATGGGTGTCATAACCTCTTTTTTCAAAAAGTTCCGCGGCGGTGATCAGCGACGAGGCCGCTTGCTCCGGCAGTTCACCCAGTTGCATTTCCCCCTGAGTGAGGTACAGCTTGGCTTCCTCCTCAGTACGGTCTTCAGGGTTCTCGATTTTCGGACATTCGGCGAAGGCCTCTTGCAAAAGCGTATTCGCCTCGGCCGCACGTCCTGTCCGGTAAAGGTGAAGCGCCAGTTCTCTCGTCGCTTGAACCGTCGATGCCGTGTCTCCTGATTGCAGCGCCAGTTCGTAACATATTCGGAAGAAGTAGGACGCGGCATGCTCCAAGCCCAGAGCGGCCAAATCCTCGGCGATACCGGTATAAATCAGAGCGAGATCCCCCGGATCCGTCACGTAATCCGTCAGGCTCAACTGCTCTGTTCTCATATTCAGCGCGGCATCCGGCGCACCGAATATGGTGAGTGCAGAGGCTGTGTTCATGCCGGAGCGAGCCGCCGATTTTCGGTCGCCGAGAAGTGTGAAGATATCATACGCCTTGTGATAGAGCCGGTAGTAAGAGGCAAAGTCATCATTCAGGCCGAAGGAAGTGGCCATCGCTCCTTGCAGCCTGGCTTGCAGCCTTTTGTAGTTGCGTTTCGAGAACGTAGCAAGCAAATCGGTCTGCTCTGTGATGGTTCGGTACTCTCCCAACGCATACAATATACGAACTTGTTGATACTTTGCCCTTGATTGAAAGGGTTCCAACCCGCCGAAAAGTTGGAGTGATTCACGGACCGCTCGTTCAGCACCGGGGGCAGCACTTTTACTTCCCCGGTAAGGTTCTCCTATGAGCGCCAGACCTTTTGCTAATTTGGCTTTGAGCTCGGGGGCGGCGGCGCGGATTGCCAAAACAAGCTCAATCGGATCGCGATCCTTTGAACTGAATGATTCAGCGAGGGCCTCAACATCCGCAAGAGCTCTCTTTTCACCCTCGGCCCAGGCGAGCAGGCGGGTTTCCATCCAATCGCGAGTCTTGCCTGGAAAGCGGTCGGCAATTTCACCGACCGTCGCCTGATCTCCCTCGGCAATGACTGTCACCAGTTTCTTTTTTGCCTCGGCCCATTGTTTGTCCGGGGTGTTTTCCAGTTCAGCCAGGGATTTCAAGGCCGCGGAGCGCCAGGGAGAGGAGGACGGTTCCAGTTCTAGAAACGTGGCCCAGGCTTCCTTTACTTGGGTTTTCAGGTGCAACGATTGAAGGATTAAAGCCCGGTTGGTCAGTAACTCCTGGGTGACCATACCGTTGTTCAGGGCCTGATCGACCGTTTCGAGGGCCAGATAGCGGGGCAGCTGATTGCTGCTCTCATCGGCCAGGGTCAAGTAAGCCACGGCTAGATTATTGACCAGGGTGGGGTTATCGGGCGCCGTGGAGAGTGCCTTGGTAAGCATGGCCCTGGCTTTTTCCGACCTGGCATTGAGAAATTCCGCAAGCGCCTGGTAATTTTGCAAGCCGGGCGAGGGATTGCGAGCCATCTCCTTTTCCAGATCCACGTTCAGCCGGCTCAGGTCCAGGTTTATATCGGTGGTCCATTCGGCCTTCCCTGGAATCTGTTCCCCGATTCCGGCCAGCCTGCCCGAGACCGGCCAGCGGCCCTTTGTGAGTTCTTGGATTTGCTTTTTGAAATAGTTTTCATCCAGGCCGGTTTGCCGTGAGGAGGGCAGATTGCAGCTTATGGAGAGAAAAAGGGAGAGCAATAGGAGAATTCTTCTTTGAACGACCACGGCATATCCGATCTTTTTTGAGGCGAAACGATTTTTATTTAATCAAATTTGCCCGATCTGTTCAAGTGACGCTTTCCCTAACGTAACGGCCGGGTTGATTCGATCTAAGAGAGCGAAAAGAAGCAGATAGCGTCCGGTATCGTTATCTTGATTTTGCGCCATGCCGGACCCCTGATATAACGAGGTAATACAATATATGCCGGCAATTATTCGGGGCGTTATTCTTCCTAACCACCGGTCGGGCGCGGGCCCGGCCGGATGGTAGTTGGAAGGATTACAGGTTTCCGCGTACATAGAAGGATTTGCCGTCGCCGGAATAACTCTCCCCGGCGCCGAAGATCAGGTGGGTGACGCCGTCGCCGTCGATGTCCAGTTCGTAATAATCGCCATAGGGGAAGTCGAAGCCTTCCGGGCGCAGGTAATCATAGCCCGGCAACGGATGACTGAGCGGCTCCTCGTCCGACCAGGTCAGCCCGCCGTCCTTCGAGACGCGATACCACACGGTCCAGGCGGACTGGGCGAAAGGACCGCCGTTACGCGCGTCCATCCAGGAGATGCGCACATCGCCGTTGCCCGTCGCGGCGATCGCGGGGAAGTTGTGGTGGATATCGGCCGGCGCGGTCGAGACGTCGAAACGCGGTGTCCAGGTCAGCCCGCCGTCGCTCGAGGCCGCGAAGTACATCCGGCCCGGATCGCCGACGTAGTCGGAGCCGTCCCACAGCAGGTAAAGGTTGTCGGCATCGTCGGATGTCATCACCAACTGGGAGCTGAGGAAGCCCCAACCGCAATCGAGGAAGCAATCGGGCGCCGCCCAGGCCTCGTCGATAATGAAGGTCTCCCAAGTCGCGCCGCGGTCGGTCGACTTGATCATCCACAGCGTGATCTTGCCGGTGACCGACCCCGACTTCTCATAGCTCTCGCCGGAAAAGTACACGGTGCCGTCGGTAGTCACCGTTCCCCCGCCGAACAGCGGCAGGCCCTTGGCTCCGGCATGGCCCTGGGGCACTGCAACGGTGGTCCAGGTCTCGCCGGCGTCTTGCGATGAGGAGACATAGAACTTCTGAAGCCGCGAATAGGCCACGTAGACCGCGCCGTCACGGGCGGTGATGATTTCCTTGTCATTGGCCGATTCGACGCTGTCGGCGAAAAAGACCTGCCAGGTGGCGCCGAAGTCGGTCGAGCGGGCGACCGCGATATCGCCCTTTTTGTTCTGCAGCCAGGAGGCGTAGACGGTACGGCGATCACCGAGATCGACGATGATCTGCGGATCCCACTGGCCGTCGAGTTGGTGGTCGCCGGCGCCGATGATGGTCCTCGGCGCGTCCCAGGTAGCGCCGCTGTCGGCCGAGACCTGTACGATCATATGCGAGGGATCGCTGCAGTCGGTGCAGCCGGGTACGCCGCCATACTGGGCGATCAGGACATAGACATGGCCGAAGTCGTCGGCGGCGACAGCGGGCTCCCAACCTTCGCCGACATCGAAGCCGAGCCGGACCATCGGTGTGAAGCCACGCGCGGGCAGGGCGGCGGTTTCGGCGGGTTGGTCGGGTGAGGCGAGCACAACCTCGGACCGGACGCCGCTGTTGCGGATCTGTTGCCGGGTTTTGCCCGGCCGGTTCGGCTCGACGACGAACCAGGCGAGGGCGACGAGGAAAAGGGCGGTAATCGAAAGACCGCCGATGAGCTGATGACGCATGGTTACGCTCCTCTTGAACCGGTAGCGCCCCGAGCCGAACCGGCGGATACGAGCATCTGTGCCCATACGTCATCGCGAGGGGCCCGCAAGCGATTACCCGTCCTATCGATCAGGCACCCTCTTCCCCTAAAGTTAGCACCGCCCGGGCCGGCCGTCAACCTCGCTCAGGCCGCCTCAGAAAGGCTGGTGCCGGCCGACGACGCAACGGATGCAGCAGGAATACCTCGTCCGCATCACACGCTTTCACAAAAATCAACCTATCACAAAAAAACATCCACAAAACAACTCAAACGCATCATCAGATCGAGAGTGAGCCCAACAACATATTCATAAGGTTGTGCCATTTCAATCTGGACGCGTTGTTGAGGATCTCAAGACGGCTCGCGGCGTTTTTGGACTCATTGCGAGGCTCTGCTCCGCGTCCGGATGGACCGACTGGATGCATCGTGAGCCTCGCCATGCGTCCGATTCAGCGTTTAAGGCCGGTGATTTCCGGCGCACCGGGCTTCTAAGACAACATAATCACAGCTCGCGATAACGGAGCGTTATACCCGGCATAGATCAACCCTTGAAGTTACTTTGGTGTTGTCCCGAATTTGTTACCGTACCGATTTCTTGGTGTAGAGGCACGGGCAAGCGCCGTCAAAATAGGAAAGAAAATACTTGTCCCGACTATTTCCCTGAACTAAGATGCAATGTGCCGCTTCCGTAAAGGCGGGCCCATTTCCTTGGATGATTGAATGGATCACAGGCCGAAAATAGTGAAATGACTTGGGAATTCCATCATAGTTCCGATTTAATGAATGATATCGATTGGTATCCCATATACCGGGTTGGAGAAGCGAATGCACGAAGCGGACAACAGTTCGCCCGGCGGTCAGAAAAAAAAGAAACCACTTGGCTTGCGGGGATTTCTCGCCATTTCCCTGCGAACCATGCGCCCCTATACCCCGGCTCTGATCCTCATCCTACTGGCGTTGCTTATCCAAACGGCCTTCCGGATCGTGGTTCCCCTGGGCTATCGGCAGATCTTCGACGAGGCGATTGCCAACAGCGACCAGGAACAGCTTTTCCGCATCATCACCGTTCTTCTAATAGGATGGGCAATCAATGTGGTTGCGGCTTTGGTCCAGGATTATTTCATTGCAACCGTCGGCGCCCGCAGTATGAACGATATCCGTATCAGCATGTTCCGCCACCTGCAACGACTCTCCGAGGGATTCTTTGCCCGCACCAATTCCGGGGACTTGATGTCGCGCTTCTCCAATGATCTGGCGGTGGTGGAAACCGCCTACCTGCGCTCCATCTATACTTTCGTGTTCAGTTCCATGATTCTGGTCTTCAGTGTCATCGCCCTGTTCTTTATGGAATGGCGCCTGGCTTTGATGACGTTTGCCAGCCTGCCGGTAGCGCTGATCGGACCGCGTGTGTTGGGCGGCAAGGCACAGGAAAAGAACTACGACCGCAAGGAATACGAGGCCCTGGTCGCGGGAACGCTGCAGGAGACCATTTCCAGTCACGCGGTGGTGCGAGCCTTTGGTCTGGGTCTGGCGCGTTTGGAGGGATTCCGTTGGCAATTGGATCGCCTGGCCGCTAAAGCCGTGCGCGCCGTTTTTGCCAGTTCCCTGGTAGGCCGCACGTCCAGTCTCAGCGTTTACCTGATTCAAATCCTAATCATGAGCGTAGGCGGCTTCCTGGCCATTCAGGGCTTTCTCTCGGCCGGCTCCCTGGTAGGCTTCGTGGCCCTTTTGTTGAATGTGGCCAATGCCGCCAACCACGTCTCGAGCGCGGTGCCCGACCTGTTGCAGGGTGCGGCCGGCATGCAGCGCATTCAAGAGTTCCTGGCCGAGGGTCCCGTTGTGGACGACGATCCCAACGCTGCCGAGGTTCCCCGCCTGAATCGCGAAATGTATTTCCAAAATGTGCATTTCTCCTATTCCGGCGAAGGGCCGGCGCTTACCGGCATCAATTTCCGGATCACCGCCGGCGAGTCGGTAGCCCTGGTGGGCCCCAGCGGTTGCGGCAAAAGCACCATTCTCAAACTGATGATGCGTTTTTACGATCCGACCTCCGGTGTGATCTTCCTGGACGGCCGCGATGTGAAACACGGTCACACCGAGTCCCTGCGCGGCCAGATCGGTGTCGTTCTTCAAGAAAACAAGCTCTTCAACACCACGCTGCGCGAAAACATCCGCATGGGAAAACTGGACGCCGGCGACCAGGAGGTGGAAGAAGCGGCGAAGATGGCCGAGATCCACGACATGATCATGGCGCAGCCCGAGCAGTACGACACCGTGGTCGGAGAAGGCGGCGGCAAGCTGTCGGGCGGACAGCGGCAGCGCATCGCCATTGCCCGCGCCATGGTCCGCGATCCGTCCATCCTCATCCTGGACGAGGCAACCTCTGCCTTGGACCCCGGTACGGAGGCTGCCATCAATAAAACCCTGGCCTCCTACGCCCGCACGAGAACCGTGGTTGCGGCGACCCACCGCCTCGGCTCCGTGGTCGATATGGACCGCATCCTGGTGATGGATAAAGGTCGGCTGGTGGAAGAAGGCAACCACGAAACCCTGATGGCCATGAAAGGCGTTTATTTCGAACTATGGCGCAAACAAAGCGGTTTTCACGTCAGCGCGGACGGCGCCAGCGTTGAAATTACGCCTGAACGCCTGCAAGCTATTCCGCTTTTCACCCACTTGAAAGAGTCCAGCCTGGAAATGCTCTCCCAGTCCCTGATGAGCGAGGTCATTCCCGAGAAGCGCATCCTCTTCATGAAGGGCGACCAGGGAAATCGGTTCTACATCATCGCGCGCGGCAGCGTGGAGGTAATCATCTCCGACGATGAGGAACGCCACCAAAACGTACGCTGGTTGTCGGACGGCGACTTCTTCGGTGAGATGGCTCTATTGGACAATGCCCCGCGCAACGCCACGGTTCGCACCGGCACCGGGACATTGCTGTTGAGCCTGTCGCGCAAGGATTTCCGTGAACTGTTGAACCACGAACCGGAACTCCGCGCCGATATCGAGACCGAGGCGCGTCGCCGTCGCGGCACCGAGTACGCCTATGAGGAAGACGAAAGCTGGGGCGGCGGCATGTCGTTCAAATTATAGGCCGGAGCGAACTCCGGTTTCGGCTCTCAACTTTCCGGGACCAGGCGATAGGCGGTCACAAGGTACTTGAAGAAACGGGCGGGGTCTACCAACCACTCGCCGAACTCCTCGTCCCGAAACAGGCCCAGTTCCCCCCTGGAATCCTCGGAACTGCCCGCGGTTTCAATCAGGGTTTCCCGACCCCGTTTGGATGAAAAGGGTTTCGGGATGATGCCGCGACTGCACAGTTCGTCAAAGATGAACAGTTCTCCGGTCGCAACGACCTCGCGAAGACCCATCCCCTTTTTGATGCGCCCGACTTTCGGATGGAAATGCCTGATGATTTGCCGTCGTGTGTTGCCGTGTGCCATGGCCCAGCCGACAAAGGTTCGCACATTCACAAAGTGTTGTTTCTTATGGGGCCGTACACCGAAAGCGTACAGACCGATTTGTTCGTAACGGCCGGGCACGGCATCGGCCCACTTCTTGACATTGGAAGGGACCAGGCCGATGGCCTTGGAAACAGAATACAGCGGCTTCAGCTCATTGCAATTGAGAAAATAATGTAAGTCGGCATTGTGGGGGATCTTGGCTCCATTGAGCCCATCGATTACTTCAAGCTCTTCGCCGCTCAGGATATAGCGCTCATTCACCGATTCACTCCCCGTGATTCTTATTACTTGTTCACCATTTTACTTAAGCCGCGCAATTAATTCAAGAAAAGATCTACCTGCACTAATGAATGCATTGACAAAGAGCAAAAACCTTTCAGAGCGTTCCTATTTTATTCTTGCGATCATCTTTGATCACTCAGCCTTCAGATCGAAGCGCCAGGGCAGCTCTGTTCTCACCCGGTGTTACATGGCCCGTTTCCAAATGCCGAGCTAATTGCTCGCGGATTTCCATGGGAACGTCTTTGAGAACCTCGGGCGCGAACCACAAGTTACCGCCCGCGTTCCGTCCCATAAAACCCACGTAATGTAGAAAGCGGTTGACCATATCGTCATCGGCAAGTTCAACCATTGCGGCCAGGGTGCCTGTAGTCCAGGAGTCATCGGGACGGGCCTGGAGTTGCCTTGTAACCAATGTCAAGAGATGAGCTCCGCGATGATCTTCGACACCGGTGCCGGCGCTCATAAAACCCAGGTACAGCTTGCGACGCAGGTCATCGTAAGAACCCTCTGCCAGATTGTCTTGAATGATTTCCAGGGAGGGTACGGGTAGCACCTTGATCAAGGTGGGCTGGATCTCACCGTCTTGTCCAACCACGCCGATTTCTTTCAGGAAGGCGGCGGTAGTCGGCGCGTCGGCCCATTGGAGGACGTTGTTCAGAACTTTCACCCGGTTCGGGGTTTTACGGGCCGAAAACATATCCCAGGCGCAGAGATGCAATGCAGGCAGAGAGGGCCCGCCGTTACGTTGCGCGGCAACGGTCAGCAAGGTGGGCACCGATACCAGTTCGGCACGGTGGTGTTGGTTCGCACGGATCTTTTCAGCGATCAACAGGACTTCTTCCGCGTCGAAAGCGGCCAGGTGATCGGTGCGTTCCAAAATTTTCCCGGCTTCCATATCCTCGGCAAGATAACCTTCTCTTACCAGCAGGCTGAGCATGGTTTCATCGTAGGCGGCTTCGATAAGCTGCATGCGCCTTTGTTTGGTAGTCTCGGGCTCCAGGATTTCCGTGACCACGGGGTCCTCACGCTCGGCAAATACCCGCCAAACCGATTTGTAGGCCGGCGGCGGGGAAAGAACGATCACGAAATAGACGATGAGAAAAACCCCGCAGGCAAGATAAAAGAGTTTTAACAGTTTCATGGGCGCATCCAGTCGATGATTCGTTAGGGCATTGTACACAAAATACGGCCGACCGGCCAACCCCCATCCGATGATGTTTCAGCGCTGAACACACAGCTTGTGAGGTTTTCTCATGGTTTTTACGGCCGTCACCGTTAAGCCTGTTGGGGTGGTTTATGCCGGGAATAGCTCACATCCGGCAATCTTTGCTTTACGCAAATCCCCAATTTTATTGGAGGCTGATATGTACAGAATGATTACCTCTACCCTTTGCTTCTTCACTTTTCTTCTGCCGGTGTTCGCCACCGAGAAGATGCCCTTTGCAGAACCCGCCCAGGTAGGCTTGAGCGAATCCAAACTGAATTTAATTACCCAACTTATGGAAAAGGAGGTCGAAGACGGCGAAATTTCCGGCGCGGTTACCCTGATCGCCCGTCGTGGGAAAATCGCCTATCTACAGGCCGCGGGCTACCAAAGCCTGGAAGCTTCCATCCCAATGCAAACCGATTCTATTTTTCGAATTATGTCTATTTCCAAAGCGATCACCAGCGTGGCGATCATGAAATTACAGGAAGAAGGCAAATTGATGATTTACGAGCCGGTTTCCAAATACATTCCCGAACTTGCAAACCCCATGGTGATTACCGAGGAGGGAACCCGACCTGCTTCCCGCGAGATTACTATCCGCGACCTTTTAACTCACCATTCGGGCACACCCTACATCGGGTTGGGCGGACCCTTGCTCGACGCGGTTTATGCCGAGAATGACGCGGGCGATTTCAACCTCATGCACCTGGACGAAACCCTCGGCGAATACATCAAGCGAGTGGGCGTTCTGCCCCTGGCTCAAGATCCCGGTATCAGCTTTCAATACGGTTGGGCCACCGATATCTTGGGTTACGTGGTCGAGGTTGCCTCGGGCGAAACCCTTGACGACTATTTCCGCAATCACATCTTCCAACCGCTGGGCATGACCGATGCCGGGTTTTATCTGCCTCAAGACCAAGTCGATCGCTTTACCTCGGTATATATCCAAAACGACGGGCGCGGCGACGGCATCAGCCTGTTCGAAGCCTACGATGACAGCCCCTTCGTGAAGGAGCCTCGCAAACTGTACTCCGGCGCCGGCGGCGTCATTTGCACCGCTGAAGATTTCGCCTATTTCTGCCAGATGATTCTGAACAAGGGAAAACTGCGCGGTCAACGCATCATCAGCAGCAAGAGTGTCACCGCCATGACGACCAACCAGATCGAAGATCGCAAAATCATGGAAGGGTTCCGTTTCTGGGGCGATAAGTTCGGTCTGGGTTTCGGCATCCGTGCCGGCGCCGATCACGACATCGATATCGAGTCCCCGGGCACCCTGGCCTTCAGCGGCGTCTACTTCCCCAAGTTCTGGATCGATCCGGAAGAGGAGTTGATCGTCATCTTCTTCACCCAACTCCTGCCCGATTCGGATGTGGATGCCGATTATCGCGGCATTGCGGCCCAAATCAAAATTGCCGCCTGGGCCGCGATCGATGACGACCTGGCTCCACGAAATTTCAAGAAGTAAACACAACGGGAGGGGTTCAGTCGGACCTCTCCCCTACCCTTCATTATTCCTCTTCGCGAGGCCAGACACGGGTGGGCTTCCACTCTCGCAACAGGCGCTCCACATCGTCGGGCGGCTCTTCGATGTTGATGACATGACCCGGCAGAAAGGGAATCTCCGCGCCGTGAATGAGGTACTGATCACCGTGCGGATCTACCGAAACGGGATCGTTGTCCAGCATGCCGATATAGAAATCATCGCACTTGCCCGTGACCAGAACCCACATGCGTTCGCCCTGTACCATGGCTTCCCCGTCCTCATCGACCGTTTCGATATCGAAAATCAGTTTGACGAACTGACCGGGTTCCAGCGAGTAACGCTCCCGAACCGAAGGGATGAAAAAAGTGTCGGGATTTTCTACGTGGATGGCTTCGCCCGACCGTAATTCGAAGCCGTCTCTTTTCAGATCAGGACATCGCATGCCGGTATTCTATCCCAATCGGGACCTCAGCGGGAATGAATTGACAGAATCACGCTGTTTCCGGTATGTGCATGTGACAGGAAGCACTCGAACGGCAAACATCCAGGGCGGAGGGAGTTGAACGATTCTTCACCTAATGATTGTTAGGGAAATGTTTTGAAACCCCTGTCAGATGTTGACTTTTCCGCCCTAAATAGCTACGCTCAGGTGCCGATATTGACGGCAACACGCCCAAATAACACGGAGGAGCAAAAGCCGGTGACTGAACATCATGACATCGATCCCCAGGAAACCCGGGAATGGGTGGACGCGCTACAAGCCGTGCTCGAACGGGAAGGACCCGAACGCGCACATTTCCTTTTGGAAACCCTTATCGAGAAAGCGCGGCGCTCCGGCGCCTATCTGCCCTACAAAGCAACCACCGCCTATCTGAACACCATCCCCGTCGACCACGAGGAACGTTCCCCCGGGAACCTGTCCCTCGAGTGGCGTATCCGTTCCATTATCCGCTGGAACGCCATGGCCATGGTCGTCGGCGCCAACCGTAAAGACAGCGGCCTTGGTGGTCACATCGCCAGCTTTGCCTCCGCGGCCACGCTCTACGACGTGGGTTTCAACCACTTCTTCCGAGGCGCCGGCCATGAAGGAAAAAGCGGTGACCTGGTCATGATTCAGGGACACTCCTCCCCCGGCATCTACGCGCGCGCCTACCTGGAAGGACGCATCACCGAAGAACAGATGGAAGGCTTTCGGCGCGAGGTCGACAAGGGCGGTCTCTCTTCCTATCCCCACCCCTGGCTGATGCCCGGTTTCTGGCAGTTCCCCACCGTTTCCATGGGTCTGGGTCCCCTGATGGCCATTTACCAGGCTCGCTTCATGCGCTACATGGAGAACCGCGGCCTGGCCGAAACCAGCAAACGCCAGGTCTGGGCCTTCATGGGCGACGGCGAAATGGACGAGCCTGAATCTCTGGGCGCCATTTCCCTTGCCTCTCGCGAAAAACTGGACAACCTCATCTTCGTGGTCAATTGCAACCTGCAACGCCTGGACGGCCCGGTTCGCGGCAACGGCAAGATCATTCAGGAATTGGAAGCTGTCTTCCGCGGCGCGGGCTGGAACGTCATCAAGGTGATCTGGGGCTCGTATTGGGACCCCCTGCTGGCGCGAGACACCAAGGGCCTGCTGCGCAAACGCATGGAAGAAACCCTGGACGGCGAGTACCAAACCTACAAGGCAAGTCGTGACGGCGCCTTTGTTCGCGAGCACTTCTTCGGCAAATATCCCGAACTCAAAGAAATGGTGGCCCACCTCAATGATGCCGATATCTGGCGCTTGAACCGCGGCGGCCACGATCCTATCAAGATCTTCGCGGCCTACCACCAGGCCGTTCACCACACCGGGCAGCCTACCGTCATCCTGGCCAAAACCGTCAAGGGTTATGGCATGGGCGAGGCCGGAGAGGGTCAAAACATTACCCACCAACAGAAGAAGATGGGTGAAAACGCCTTGCGCGAGTTCCGGGACCGTTACAATATCCCGGTTTCGGACGAGGCCCTCAATCAGCAGAAGATCCCCTTCTACAAACCCGCGGACGACTCGGAGGAAATCAAGTATTTGCTCGAACGTCGCAAGGCGCTGGGCGGTTACCTGCCTCAACGAACCGATTCGGCGCCCGCCTTGACCGTCCCGGACCTGGAGAGCTTCGGAAAACTTTTGGAAGGCAGTGATCGCGAGATCTCCACAACCATGACCTTCGTTCGCTTCCTGACCCAGTTAACCCGCGACAAGAACCTGAAGAAGCATTTGGTGCCCATCGTACCCGACGAGGCGCGAACCTTCGGCATGGAAGGCATGTTCCGCCAGTTGGGCATCTATTCGTCCGAAGGCCAACTCTACCGCCCGGTGGACCATGGCCAAATCGCCTACTACCGCGAGGCGAAGGACGGTCAGATCCTGGAAGAAGGCATCAACGAGGCCGGTGCGCTCAGTTCCTGGATTGCCGCCGGCACGGCCTATACCAACCACGGTATCCAGATGATTCCCTTCTACATCTTCTACAGCATGTTCGGCTTCCAACGGGTAGGCGACCTGATCTGGGCCGCCGGCGACATGCAGGCGCGCGGCTTCCTGATCGGCGGGACCTCCGGCCGCACCACGCTGAACGGCGAGGGTTTGCAACACCAGGATGGCCACAGTCACCTGCAAGCCGCGACGGTGCCAAACTGCATTGCCTACGATCCCACCTACGCCCACGAACTGGTCGTCATTCTGCAAGACGGCATGCGCCGCATGTACGCGGAACAGGAAAACGTCTTCTACTATGTCACCACCATGAACGAGAATTACACGCACCCCGCCATGCCCAAGGGCTGTGAGGAAGGCATTCGCAAGGGCCTTTACCTGCTGAAGAAAGGCGGGCGCAAGAAAACCCGCGCGGCCCTGTTGGGCTGCGGCACCATCCTGCGCGAGGTCGAACGCGCCGCCGAGGAACTGGAAGGCAACTGGGGCGTATCGGCCGATGTCTACAGCGCCACCAGTTTCACCGAGCTCCGTCGCGACGGCATGAAGGTTACCCGCTGGAACCGCCTGCACCCGGACGAAGAACCCAAGGTGCCTTTCGTCACCCAGGTGCTTTCGGGCCATAAGGGTCCGGTCATCGCCGCCACGGATTACATGATGTCCTACAGCAACCAGGTGCGTGAATGGATTCCCAACCAATATGTCACGCTGGGCACCGACGGCTTCGGCCGCAGCGATACCCGCGAGGCATTGCGCGCTTTCTTCGAAGTGGATTACCGTCACGTGGTGATTGCCACGCTCAAGGCTTTGGCCGATGAAGACGCGGTCCCCGCGAAAAAAGTGGCTGAGGCTATTGCCAAATACGGGATCGATCCCGACAGTCCCGATCCGGTAACGGTTTAAACGGAACGCAACAGGAGGTTGAACATGGCAGATCTTCACGAAGTTCGCGTCCCGGATATCGGAGACTTTGACAGCGTGGACGTCTCGGAAGTATTGGTAGCCCCCGGCGATACGGTTGCCGAGGGCGATTCGTTGATCGGTTTGGAAAGTGACAAGGCTTCCATGGAAGTCCCGGCGCCTTTCGCCGGAATCATCCGCGAGGTCAAGGTCGAAGAAGGCGGCCAGGTGAGTGAGGGCACGGTCATTGCCCTGGTGGAAAAAAGCGATGAGGCAGCGGCAGCCCCCGAAGCCCCCTCCGCGCCGCCGGAAGAAAAGCAGGCTCCCGCGCCCGAACCGACGCCCGCGCCCGCGCCGGAACCCCAAGCGGCACCAAAACCCGCTCCGGCTCCGGCTGCCCAAGCGCCCGCTCCGGCTCCGGCTGCCCCGGCGCAACCCGGCGTATTGCCCCATGCATCGCCCGCGGTGCGGCGCTTCGCCCGTGAACTGGGCGCCGACCTGACCCAGGTCCAAGGCAGCGGACGCAAGGGGCGCATCACCAAGGAAGATGTTCAGAACTACGTCAAACAGAGGCTCAGTCAACCGCCGGAAAAGGCGGCCGGCGGTGGTTTCTCCCTACCGGAAATGCCGCAAATCGACTTCTCCAAGTTCGGCGAAATCGAGGAAGTCAAACTCAGTCGAATTCGCAAGCTCTCGGCGACAACCCTTCACCGCAGTTGGCTGCACGCACCCCATGTCACCCAGCACGACGAGGCCGATATCACCGAAATGGAAGCCTTTCGCAAGGGGATGAAAGCAGACGACGTCCGCCTGACGCCGTTGGTCTTCCTCATGAAAGCCGTAGTGGCGGGCATGAAAGAATACCCACGCTTCAATTCCTCGCTGGGCCCCACCGGCGAAAGCCTGATCATGAAGAAGTTCTTCCATTTGGGCATCGCGGTGGATACCCCCAACGGCCTGGTGGTCCCGGTCATCCGCGATGTGGACAAAAAGGGCCTGGTGGATCTGGCAAACGAACTCTACGAGGTCAGCGCTCGCGCTCGCGAGGGTAAGTTGCTGCCGACCGATATCACGGGGGCCTGCTTTACCATCTCCAGCCTGGGCGGCATCGGCGGTACGGCTTTCACGCCCATCATCAATGCGCCCGAGGTGGCCATTCTGGGCGTCTCGCGCTCGTTCATGAAACCCGTTTGGAACGGCACGGACTTCAAGCCCCGACTCATGCTGCCCCTGTCGCTGTCCTATGATCACCGGGTCATCGACGGCGCCGATGCCGCGCGCTTCACCACCTACCTGGGCAAGATTCTGGGCGATATACGCCGGCTGTTGCTCTAATCGATTGCGGAGGAAAAGAACATGTCATTAGTCGAGATTCGTGTGCCCGACATGGGCGACTTCGAAGGCGTGGACGTGGTCGAAGTCCTGATCGCCGCCGGTGACCGGGTCGGTGAGGAAGATTCGCTGATCACCCTGGAAACCGACAAGGCATCCATGGAAGTCCCCGCACCCCAAGCCGGAACCATCAAAGAAGTCAAAGTAGAAGTTGGCAGCAAGGTGAATACCGGCGATCTGATCGCCTTGATGGAGGCAGCCGGGGAAGAAACCGCGGCCGCTCCCGTGGAGGAACCCGCTCCGGCGCCCGCGGTGGAGACTCCCGAACCCGCCCGGCCCGCCTCCAGACCCGAGGGTGAGCCGGACCAGAGAACCGATCGCGGCGACCACGATTACGACGTGGTCGTGCTGGGCTCCGGCCCGGGCGGTTATACGGCCGCCTTCCGCGCTTCGGATCTGGGCCTGAAAACAGCAATCGTGGAACGAGACCCCTATCTGGGCGGCGTATGCCTGAACGTGGGCTGTATCCCCTCCAAGGCGCTGCTGCACATGGCCAAGGTAGTCGATGAGGCAGCGAGTTTTGCCGATCACGGCGTCACCTTCAGCAAGCCCCAATTCGACCTGGACAAGCTGCGCGGCTGGAAGAACGGTGTCATCAAACAACTGACCGGCGGCTTGGAGCAACTGGCCAAACGCCGCAAGGTAGACATCATCCAGGGCACCGGCACCTTCTCGTCGCCCAACACGCTGGATGTAAACAGCGACAAGGGCAAGCAAACGGTTTCATTTGCCAAGTGCATCATCGCCGCGGGCAGCGAACCCGCGCGTATTCCCGGCATTCCCTACGATGATCCCCGCGTGATCGATTCCACCGGGGCCTTGGAGATGCAAGGCATTCCCGGCCGCATGTTGGTGATCGGCGGCGGTATCATCGGTTTGGAAATGGCCACGGTTTACGAAGCGCTGGGCGCCCGCATCACCGTTGTGGAACTGCTGGATCGCTTGATCCCCGGTTGCGACAAAGATCTGGTGCGGCCCTTGGAAAAGAGAATCCGCAAGCGCTACGAGAATATTTTTCTCAGCGCCCGGGTGACCGGTGTCTCCGCCAAGAAGGACGGCCTGCATGTGACCTTCGAAGGCAAGGGCGTCCCACAGCAAGATGTCTTCGACCGCGTTCTGGTTGCGGTCGGCCGGAAACCCAACGGCCATAAGATCGGCGCCGGAGCGGCCGGCGTACAGGTAGACGAACGCGGTTTCATTCCCACCAACGACCAGCAACGAACCAACATCCCGCACATCTTCGCCATCGGCGACATCGCGAGCAACCCCATGCTGGCTCACAAGGCAACCCACGAGGGCAAGGTCGCCGCGGAAGTGGCCGCCGGCTTGAAGAGCGGCTTCGATGCGCGCGTCATTCCCAGCGTGGCCTACACGGACCCCGAGGTAGCCTGGGTAGGTCTCACGGAAGAGCAGGCCAAAGCCGAGAACATCGCCTACGGCAAGGGGACCTTCCCCTGGGCGGCCAGCGGCAGAAGCCTGGCCTTGGGCCGCAATGAAGGCATGACCAAGCTGCTGTTCGATGAAAAAACCGACCGGATCATCGGTGCGGGTATCGTAGGCTCCAACGCCGGGGATTTGATCGCCGAAGCCGGCCTGGCCATCGAAATGGGCGCTGATGCAACCGACATCGGCCTGACCATCCATGCGCACCCGACCCTTTCGGAAACGGTCAACTTCGCCGCGGAGGCTTTCGAGGGCACCATTACGGACCTCTATATTCCCAAGAAAAAGAAGAAGTAAACCCAAGGAGCCGCGGTTTCTGCCGGGTTGTCGCGGCTCATATCGGCGCCTTCGGCACTTAAATTATTTTGCTGCAACATTTTCATTGACTTCCAAGAGAGATAGTTTGACTGGTTCGGGAAGTTATCGGACGGAAATTGCTGGAATTGAGGAATTCTCATGCCGTGTTGTTTCCAACGGATCAGGCTGCCAAAAGGTAGTGGCGACCGATCCGATAACCAAGCCCCTCCAAAAATTCGCGGATCAGGTTTCGGGCTCCGCGGTTGCCCACATAGGCCAGGACGAAACAATCCCCGGGCTCCGGTAGTTGGGTTTTGTCCCAGACAGGCCGATCACGAATCACCTGTCCGACTTTCTTGGGATCGATATCCACGTAGGCGACGATCTGGATACCGTGATCAGTCAACAGTTCGGCGCGTTTGCGGCTGATCCGGCCCGCGCCCCAGACCACCACGCGATCGATGCCGGAACGGTGGAGGTGACGAGCCAGGTATTTGGTTTTCACGGCGTAGAAGGCGTCGACGGAATAACGCGGATCGGTGCGGGTGAGCCGGGTTTCACGTTCCCGCCAGATGAAAAGTTTGTCCGGCAGTTTGGCCATGCGCACCCCTGCATCCAGCCAACGAAGCCACAGTTCGTAGTCCTCCGGGAAGGGACCGTCCCGGTAACCGCCGTAGCGGTCGACCAGATGCTTGCGGAACATGACGGTAGGATGGATCAACGGCGATTCCACAAAGCGGTCGAGAGCGATCCGATCCCCGGTCAGCAGTTCGTTGGTCCAGTCCACGAACAGGTTGAAACCCTGAAAGGATTCGGTATCGCCGCCATAGGTCGCCCTGGCTGCGATCAGGCCGAGGGTCGGATCTGCCTGCATGGCCGCGACTTGTTTTTCCAAGCGTTCCGGCAGACACAGGTCGTCGGCGTCCATGCGAGCGATCAAAGAGGCGCGGCTCGCCTGAATACCGTGGTTCAGCGCGGCGACAATGCCCTGGTGCGGGATGCGCAAGACGCGGATACGCGGGTCGCCCGAGACCAAGGCTTCCAATACGGCGGCGCTTTGGTCAAGGGAACCGTCGTCCACGGCGACCAACTCCCAATCGCGATAGGTTTGCGCTTGAATGGAGGCAACGGCCTCGGCAACGGTTTCAGCCGCATTGTAGACAGGCATGACCACCGATACGTTCACAAGCCCACCGATGAAAAAGGCCGGACATTAGGTCCGGCCGCTTCAAGTTTTTCGGACATACGCGGCTAACGGGTCCAGATTTCGGTTCGGCCCAGCACGGACACGCCGATATAACCGCGCACCTTCAGTTTCTTGTCGTTAACCATGGTGATCTTGCATTTATAGGTCTTGCCGTTATTGGGATCGTAAATGCTGCCGCCGCTCCAGATCTTGCCGTTGAAGGTAAAGCCGGACATGAATTGCAGGCCGATGATGGGTTGATCCCGCTTGCTTTCATCAGGGTTCTCGCGGTCGACCTTGGGTTTGCCGGCCATGGCATCGTCGGCTGGATAGATCTTTTCCACCAGGTCGGAGATGCGGGCGCAGTAATGGTCGTCGCATTTGAAGATCTCCATGCTGTCGCCCTCGTCGGTCTTCCAGATGCCCAGGATGGCGTCCGCATCATTCGCGGACGCCGTGAGGGGGATAAACAGAAGGGAAAGCAGGATGAATGCTTGCTTCACGGTCATCTCCAGTTGGGGCCGGAGCCCCGCTATGTACTACAGGCTGCGGCTCAAGGTAAAGCTGAGCAGGTGGGCGAGGACGTCACGCACGTTACTTTCCAAGACCCCCTCTTCCAACTGCCGGCTCTCGATATCGCGATCGGACATGTTCAGGTACATATAAGCGGCTTCAAAGCGCCACTTGCCCAGATCGGTGCCGAAACCCAGATTCAGCAACTGACGATCGTTGGTTGGAAGCAGGTAACTGATGGTTTCGTCGGGTACGGGGGTTTCGTCAAGGGTGAAGCCCCACATGAAGTTGTACTTGTTGTTGATCTTGTGGTCGAAACCAACGGACCAACGCCAGACATCCTTCCATTTCAATTCGCGCACAACACGGTCAAGCTCAAACCCCACTCCGGGAATAACCAGGAACGGCGTTTCATAGTTGAAACCCAACTCGGTAATAGAACTCCAACCGGTTTGGATGGCGGTGAAGCCTATTTCCAGTTTATCGGAATGCTTGTAGGAGCCGGCCAACATGAGCATGAAGGGGAGATCCAGCGGATCGGCGGCTACATTGCTGTCCACGAAATAGGTAGGAGGAAGACCCGCGGGTTTGTCGAAACGGGCGGTAGCATCGACCTTGATTTCTACTTCACTGTTGAACATGACACCGAAGCGCCATTTCTCGTTGGGCGTAAAGTGAGCGGCCAGATTGAAACCGTAACCGGTATCGTCGCCCTGTAATAGTTGGAAGACGTCGAAATCAGAGGTGGTGGGGTCGTTGTATTCGTTGAACAGGAACTGGTTGGCGTCAATGGCCTGATTGAATTCGGCATCCACATAAGTGTAGACGATACCGAAAGCCACGGAAACCTGTTCACTGAGCTTCCAGGCGGCGTGTCCCGAGGCGGAAACCGTTTCAACGATGGTGTTGGTATTGCTGTAGCGACCGTACCAGTTCTCGGGGTCATCAAACTCGGAAGCAAGGCCGAAGCGGGAGTAAAAACCGGCGCCAAGCCAAAGCTTTTCGTTGATCTGATGAGTATAGTAGATATGCGGGGGAGGGAAAATATTATCCGCATAGGTACCGGTGAAGGAACTGCCGTCATATGCGGTGTTGAACAATTCGACATCACCCTCCGGAACGATTAGGGTCACCCCGCCCATAAAATGACGCCCTTCCAACTGGGTCATCCCGGCAGCGTTGTAATAGATTGCCGAAGCATCATCGGCCTGGGCGGTGAGGCCACCCAGTGCGTTACCGCGAGAACTTCCCTCGTAAAGACCAAAACCTGCCGAAAATGCGAAGGGCGCGGCCAGCAGCAACAGGCCCGACAAAAGCGCAAAACGTTTCATACTCAGCTTCCCCTTATGAATCATCCATCTAAAAAAGGCACATTGTGAACGTGTTGTTTTGAACACCGATTCATTAAAGCACCTGACGGTGAAAATTCCTAGTACCTTTTTCTTAAATCATGTCTACCGGAGCAAGGCTTGGGAAGCAATAAAAAAACCCACGTCGGCTGAAAAGTCGACGTGGGTGGTTTATTGCATCAAGTGGGTTCGGGCAACGCGTTACCCAAACCGTGTGAATCGGCCTTGCGGTCCTTATCGGCAACTTCGTCCTGGTCGCCGGATTCCACATGTTTACCGGAGTCCTGGGACAGCTTGGGGTTGGTTGCCGTAACTTCCTCGCGATTGATAATTTGACGTACCTGCCAATCGTGGAGGGTCTCCACTTCCAACAACTTCTCGGCCATGATGGTGACCATGTCGCGATTCTTTTCCAGAATCTCGCGGGCGCGCTGATCGCCTTCCTCGACCAGAAAACGGATCTCGTTATCGATCAACTCGGCAGTTTTTTCCGAGGTCGGGTTGGAGCGGTTGTAATCGCGGCCCATAAACGGCTGGTCGGAATCGCCCTTAAAGGAGATCGGTCCGATTTTTTCGCTCATGCCGAGTTCGCAAACCATTTGGCGCGCGGTGTTGGTCGCCACCTCGATATCGTTGCTGGGGCCGGAAGTCAGCTGGTCCAGGAAGATATCCTCGGCAATACGACCGCCCATGAGAATGGCCAGACGGTTCTTGAGGTAAGTGGATGTATAACTGTGGCGATCATCGATGGGCACCTGTTGGGTAATGCCCAGCGCGCGCCCGCGCGGGATGATGGTGACCTTGTGGATGGGATCGGCCTCGCCGATGAGCGCGGCCACAATGGCGTGACCGGCCTCGTGAAAAGCGGTGTTGCGTTTCTCTTCATCCGACAACATCATGCTGCGCCGTTCGGAACCCATGAGGATCTTGTCCTTGGCGTCCTCGAAATCGATGCGGTAGACCATCTTCTTACCCCGGCGCGCGGCCAGCAAAGCCGCCTCGTTGACCATATTGGCCAGGTCGGCGCCGGAGAAACCGGGCGCGCCGCGAGAGACGGACTCGAGGTCGACGTCCGTAGCCAGGGGCACTTTGGTCGAGTGGACCTTGAGGATGGCGTTACGACCCTTGACATCGGGCAGGTCCACCACCACGCGGCGGTCGAAGCGGCCCGGGCGCAACAGTGCCGGGTCAAGGACATCGGGCCGGTTGGTAGCGGCTACCAGGATGACCCCGTCGTTGCTCTCGAAGCCGTCCATTTCTACCAGTAACTGGTTCAGGGTTTGCTCACGTTCGTCGTGACCGCCGCCCATGCCGGCGCCGCGATGACGTCCGACCGCGTCGATTTCGTCGATAAAGATAATACAGGGCGCATTTTTCTTGCCTTGCTCGAACAGGTCCCGAACACGCGAGGCGCCCACACCGACAAACATTTCTACAAAATCGGACCCGGAGATGGAGAAGAAGGGCACGCTGGCTTCACCCGCGGTAGCACGCGCCAGCAGGGTTTTACCGGTTCCCGGGGGACCCATCAACAAGACGCCCTTGGGGATCTTTCCGCCCAGACGCTGGAACTTCTGGGGTTCCTTGAGGAAGTCGATAATCTCTTCCAGTTCCTCTTTGGCCTCTTCACAACCGGCCACATCTACAAAGGTAACCTTCTTCTGGTTGGCGGTCATCATCTTGGCCTTGCTCTTGCCGAACATCATGGCCTTGTTGCCGCCCGCCTGCATTTGTCGAATAAAAAAGAACCACAAAAGGACGAAGAAGCCCAAGGGGATGACCCAGGTGAACAGCTGAATGAGAAAGTCGCCGGTGGAGCTGTTCTCCAGGCTGAACTCCTCGATGTTCCAGGCCATGATCATCTCCAGGAGCGGGTCCTGCATGATGAAGGAGGCCGTGAAACGCTGTACCTTCTGGTCTTTATGAATGATTTCTTTTTTGAGCTCACCGGTCACCTTATCCGGGGTGATGGTGATGGACTTGATGTTTTCGCCTTGGCCGAAGAATATGACGTCTGAAAAGTCCAACTTCCGCACAGGTGCATTTGTATCGTTGATTTGGAGGTAGATCAGGATGGCCATTATGGGAATAACCAACCAAAGCAAAACAGTCCGAATCGTATTGTTCAATTCACCCTCCGTGCGCTATGCGCAAAGGTTCTTTATTCTAGCTTAAAAATAATGTTTTTACCACCTGGGGGACCAGACTACCGAATTGGGGACGCAATGCTTCGCCGCATTCCCGGTGCACTTTCAGGTAACCTTGCCGTTCCAGGGCCAGCATTTCACAGTAATGGCGGGTCCGGCCGCCGAAATCGAAAAACGGCAGGTTTTCACGGAAGCGATAGGGAATGCGGGCCGCACGCAGGACCTCGCGCAGGGGTTTGGAAAGCGCGCCGCGCGGCTCTAGAGACAAGACACTGCCGGGCATGGCTTTCATTCCCTCGGGCGTACGATCGATGCGGAATCGCCAGGGACCCCAGGTCACCGATTCCTCGAAACGACCGCTGACGGGTTGCGTGGGTACGGGACGACTGAGCGTCAAGCCGTCCAGGTCACAGTAGAACCGGAAACCGTTTGCATCGAAACTGCCGGTTTCCTCGGCGGCCAGCCAATGTTTCAATCGGTCGCTCTCGCGCCGTTTGGGTTTGGGCACGTGCCGGCTCTCCCAGAAATGCTTCAGAATGAAGTCCCATAAATAAGGTTTGCTCAGGCGAAAGGCTTCCCGGGCCAGCAGGCCGTCGCGATGCCAGGCCTCGAACAGCGCGCGCGCCTCGGCATCCAGGGCGTCTTGCAGAACGCCCACATCGTCCAACCAGCCCGCCAGGCGTTCCTCGAAACCACCGTAGAAACCGCGTAAGGCGGGCATCACCCGGTGACGGACCGCGCCGCGCAACATCTCCGTGTCGAAATTCATCGGATCTACCACATGAGGCACTTTGCGGCGGCGGGCATGATCCAATATAAGCGCGCGGTCCAGGTGAAGGAAGGGACGCAGGCGATAACCATGGCGGCGACGCATGCCCACGGGCGAACTGCCCCCGGCGCCGCGCACCACGGCTTGGAAGAAGGTTTCGGCCTGATCCTGAAGGTGATGCGCCAACAAGATCCACTGATCGGTTTCACGGACCTCATCCAGAGTCTTGCGGCGAAAAGCCGAAGCGGCGTATTCAAAGTTATCACCCCGGCAATGGGCATAGCGCGCCACGGTCAGGGGAATAGCCAGGGCCTGGCAACGTTCGCGCACCAAAGCCTCGGAACAATCGGCAAACGCACCGGTTCCGTGGTGGATATGCACCACCTTCAAGGGCGATGCGTGCACGTGCACCATGGCGTGGAAGACATCCAGGAGGACCATGGAATCTACGCCGCCGCTGACGGACAACACCAGACCGGCGCTCTTATAATAAGGCGGCCGAGCCGACTCCGCGCTGAGAGCCTTCATCAGTTCTGTCTTAACCTGCATAGGATCCTTTCCCGCGCGGTTCCCCCGGTCGCGGTCCCATATAATACGACGAACCCGGCCAAAAGGTTGAGACGCTTTCTCCCCGGAAACGCTTTTTTGCGCGGCTTATGCTTCTATCGAGCGCCCGGCGGTTCTGATGAATGCATCATGATTAAAGACCGACGATTCCCGGGTCACATCCACTGCTTCAGTTGTTCCACCAGGGTTTCGGGTAGGGGTTTCGGTTTCTGGGCGGCATAGTCGAACCACACAATGGCGCCGACGCCGGTGGCCGCTATCTCTTCGCTGTCTTTGGTTCGAATGCGGTGTTCTACTTTGAAACTGCGGTTGCCGATCTCGATGACCCGCGTTCCCACCAGAATCTCGGCAGGCCACTCCAACTGTTGCCGGAATTGGCATTCGATGGCGGCGAGAATGGGTCCCTCAGTGAGGTCCGCGGTAATGTCGACCCCGATCGCCAGGGCTTGGAAAAACTTGATCCGACCCTCTTCAAAATACCCGATAAAGCGGGTGTTGTTCACATGGCCCATGGCGTCCATGTCGCCCCAGCGGATACTGATGGGCGCTTCAAAGCGAAATTCCCGGTTCATGACAGCCTCCCTGAACGCCTATTCAACCATGAAACAGGAGACCGGTAAAGAACGACGCTACCGCGAACCGGGGCTATCGCACTAAATAGCCCTTCCCTGGTAGGAAAGGCTTGAGGATGATGTGGGTCGGCTTGACCTTATCGGGGTAGTCCGGTGGCGCCCGCGGGCAAGGTCCGCATCTGTTCTTCGGGGTTGAGCTCTGGTCCGGCTGATCAGCAGTGAGGTAGTGATTAGTACTTGACCATATACCCTTTGGCTTCCAGACACAGACTGACTACCCGCCTCGGCCTGACAGTAGGTTGCCGGCACTGGAGACGCCCAGAGGATTGCTTCAAATGCGCGTGAGTAAATCAAACGCTTGTCGATTTCGGAGAGATTTGTCTCCCTCTACAGGTCGCTTTGAGCGAATACAGTTTGATTGGCAGAAAGCAGAACAAGTACTGCAATCACTGCCAGAATCGGTTTCATTGGTTTTTTCCTCCTTTTTCGTTGATTGTTATCTATTGTTGCGAACTTCACCCTGCTAAATGAAAAACTAAAAATTAAAAGTGAACAGTGGAAGAAGGGAAGAAATACTGGATTTCACTGTTCGCTCCCCTTCACCAACTCGACCTCACCCGGCCGCCAGGTCTTGTCGAACCAGGGCTCGAGCGGGCCATACATGCGCAGGGCGACCCAATAGCTCTTGCCGGAGATGGTCTCCAGCCAGTTACTTTCCATGCCCTTCGGCGCCTTCGGTGCGAAGTACACATCAATGGAGCCGTCGGCGTTCTTCTTCAGCTTGTCGCCCACGCTGTCCAGAGCCGGGTATTGTTGACCGGTCTGCAACATGGAACGGGTCTGGTTGTCGTACATGGTCACGGACCAGAAGTCGTTGACCGGCACGTTGGCCGGCATGCGCAGGCGATAGGTCTTGTCGCCTTCGAATGGCCGATTCTCTGAATCGACGAGAATAAACCCGTAGTCCGAACCCTTGCCCGGTATCGAGACAGCCATGGCAGGCGTGATGCCGGTGGCGATGTAGTGGAAGAACGTCCGGGCGTCGGTGTTCATGGTCTTGCCGTCCTTGCCGTTGAAGAAGACGTTCTTGTCCAGATAGACGGTGTTCCAGGCGCTGCCCTTATCAGGGTAGAGCCTGATACCCTCCATCGTGCCCTTCGGCCGTGGATACCAGACGATGGACCTGGCGGTGGCATTGCCGATCGCCACCGCATCGGTAAGGATCTTCTTCATCCGTGCATCCGGGGCAAATGGCTTACCCTTGACGATGCCGATAGAGGCGAACAGGCCCCGCGTCTCCGGGTTCAACAGCTCGAGCGGCTCTTTCCGGATGACCGCATCGAGCTCTTCGTAAAACGTGAAATCATTGGCGTGGATCGTGTTGAACGCCTCGCCGGAACCGCTGATGAATTCCATCTTCGGCGGGTTGCCGGCCTTTGACAGGGGATACACTTTGAAGTTGTCCTTCACGTTCTTCGCGGCCGCTTCTATCCCATTCGCCACGGACGTCCGGACCAGCAGCCAGACGTGGTAGCTGGTCGATTGGACGGTGAAGTACCCGTCCGGAACCTCGCCTTTGTAACCGGGCGGAAGGAACAGGTACTTGCCGCCCTGGCCCTTGTCCGGACCAAGCGGGCCAATGTCGGTCAGATATCGGAACCAGGCATCATCGGCCAACCCCAGCATGCCCGGAGGGGCTTCCACCACCGTCGGGCCGTCGCGCTCGAGGTCGAGCGTCGGGAAGATGTACATGGTGGAGCTGTTCGCGGTCAGGAACAGCGACTTCGGGTCGAGCATCTTGTCGAACAGCACCACTTGATGCGCCTCCACCGCCCCGATACTGCCCAATCCATGGATGATCTGATTCACCGAGGCGCCCTGAATGCCTTTGAGGAAGGCATCTACCCCGCGCATGGTGTCGAGGTAATCGTAGACCTTTTTGGCAGTGTCGGGGAACGGCGCGCCGTCAATAAATTTCAATGTGCCGATCGAGGTCTCGACCTGATCCGGCGTCATGATCGATTCAGGAATCCCCTTGTTGGCTTTGGCGATCACAGCTTCGTCTTTTGGCGCGGGATCCACATCAGCGACCAACTCAACCTCACCCGGACGCCAGGTCTTCTCGATCCAGGGCTCGAGCGGGCCGTACATGCGTAGGGCGACGAAGAAGCTCTTGCCCGGGACGGTTTCGAGCCAGTTGCTCTCCATCCCCTCCGGCGCCCTGGGCCCGAAGTAGAGGTCGATCGATCCATCACCGTTCTTTTTGAATTTGCCACTCACGCTGTCCAGCGCCGGGAGCGGTTGACCGGTCCGCAGTTGGGAGCGGGTCTGCGAATCGTAGACCGTCATTGACCAGAAGTCGTTGACGGGCGGGTCTGCGGGGATATTGAGCTTGTAGGTTCTGGCGCCGTCGAACGGTTGCTTGTCGGCATCGACATAAGTGATTGCGTAATCGCTGCCCCTGCCGGCGATTGAAACTGCCATGGCGGGAGTGACCGCGGTATAGGGGTAATGGAACATGACCCGGGCATCGGTGTTCATGGTCCTGCCGTCGGCCCCGTTGAAGAAGACGTTCTTGTCCACCCATCCCATCTGCCACCCACTGTCTGTGCCCGGATAAGTCTTGATGCCTTTCATGGTTTTATCCGTTCGCGGATACCAGACAATGGACCGGGCCGCGGCGTTGCCGATCGCCACCGCGTCAGTGAGGATCTTCTTCATCCGTGCGTCGGGCGCGAAGGGCTTGCCCTTGACGATGCCGATCGACGCAAACAGGCCCCGCGTTTCCGGGTCGATCAGGTCGAGCGGCTCCTTCTGGATGACCGCATTGACTTCTTCGTAGAACTCGAGGTTGTTGGCGTGGATCGTGTTGAAGGTCTTACCGGAGCAATTGATGAATTCCATTTTCGGCGGGTTGTCCGCCTTGCTGAGCGGATAGATGCGCAGGCCGTTTCTGACATGCTTTGCCGCTTTGTCGACACCGTCGGCTGTCGAGGCCCGCAGGAAGATCCAGTGCCGATAGCCCGCGGTGCGGACCACGAAATACCCGTCGGGGACCTGCCCTTCATAGCCGGGAGGCAGGACGAGGTATTTGCCGCCGTTGCCTTTGTCCTGTCCGAACGGACCGATGTCCGCCTCGTAGCGGAACCAGGCGTTGTTAATTGCGCCGAGCATGCCCGGCGGCACCTCGACCACGGTGGGCCCATCCCGCTCCAGATCGAGATCCGGGAGGACGTAAAGGGTAGACGTGTTGCCCGTCAGGAACAGTGAGTTTGAATCCAACAGCTTGTCGAAGATGATGACCTGATGGGCCTCCACCGCGCCCTGGCCGTGAGCGCCCTCGATGAGCGCGTACAGGGAGGCGGCCGGCATCCCTTTCAGGAAGGCGTCCACCCCGCGCATGGTGTCGAGATGGTCGTAGGCCTTTTGGGAGGTCTCGGGGAACGGCGCTCCGTCCAGGAACTTCAAGGTGCCGATCGAGGTCTCGACCTGATCCGGAGTCAGGATCGACGCCGGGATCCCCTTATTGGCTTCAGCTTGTGCATCGCGCCTGGCGTCGGCCTTAGGATCGTTGGTCTTCCGGGAGCTGTCGCACCCGGTGAACAGCGCCAAGGCGGCGATGGCGATGATCACCGGAATCGATTGCGTCGGTTTGCTTGTATTCATGATCCGTCTCCTGCTCATTTCACGCGCTCGATGTCATCCAGCTTCCAGGTGCCGTCGAAGAATTCTTCCTCCGGACCGTAGAGCCGGAAGTAGATGAAGAATCCCCGTCCCGGATTGGTTTGGATCCAGTTGTTTTCCTTTCCTTGCGGCGGTGTGGGGCCCATGTAGAGATCCACCGAGCCGTCGTCGTTGCGCTCGAATTTATTGAACGTGTCAATCTGTGCCTGCCCGGTCTTGTTTTTGATCATCGAGCGCGTTCCCGCGTCGTAAACGACCAATGACCAGAAGTTCCTCGCCGGCACATCTTTGGAGACACGAAGCTTGTACAGCTTCGCGCCGTCCAGGTCCTTCCCATCGGCGTCACGCCCCGCGAAGAAATACTGGGAACCGGCGCCGACAATCTTAAGGATGGCGGAATTGTAGGATGAGGCCGCCTGATGGGTGAAATTGATGCGGCTTTCGATCATGTGGTGGGTGGGTTTCTCAAAAGATGCCTCACCACCAATGAAAATGTAGGCATACTCCCGGTCGGGCCAGACCAGTCGTCGCGGGTCGCGACTGTTGAACGAAATGTTGTTGGCCATGGCGTTGCCGACGATTTCGGCCTCGGCAAGAATCTTCTTCATCCGCGCATCCGGCTTGAAGTCCTCCCCCGGCTTCATGCCGAGCTCGACCATCATGCCGTGCATGTGTTTGTCTTCTTCACGCCAGTTCTCATCCTTCATGCCGCGGGCCAGCATCTCGAAATAGCCCTTGGTGACCGGATAGGTGAAGTCAGTGACCTTCTCGGTCATGGGGATGTAATCCATCTTGGGCGGGTTATCCTTCTGAGCCGGCGGATAGGCCCGGACCTTCCTCAGCTTGTTCACCGCAACTTCGTTGCCGCCGCCGTCAGTAAACGCCCGCAGGAGCCAGAAGGTTTTGTACGTGTCATTATGAAAGACGTGGTAGCCCTCAGACGGCAGCTCGCCTTCATAACCCGGCGGCACGATCAGATACTTGCCGCCTTTGCCCTTGTCCGGGCCCGGTTTACCGACGTCAACGATGGGCTGCTGCCAGGCATTGTTGATCCCGCCCAGAACGTCCGGCGGAACGTCGAGCACAACCGGCTTATTCTTCTCCAGAACAAACGTGTTGTAGCCATAGATGGTGGTCGAATTTGCTGTGAAGACGACCGTGCTTGGCTTCATCTTGTTCTCGTATATCGGCAGCGCGTTGATCTTGCCGCCGCCGTGACGCACGAGTTCCTCGTGCAGGGCCCGCATGCTCACATAGGGCAATGCCCAGAGGTATACCTGCGTCGCTCGCTGGAAATCCAAGCGGTCATAGAGCAGCTTCGATGTCTCTGGCGAGGCG
>JASJCB010000130.1 GCA_030066195.1 Acidobacteriota bacterium
GCCCCCGATTTGCTTGCCCCCAAGCAATCCAAAATGAAGTCCTGGCCGAGTCTTCAACACGGGGCCGCCTTTTCACTTCCATTCTTGAGGACTGCTTATGCGAACCCCTTGCTCATGCCTTACCATCCCATTGGTTTTTCTATTGCTTTGCCCTGCGTTTCACGCCCAAACCAATAACCATGCTCTGGTCTTCGAGCCGATACAATCCTATGAAGCAGACGAGGCAATTGTCGAGATTGGCAGGCCCCGCTACCTGGACCAGGACCCACAAGGAAACCTCTATGCCCTTGACGTTCAAGGACGGCAGGTTCATATCTGGGACGCCAAAGGGAAGTACCGGCGAAGTTTTGGGCAGAAGGGAGAGGGGCCCGGCGAATTCATGTTCACCTATCCGGTGGGAGAGATTGTCGTCTACCAGGGACACATCATCGTTGTCGATGAATCGGTCGCCAAAATCCATTTCTTCGACAAGAACACCGGGAAATTTAAACGGACCATACCCCGCCCATCCAACCTGTCTCGCCTTCGCCTGTACCGTGCCGAGTCGGGCAGGTCACTTTTTGCCCTGAATGTCTCGGGAAGCCGGGCCGTCCAGGAAGTGGTCAAGTTGAACCTGGAAATGGAAGTCGAAAACGTGTTTTTCTCAATTCCCTACGGAAGAACCGAATGGCTGGACAAGGTCAGGTATATCTATCGGCCCCAAGCGAATCGGTTGATGTTCTGTCCCTTCCAAGATAACCTGCTGATCGCTGAAACCCGAGACAATGCGTTGCGTGTTTTCGACCAAACCGGTCAGAAGCAAAAGACCGTTCGCATCCCCATGGCCCAGGATGAAGTCGAGGAGGAAGAGAAACAAGCCTACCGGAAACAGTATTTGCAAGGAAGCTACCGAGATAGGGTCCGCCTGGAGTTCCACGAGAAAGGCAGCTTCTTCGACCTTGTCCTATCCGTGGACGGGCTCATTCTGGTCATGAAAAATGGTGATGAGCGCGGACACCTCAGCGGCATTGCCCTGGATCACCAATTCCGACGCCTTACGTCTTTCCATGAATCATTTGGCGAGGTGGTTCACATCAGCGCCATCGATGGCCGAATCATCACCATTACCGTACCGGAAGACGGAGAATACCAGATCACCGCGTATACTGTCCGCCTTGAAAGAAGAAGAGAACCCACGGCAGGCCGGCCGGATTATAATTGATCATGGCCCAACTCGGTAAAAAAGCGGGCCCCTAATGTAAAAGAAGCTTTACAAAGCGCTTGTCGCCTATGCGGCGCATTTTCAAGACCCCTCCTGCCTAAGTGGCTCTAATACAGAGTCCTACAAGCCAACTAAAAACGTTTTTTATCCAGGGTCTTTGATTTCTGATGCCCGAGATGGGATCAAGTCGCTGTTGACGAACCGGTCGGGATTCAGCGGGAAAGGTAGGGATTGCCGTCCAGGATGAACCGCCAGGGAAGATCAGCGCTTTTGCTGATGCCTATCCTGGGAGAGGTTTCGATCCGTTCGCCGGCCTCAGGTTCCCCTTCCGCCAGCCATATCTCAGAACCGGTCAACGACAGGCCGTCGTGAGTGCGGTCCACGGCAAAGGCCCGGCAACATCGGGCCGGACCGCTGGTCAAGTCCCGCTGCTTGATTTTGCGACCGCGCAGTTTTCGCATGGTTTCCAGCCCTTCCAGCGGTTCTACGGCGCGAATCAGAACCGCGGCGCCGATGCCCTCCGCCTCCGTGACCACGTTCATGCAGAAATGCATGCCGTAGATGAAGTAGACGTACAGGTGTCCCGGGGGGCCGAACATCACCCGATTGCGTTGTGTGCGTCCCTTGTAGGAATGAGCCGCTCGATCACCGTCCTGGTGGTAGGCTTCTACCTCGACGATTCGTCCCGCCAGAATCTGCCCGTTATAGCGGCGCATCAGTTTCTTGCCGATCAGGTTGCGGGCGACGGTCAGTGTCGGCGACGAATAAAAAGATTCGGGGAGCATTTTCGGCCTTGCGGTCGAGATGAGGCGGGACTTGCTGTCCCGCCTCCCGGCTTGTTTTTACGGAGGTGTGAAGTCGATTACCTGGGCCGAACCGATGGCCGGCTCCAGGAAGTTCAGGTTGAAGACAAACACCGCGCCCGCGATATTCTGACTGGGGGAATGCGCAATCATGGTTACGTTTTGGCCCGCGTCGATCAGGTTGGTGATGGGCGCCGCGAAGGGACGGTAGCTTTCCAGGCCGGCAACAGAACTGGTATCGGTACCCAGTAAGGTGCCGTCCTCGCCATAGAAATACAAGGTGACATCGGCCGCGCTTGCGCCCGCGTTCACGATCACCGGCGCCGAGATCACGGTGTCGCTGCTCGGCATGTAACCGAACAGCAGAGCATTGCCCACACCGGCGCCGTCCAGTTCGAAGGCGACGCCCTGGGAGGGGGAATCGCCGCTTGCGCTTTGCAGACCGCGGGTTACCCAACGTCCCTGGATGCCGTCGGTGTCGCTTTCGGCGACGACACTGAAGCCGCTGCCCGCGCCCAGGCCGGCAAAGACCTGGTCAATGGGCGATTCAAAGAAGCCGCCGGCGGGCACCGTGATATTGGCGGTGAAAGCACCGCCCGATGCGCGTTGCCCTGTCAGGGTGACATCCGCCTCGGACGCGGTGGGATTGTTCAAGACGAAGATCGTATCGAACTGGTCGTTGAAAGAGAGCCAGGGATAGATCAAGCGCGGCGTTCCGGCCTGTGCCTGGCTAAGCGTCCAACCGATATCCTGGAACAGGCCCGTGGTGATATCCACGCCTTCCAGGCCCGAGGTGATATTGGGCTCCATCAACAGGTTGGGCGTGGCCTCCGTGGTCCAGTGCGATATGGAGGAACCGGGCGCAACCGGATCAGGGGCGTGCAGGCGGGGGAAACCGCCGTTGGTGCCGGCCGGATCGGAATTGGGGTCACGGTCGAGCGTGAAGGTCACGGTTCCCGAGGTCAGGGCGTCTTTGATCACCTGCCCGTCTTCCATGCGGATCATGGCGGCAGGAATGGTGACTTGATTACCGACCTCACCGGAGCCCATGTTGAAGACTTCATCGGGTTGGTTGTTGACGATGATCGCGGCGACAGCGCCGGCGTTTTGGGCATTCAGGGCCTTTACGCCGAACTCGCAGATGCCGCGATCGATGAGCGCGATTTTGCCGTTTACGTTATTCACCAGGGCAGAGCAGCCGTCGGTGGTGGAGTCGCCGACCCCGTCATCGCTGAGCACGACCTCGGCGGCCAGGGGACCTCTGATTTTTTCACCGAAGTTGGCTTCCGCGGTGGCAATGTTGCCGGTAGCCGTGGAGCCGGCCGTCAATTGCTTGATCAACAGGTCAAGAGCCATGGCGGTGGCGTTGGCCCCGGTCCAGACCACGTTGGGATCGTTAATAGCCGAGGCTGCCCGCTCCGCGTTGGTCATGTCGTTCCAGATCTTGTCCACGGTCAGGTCGCGGACGAACTGGCTGTAGATGTCGCCGCGGTTGCTTTGCAGGGCGCCGGTAGCCTCGGTGACGAAGTTGGCGAAGCCCAGGCCGTGAGCAAACTCATGCAGCATGGTGGCCAGCAGGTCGGAGCCCTGACCGTTGGGTTCCTGGTCCAGGCCGAGATACCAGGGGCCGAAGTCGACACACTCGGGATCTTCATCCAGGCCCAGGTTGAACTGGGTTTGGATGTCCGGCTCGCCGGGATTGCGGTCCAGACCGGACAATGCGTCAGTCAGCGCGGAGTGGTACCAGATGTTGGCGAGCGGCGCCTCGGGAAAACTGTGGAAGATGAAGGTGGTGCCCGCGGTAGCCAGGGTAGTTGAATTGCCGCTGCAATCGAAAAAAGTGGTTTGGGCTTGTACGACAATGGTGGCGTCGCTTTCCAGCAGACCGCCCCAAATTTCGGCAACGCGTTCCAGCACTTGGAGACGTTGTTCACCCAAGGTGGTGCCGGTGTTGCCGCCGATGGGATCGGCCGGGGTGGGATCGTTCAGGCCGACGCCGGGATCATCGTTGTTGATGATCACGAACTCGGCAGCGAACAACGGAAGCGAGGAAACCAGGAGGCAAAGCGCGACCAGGCGCATTTTACTGATCACGAGACGCCTCCTTCTCCTTGGCGACAGGTGTTTCGATAAAACGTCTCATTTCCTGGTCGGTGTTTACGCAGGAGGTCACGACCTTGCCGTCGGGACCGATCTTGGCCACCGTAGCACTTTGCATGGTGCCGCGTAGATTCAGCATGCCGCCGCCTTTCTTATGCTTCTTCTCGACGAGGTCCGCATTCGCCCGGTCCAAGGGATTGACGGGCATCAATAAACGCAATTCCTCGGGGGTGGGTTTGCGGATCTTTCCGGTAACGGGATCCTTTACCCGCAACATTTGCATCAGGACGGGCACATCGTCCGTCAGCTTCTTCTGTGACTTGTCTCCGGTGGGTTCGCCGGCGAATAACGCCAGGGCGAACATGCACGGCAGCAATGTGAACAGTTTCCTCACATGTTCCTCCTTCTGTCTGGGTCCAAAAGCAGCACCATTGCCAAGTGTAGCAAGATGTAAGCCGTAACGCGGATCATAGCACAAGCAAACGAGAAGAACCGGCGGGTTTTTCTTGGGAAATACTATCGATGCGTGGGGGGTATTCCCATGCGAGTTTTCACGAGTCAGGCACCGGACGGATTTTGCGCTTTTGCCCGTTTTCTTTCGTGGAGACATTAGCCGGCATGAAATATGCTCTATTTAATCTTGTGTGGGGGCCTGTTCGGCACGTCTCCAGCGGGGATACACAAGGGGATTTCTATGAGAGAGACAACACATCGACATCGGCACGACCAGCCGCCGCCAAGCCTTTCGGCCCGATGCGCCTACTGTAAGCGGATTCGCGGCAACACCGGGAACTGGTATAACGCCGGACCTTCCCCGGCGGCTTCCGAGATTGAAAACACCACCCATAGTGTGTGCCCAACCTGCTATGGAGTGGCGGTTATCGCCATGTTGGAAGAAATTCGCGAGGAGATCGGCATTAACCCCAAACCCGGTAGAATGCCCTTCTGATCGCGTCTTTGTCCCTTGTATCCTGGATTCGAGGCTTGCAACTTGTCTATTGTTCCCTTACAATGCCGTGCGATGCGGGATCTTCGGAGTGTCGTCATTCACCTCGGTGAATGGAGGAAAGTCCGAACTCCAAAGGGCAGCATGCTGGTTAACGGCCAGGCGGGGAAACCCGACGGAAAGTGCAACAGAGAGTAGACCGCCAACCCTCGTCGGTAAGCCGGCGGGGCGGTAAGGGTGAAACGGTGCGGTAAGAGCGCACCAGCATCGGCCGTGAGGTCGGTGGCTCGGTAAACCCCATGTGGAGCAAGACCAAATAGGGGGACAGGGAGCCCTCGGGCTCCAAGGAACGGCCCGTTCCCGGTTCCCGGGTAGGTTGCTAGAGGCGATCGGTAACGACCGTCCCAGATGAATGGCACTCACCCCGAGAGGGGCAACAGGATTCGGCTTATAGAAGGCCCCGCATCACCTTCCAATGAACCGGGTGAATGCCGGCGCCTTTTTATTCACTCTTCCGGATCGGGCCGCACGGTGGGTAGTCTGATGGTGAAGGTCGTGCCGGAACCCTCGACCGAGTCCACTTCGATTCTACCGTCGTGGTCCTGGACGATGCCGAAGGAAATGGACAGGCCCAGCCCGGTGCCCTCGCCCTCGGGTTTGGTGGTGAAGAAGGGCTCGAAGATACGGTTACACACCTTCTCGGGAATGCCCTTACCGGTATCGCTGAACCGGATCACCACTTCGCCGCTCTCCCTTCGAGCCGACACATTCAGGTAACCCACGTCCTCGGTTTCCTTCACCTTCGACTTGACGGCTTGACAGGCATTCACCGCCAGATTCATGAACACCTGGTTCAATTCGCTTTGATTCCCGGGAATGGTGACATCCGCACCATAATGTTCCTCGATGATCACCCATTCCTTGAAATTCGGCCGCACCAGGTTGAGCGTAGAACGCAGACAGGTATCGATTTCAACCGGCTCCACCTTGCCCTTGCCGCGTCTGGAGAATGTTTGCAGATCGCGCACAATGCCGGCGATACGGTTGGAGCCTTCAAGGATCATGTCCAAATAATCGAACAGGGGTTTCAATTGTTTTTGCAGTGCGTCCATAATATCCGGATCGGGGTCCTCTCCGGCCAGGCCGAATAGGAACGTTTGAAATTTCTTCAGCTGTTTGGACATGTTTTGGGCGCTGCCGAAGACGTAGTTGGTGGGATTGTTGATTTCGTGACCGATGCCGCTGGTCAGCGTACCCAGCGAAACCAATTTGTCTTGCAACATCATCTGTTGCTGGGTTTGAATCAAGGCCTGCTTTTGACGCTCCAGTTCACGAATGGAATCGATCAGGCGCAGGTGCAGGTCGATCCGCGAGACCAGTTCCTCGAAAGCCACCGGCTTGGAGAGGAAATCGTTGGCGCCGGCGGCAAAACCCGCGGTCAGGTCGGTTACCTGATTGCGGCCGGAAAGGAAGATAACCGGCAATTCATGTGCCGGGTAACGTTCACGCAGTTTGCGGCAGACCTCGTAGCCGGACATGCGGGGCATCATGATATCGAGCAGGATCAGATCGAAGGATTCGTTCATCAGCGCGGCCAGAGCCTCATAGCCGTCGGCCGCTTCGGTAACATGGTGACCCAGGATATCCAGGGGCGCGCGCATGAGCTTGCGGTTGACCGCTTCATCGTCGACCACCAGGATGCGGAACCCCTTGCCGGAGGTGGCCAGCATTTTCTTCATTTCCCTCAGGTCGGCACCCTCGGTCGGTACGGTTCCGGCATGCAGCCGTTCCCAAGGTGTCGGCGCGCGGACGGGTTCCTCGCCCTCATAAACGGCCAGGTCGAACTTGAAACAGTTGCCTTTGTCGGATTCCGAATCCACGGTCAATTGACCGCCGTGCAGTTGAACCAGTTGCCTGCAGATAGACAAACCCAAACCGATCCCGCCGTATAGATGCCCGGCCTTGCCCTCCGGTTGTTGGGAGGACTGAAAGATGACCTCGCGCGCCTCGGGCGAGATGCCCGTTCCCGTGTCGCGAACCTCGACGAACACGCGATTTCCCCGATGCTCGGCGCTTACGGTCACACTTCCCTCCGTGGTTAGCTTGACGCCGTTGTCGATCAGGTTGTACAGCACCTGTTGCAGCCGGTCTTCGTCAGCCGACACGCGACCGAAGTTTTCGGGTACTTTGTTCAGCAACACGGTGTCCTTTTCCCTGGCCGCATTTTCGTTAAGCACCAGGACCACGTCAACAAGGCCGTGAAGGTCAACCGGTTTCAGGTCCAGTTTCAACCCGCCCTCCTGAATGCGGGAGAAGTCAAGGATGTCGTTGACCAGATTCTTCAGGCGGCGACTCTCGGCAATGATCATCTGCAAGTTCAATTTCGCGCTTTGGGACATGCGATTGTTGGTTTCTTTGACCATGGTTTGAGCCAAACCGATGATGCTGTGAAGCGGCGTGCTCAACTCGTGCGTGGTATTGGTCAGGAAGCGGTCTTTCATGCTGTCCGATTCGCGGAACCCTTTTTCAAGGTGTTCCATTCGAGCCGTGCGACGGCGGTGGTAACCGTAAAAGGCCGCGCCCGCTGCAAGCAAAAGCAATACGTAACCGGCAATCGCCCAAGCGGTCAACCAGGGAGGTTTGGATTTGCGAATGGTGAGCTGTCGTTCCGGTCCCCAGACCCCGTTCCCGCTGCCCGACCTGACGCGAAAGGTGTAGCGACCGGCAGGAAAATGAGAATAAGTTGCTTTGCGTGAAGAGGTTCCCACTTCGGTCCAGTTTTGATCCCACGGGTCCAGACGGTACTGGTAGCGGTGCTTGGAGGGGGCGGTATAATCCAGGGCTGAAAACGCCAGGCTCAGGTTCCGGTCGTAATGGGCAAGAGCCAAAGTGGTGGCATAGGCGATGTGGCGTTTGAGAGGAGAGTCCGCTTGTCTTGAAGAGGCCGGGACCGGCAGATTGTTCAGAGAAAGTGCGGTAAGAGCCGTTTTGGGTTTAAGGAGGCGGGGCCGGAACCTGCCGGGGTGGAAACGAATTATCCCGCCGATCCCACCGAAGACCAGATTCCCCTTGCTGTCCGGCATTCCCTGACAGGTGCTCAAGTCATCCACCGTAAGACCGTCAAAACGATCGTAGAGTCGACAGTCCCCGGTTTCCGGGTTATAGCGAAAGAGCCCGACCGCGGTTGTCAACCAAAGTATGCCGCGGGCATCGCCGGTGATACCATGTATCCTTTGACGGGGGAGTTGGTTCGCGCCGGGAACCTGTATGGGCATGCCGGTCGATGCATCCAGGCAGCGCAGCCCGAGGATGCTCGCGACCCATAATTGCTTTTTTTGGTCGCAATAAAGGGCGTTGATTTTCCCACGACCCACCGCTGAAGGGTCGGTCGGATTGTCGGCAACCGCGAAAAACCGGCCGGGTTGGTCCAAGCTCATGCATTGAAGGCCCGCGTCCCAAGTACCGATCCAAAGGTTCCTGAAGTTTTTCTCCAGGAGCAAGCGGGTGATTCGGCTGTCGCCGATACTATTCGGATTGCCGCGATCCGGCTCAAAGCGTTGTACCTCCTTGCCGGGTTCCATCAGTGCCAGACCTTTGGGAGTGCCCAGCCATAAGTTTCCCCGGTCGTCTTCTTGAATATCCTCCACGCCGATTACCCCGGCTTTCTCGGTGGGAAATTCTTCCAGGGCTCCGGTTCGGGCATTCAAGCGATGAAGGCCGTACTCCCTGGAACCGACCCAGAGATGGTCATCGGCCGTCGGTCGCAGGGCGGTGATGGTGGCATCGGCCAGTTCGGGAGGACCCGCTTCCAGGGCTTTGCCGGATTGGTGAAGGAACAGACCGTTATGTTTGACGCCGATCCAAAACCGTCCCTCGGGGATTTCCGCAAGGGAAGTCACTTTTTCATCGATAGGAATGGTTTCGGAAAAGGAGGTGGGGACCAACAGGTTGACACCGCTTTCATAGGTGCCGATCCAGATCAGGTCGTTGCGGCCACGGTAGATGGTCCGAATTGCCTTATCTGAAAGCGCGTGGATGCCGTCACCCGCGGGGATGTGGACCCAACCGCTTTCGGTCAATCGGGACAAACCCTCGCGCCCGTCTCCCACCCAAAGATCGCCTTGTTTACCGTCGATTACGACGCGCACGTTGTTGAACTGTCGATCTTGGGGCGGTTCCTGGAATTGGATTCGATCCTCGTGATCCATGTAAAACAATCCCCGAGATCCGGCTAACCAGACGCCCTTTTCGGTGATGCCCGCCACACCCGATACTTGACGGGGACTCCCGTTATCATTACTTATTTGCAGCGCCTCGAACCGGCCCGGCGAGGCAAAGGGCATACGCCAAAGCTTTAAACCGAAGGTGCTGAGCCAAAGAGCTTTGCCGTCTGCCGCCATGGTCCGGACATCATGCTCCTTGGAATCCGGACCGGCATCGGAGCCGGGTTGGAAACGTTCGATCCTACCGGTCTCCAGGTGCAAACGATTCAAACCGTTCGCCCCCGCTATCCAAAGATGACGGCGATTGGGATCGGCTACCAGCGCCGAAATGTTGTCGTTACTCAGGGAATCGGGGTCGCTCGGGTCGTGACGCCAGTGGGTAAACCGATCCTGGTGTTGGTCGTATCGGGAAAGGCCGCCGCGTGTTCCGATCCACAGGTTGTCGCGAGCGTCCTCCAGCAGGGCATGGACATAATTGTTGCAAAGGCTGTTGTCATCGGCCGGATTATGGCGGTAGACCTGAATTCGATTCCCTTCGAATCGATTCAAGCCGTCACGGGTGCCGAACCACATGAAACCGGTACGGTCTTGGATAATGGCAAAAACACGATTGTCGGATAAACCGTCGTCCACACTTATCCGGGTTACTCGATATTCATGTCGGTCGGCCGCGGAGGAACCGGGGCAGATGTAAAATAAACAGCAAATCAACATGCGTCCAATGGTTTTTATGTTGGTCACATTCAACTTAAGCGTTCCTATAATCCCAGCTTAACCTTCAAAATAGTCCTATCGGCATGCGTCGTTTCTCAATTAGGCGTTTCCCCGGTTCCGGCGGGCTCACGGGGCAAGTAGATACTGACCACGGTCCCCTTGTCCGGGGAGGATTCCACCTCCATGCGGCCCTGGTGTCGCTCTACGATGCCCAAACTGGTCGACATGCCCAGGCCGGTTCCTTTGCCGACAGGTTTGGTGGTGAAGAAAGGATCGAAAATACGTTCCCGGGTATTCTCATCCATACCGGCGCCGTTGTCTTGAATGCTGACCACGGCGTTTTCGTGCTCCCGATAGGTCGTCACCAGAACAACCCCGGGTGCATCGTTCTTTTCCCTCCTGGTCTGAACGGCCTCGCATGCGTTACAGATCAAGTGATAAAAGACCAGACTCAGCTCGGCGGGCTGACATTCCATTTCCAGGGGGTCGGTATAATCGCGCTGGAATTCCACATCTTCGGCAAATAAGGGGCGCAACAGGCTGAGCGCGGATTCCAGGTTCTCGATCAGGGCCACCCGGCGACGTTCCGCCTGATGCAACTGGCTGAAACGGTAAAGCTCGATAACCACTCCCCGAGCCCGATCCACCGCCTCGCCTACCGTACCGCCCAGCGTCAACAGGGGCGTGATGCGTTCCTCGATGGTTTCAAGTATTTCCTGGTCCGCGTCTTCACCCGCCAACAAGAGCAGGAACTCGCGGAACTCCCTGAGACCGTTGAGCAGGTTGATCAATCCCCCGCCGGCGGCATTGGCGGCATTGTTGATCTCGTGGGCGATGCCTGAGGTAAGAGTTTTCAAGGCATCCATCTTCTGGCGTTCCTTGCGCCTTACCAGTTCACTCTTGGCGGCCAGGTCCCGCGTGGCCTGAAGAATGCGCAATTGTAGACCCACGCGATGGCGAAGTTCCCTTGCCGAGATGGGTTTCGGTAAATAATCATTGGCCCCGGACTTGTAGCCGTTGACCAGATCGTCCGTCTGTGTCCGCGCGGTCAGGAAGAGCACGGGCAGTTCGTGAACCGGGAAACGCTCGCGGATACGGCGACAGACCTCATAGCCCGACCAGCCGGGCATCATGACATCCAGCAGGACCAGATCGAAGGTCTCTTGCTCCAACAGAGCCAGGGCTTCTTTTCCATCGGCGGCCTCCGTCGTCCGGTAATTGGCAAGGGCCAGGTGATTGTGCAACACCTGTCGGTTGATGGGTTCGTCGTCGACGACCAGGATATGAGCCCCGTCCCCCATATCGGCCTGGGCCACCTCATCCGCCATGAAAGCCTGGTGATGATCCTTAAGCGTGTTCAACGGTTCGGGCAAGGTGGTGTGTACCTGCTGCTCCTCTCCCTGGTAGAGCGGGACTTGGAAGGTGAAGGTACTGCCCTCTCCCGGTTTGGAGGTGACGCGGATTTTACCGCCGTGTAACTCGATCAATTGCCTGCAAATGGCGAGTCCCAACCCCGTGCCGCCCTGAGTGCGGGTTTCGCTTTCTTCCAGTTGCTCAAAGGACAGGAAGATGCGGTCGATGTCCGCCTTCGAAATACCTCGACCGGTATCGGTGACGTGGATCACGCCCTGCTTGCCTTTCTTCTCGGCGCTGACGGTAACCCTTCCGCTGTCGGTAAACTTAATCGCGTTGCCGACCAGGTTATGGAGGATCTGCTGGATTCTGTCTTCATCGGCATACAGATTGGGAAAATCCTCCGGAACGGCATTCACCAGTTCCAGACCCCCGGCCCCGGCCGCCGGTTCATTGAGAACCAGGACCAGATCGACTACTCCGTGGATGTCCACCGCTTTGCGCTGCAATTCCAAGCCGCGGTTTTTCAATTTGGAGAAGTCGAGTATGTCGTTGACCAGACTGCTCAGGCGCCGCCCGCTGGAGATGATCATGCCCAGGTTGTGCCGCGTGGTTTCCGGCAGATCGCCGGTGACGCCCTCGATCAGAGACTCGGCCAGGCCTACCATGCCGTGGAGGGGCGTGCGCAACTCGTGAGAGGTATTGGCCAGAAACTCGTCTTTTAATTTATCCACCTGGCGCAGGCGTTCGTTCAGGCGTCGCTCCCTCTCCAACTTGTGTTCCTGCCGGCGCAGGTACCAACCGGCCATGGCAATAAGGGCTCCGATATATAGGGTGATTGCCCACCATGACTTCCAGGGCGGCGTGGGTACTTTGATCCTTAACATGGTTTCCTCGCCCCAGGAGCCGCCTCCATCCCCGCTACGGACGCGAAATGTGTAACGACCCGGGTCCAGACTGGTGTAGACGGCGCGGCGGTTATCGGCATCGGTCTCCCGCCAGTCATCGTTGAAGTCGTCCAGGCGGTATTGGTACCGCTGCCGGACCGGGGCGGAGAAATCCAAGCCCGCAAATTCCAATTCCATGGTCCGGTTATCGTAGGAGATGGTCAGGTCTTTGGTGTAGGCGACGGGACCGACAAGGGGTGAGTCGGGATCGGAGTGTTTAGGTTCCACCGGGATACCGTCAAGGGTGAGGCGGGTCAAGACAGTTCGGGTCTTATTGCGTTTGAGCGTGATATCGTCGGGATTGAAGTCCAACACGCCGCCCTCGCCTCCGAAGTACAGCCGACCGAGGGGGCCTCGAAACCCGCAGTTGGTCGAGAACTTGTCGAAGGGCAGGCCGTTGTCGCGGTCGTAGAAACCCCAGCTGTCCGTGGCCGGGTCGAAGAGATACAGTCCTTCCGAGGTACCCAGCCACAAGCGGCCTCGACTGTCTCCCTGAATGTGATTGATAACCGGCAGCCCTTCCCGGGCTGAAAAGGGAATCGGCAGGCCCGTGGTGGTGTCCACGCACTTCAAGCCGCCGGCAGTACCCGCCCAGATTCGGCGCTTCCTGGTGTCTTCCCATAGGGTGAAGATAGGGTTTTTACCGATTGCCCAGGGGTCCTTGGGATCGGCGGATACCACCTCGAAAATTCCCGGCAGATCCAGCACCATGCGATTGAGACCGGCATTGGTGGTGCCGAACCAGACACTGCCGTCAGGGTTGTCGGGGTCGCCGCGAATGCACAAGACCGTGGTGTCGCCGAAACTCAGCGGGTCATCTGAATCTTGGAGATAGTTGATGAACCGGTTCTCACGAGTGGCGTTCATCCGGCTGACCCCCTGCAAGGTGCCGATCCACAATTCGCCGCGCGCATCCTCGAAAAGGCTGATGACCAGGTCCCAGCCCAGACTGTCCGGGTCCTCCTCATTGTGCCGGTAGTTTTGGATTTTCCCGGTCGTGGGATTGTAACGACTCAATCCCCCCGTTTGGGTGCCGATCCACAATTCACCCGCGCCATCCTTCAATAGGGTGGTTACCGTTTCCTCACTGAAGCCCGAGAGTTCGGGAACCGGCGTTTGGGCCGACAACTCGGAATCGACATATTCCAAACCGCTGCCCTGTTTCCCTACCCAGAAGCCGTCACCGGTCCCTCTGGCCAGCGATGCCACGTTGCCTTCGATTCGATGGAAACTGGTAAAGGGATTGAGACTGAGTCGGTTGACGCCTCCTCCGAATGTGCCCACCCACAGGTCCCCCGAACGTCCGGTGTACAGGGTCCAGATCTGGTTTTCGGCCAACTCTACCAACCCTTCATCGCCCCGGCGGTGATCCACCCTGCCCGTTTCGGGCTTCAGACGCAGCAAACCTTCCAACCCGAAACTGCTGACCCACAGGGAGCCGTGTAGATCCATGGCCAGGCCCCGAGCAGCCGCAAAGGCTTCCGGGACGCTCGAGGGAATGATTTCAATGTTTTCCGGGGACTCCGGCCGAATACGCGCCAAGCCGTCTTTGCCGGCGAGCCAGATGTTGCCGTTTTTGTCCCCGGTCATGGCGGTGACCGAAATGTCCTTGAAAAAGGCCGGCTCCCCCGGCTGATCCAAACGCATGGCGGCCAGCCCGCCGCGCATGGCCGACCAGAGGTAATCACCGGCGATCATCATATTGGAAATAGCATTGGTCTCTCGGTTTCCACCGTTTGTGTCATGGAAATAACGGCGACACTCCCCGGTCTTGGTGTCCAGCCGGTTCAGGCCGTTGGGCGTACCGATCCAGACGGCGTCGGTCCCCACCTCGTCAGCAAGACAGTTAATCCGATTGTCACTCAGGGAGTTGGGGTTATTGGGATCGTGTCGCCACGTGGTAAAAGTGCCGAGCGCCGGGTTATAACGAGACAAGCCGTCGCGCGTGCCCACCCACAACATGCCCCGCCCGTCTTCCATGAGGGTGAAGATGTAGTCGTGACACAGCGAATTGGGGTTTTCCGCATCGTGTCGGAATACCTTCATATTGTGGCCGTCATAACGGTTCAGCCCGTCTTTGGTCCCGAACCACATAAACCCTACATGGTCCTGCAAAATGCCGGAGACGATATCGCTGGACAGTCCATCACCGGTTGTAATGCGTGTAACACGGTACTGTGCTGCAACTTGCCCGGAAAAAAGAAGCAGGCAGAGGGTCGCCGACAAGGGTAAATAGTCCGGTAGTTGGAGAAGTCCGTGAGCCGGTTTCAATGGGGTCTTCCTCGGTGGGGTCTTTGCGTAACGCGTTCAACGTTGTTTATCGGCACTTTAAAGGTAAACTTGCGGAATTTGCCTTTAAAGCTTCAAATGATGAAGCGGCCGGCTTCGAAGGAGTGAGCCGGAGACAGATTGATCGATGAGGAAGGGCAGCACCCGGTGTCGAAATAGAGTCGATTGGATTGGACGCTCGCCCTGCTGAAGATGCTAGGATAACGGGAAATCGATGAATCGCGAGGGAACATCATGTCGCAACCTACCCTGACACCCGCTTTGCACGAACGTCGCGAGCGGGTTTTTCTCATCCTGGCCGGGATCTTTCTGGGCGCCATGGCCATGCTCAATATCATCGGAATCACCCGGTTCATCCAGTTGGGGCCTTTGCAACTGGCCGTCGGGGTACTGCCGTACCCGTTGACCTTTATATGTACCGATCTGATTTGCGAACTGTATGGGAAACGTCGCGCCAATTACCTGGTTTTCGTGGGCCTGATCGTCAACTTGTTGGTCATCGGCACCATCTGGTTGGGTCAGGCCGTGCCCGCGGTCGGCCCGGAGGCGCAACCGCCCTGGCAGTTCCTCCCGCTAAACGAACCGGTTCCCATGCCCAACGGTGCGTCGCTGGGTGAGGACGGCACCCCGGTAGAGCTGTTCGACATCCTCTACGCCTGCACCGCCGGAGCCGTATTGGCCAGCATGTGCGCCTACCTGGCCGCCCAGTTCTGCGATGTAGCCCTGTTCCACTTCTGGAAGAAACTCACCAAGGGCAAACACCTGTGGCTGCGCAACAACGGCTCTACCCTGGTCAGTCAGTTAGTCGATACCACCATGGTTATCGTCATTACCTTCGGGGCCGGCTACTCACGAGGCGAGATAACCTTGAGCACCATGCTCACCCTCATCGGTTCGGGTTACCTTTTCAAGATGACCGTGGCGCTGTTGGATACCGGGCCGCTCTATGTCCTGGTGCACTACCTGGGCAAATACCTGCAAATCGACCCTATCCAGGAACACAATATCGACGTGGAAGAAGCGAGCGCCGCGGGGTAGCCGGGGACTCGTCAAAGTCAATTGTCTTGTCAGGTGAGTATCTCGCATCGAGCCAACCCTTGCGTGACCTGTACGGACATAGAACCCATGCATAATACAATCGAGCGACCCGTCGGATTGCATAAACATCTGCTTGGCCGCAAGATGTCGATTATGTGGAGACTACCTTTGTGACTTTTTCAGAACCACTGAAATCTACTAAACTTTCCAATTTATTTAACGTTTTAATGCATTAGCAATACACCGTTCGGTAGGGATGTCGCAATCTTTGACGGGGGAGGTCGGAGATGACTCCGGAACGTTGGTCCAGAATCAAGGAAATAGTGTATCGAGCGGAGGCATTACCGCGCGAACAGCGCATGGCGTTTATCGATGAGGCCGCTGCAGATGACCCGGAGCTGCCCGCGTATGTTCTCCCTTTTTTAAGTGAAGATACGCCGTTACCCATCGTAGAAAAGCCGCTCGTTTCAACGGAAGAGGTCGGAGAAGCCCTGCCCGATGCATTTGCTCCCGGAGCGATCGTCGGTCCTTACCGCATTGACGGCCGCTTGGGCCGGGGCGGTATGGGTTCCGTCTACCTGGCCGTGCGTATCGATGACACCGGTTCTCGCCGGGTCGCGCTGAAGGTTCTGGAGGGTATGGTCATCTCGGCTGATCACATCCGTCGCTTTCACGCCGAACAAAACATCCTCGCTCAGTTGGATCATGCGCACATCGCCCGCTTTTACGACAGCGGCACGACGCCTTGCGGCCGGCCCTACATCGCTATGGAATACGTCAAAGGACGCACCTTGTTAGATTACTGCGATCACCGCAAGCTGTCTCCACGTGATCGTTTGTCCCTGTTCAGCAAGATCTGCGAAGCCGTGGATTACGCTCATCGCAACCTGATCGTACATCGTGACCTGAAACCTTGCAATATCCTGGTCACCGATGACGGACAGCCCAAATTACTGGACTTCGGCATTGCCCGTCTGCTGTCGCCGGACGCCCGCGAGGACGCCACCAAAACCATGTTGAGCATGCGCCTCATGACGCCCGAATTCGCCAGCCCCGAGCAGGTAAGCGGCGCACCGGTAACCACCGCCGGCGATATCTATGCGCTGGGCCTACTGCTCTACAGGCTGATAACCGGCTGCAAACCCTACGATCTTGAAGACTGCTGCCTGGATCGGATTCAGGAAATCATCTGTACGGTTGACCCCGATAAACCCAGCCAGGCGGTCTTGAAAAAGAAGAGCGAATTGCCGGGTGGCTGGGACAGTGTCAAATTGAGCCGCTTCGTGCGCGGCGATCTGGACAATATCGTCATGATGGCGTTGCGCAAGGAACCGGAGCGCCGCTATTCCTCCGCTCGCCGGCTTGCCGATGACGTTATCCGCTTCCAGGGCGATTTCCCCATTACCGCGCGACCCGATACCTTGTTCTACCTGTCCCGTAAATTCGTTCGGCGTCACCGCACCGGTGTTTCGACGGCGATCATTCTCTTCCTGGTCGTGGTGGGTTTCGCCGGCTTCCATTTCCAAAGAGCCAGGACCCAAGATGCCCTGCAACGCGCCGTCGAAGAACGGGAACGCGCCGACTGGATTTTCGAATACGTGCAAAAATTATCCACCTATGACGGCGACATGCTGAAAAAAGGAACCGTGGATGTAGAAGGCCTGCTCACCTATCAGTTGGATCAGGCGCGCGATCAATTACAAGAAGTGCCGGAGGTTCTGGCAGGTGTCATGGTCTCCACCGGCAGCACCTATTTCTATATCGGCCGCTTCGACAAGGCGCGGGAAATACTGGCCGAAGCCCTGCCCATCCAAGAGAAACACCTGGGAAAAGATCACCCGGACACCATGCACACCCACTTGAAACTGGGCAGCGTCTACTACGAATTGGGTCGGTACGACAAGGCCGAACCCCACCTGGTGTCGGCGCTTCCGCTTAACGGAGCCGACGAAGAAGTCGAAGGCGCCACCGTCCTGAGAATGCTGGGCTTGCTGAATCGCTACCAAGGTAGATGGGAGCGGGCCGAACATTACCTGCGTCGGGCTATGAACGCGTACAAGAAGAAAGGCAACCCGCTTAGCTATGCCGACAGCCTGAGCAGCCTGGCGAGTGTCCTTGAACGACTCGGCGATTTCACCGGCGCCCTGCCCCTGCACCGGGAAGCCATGGCCGTTAAATTAAAAGAACGCGGACCGGATCATCCCCAGATGGGACAGACCCTTCACGCCCTTGCTTTGTTCTATCGCCGCACGGAGCGTTCCGAACAGGCCGTCCCCTTGCAGGAAAAAGCGGTGGCCATCACCGCCAAAACCTACAACGAGGGGCACATCAATCAAATCCGGGCGCGGGAAAGCCTGGCGATGGCCTACCTGAGCTCGGGTCAAACCGCCCGCGCCGAGGTTCTTTTCAAAGAAATGCTCGATAAGCGGGGCGGTGGACCCACTCGGGACGTCCTGGCTCTGATCGGTCTTTCTCGCTGCCGGCGCGCCGCGAGCGATCCCGCGCGCGCCGAGGTCTATATGAAACCTCTGATCGAGGTGGAAGATCCCGGTTTCATTCACGGCCGTTTCTATTACGCGGTCATGCGGGAAGCCGGTCTGGTTTATTCCGACTTGGGAGATATGGATCGAGCCCGGTATCATTTCGAACGAATGCTGGAATCCGCCCTGGAGCGTTTTGGGGATGACGGCTACCGTACCGCGGCGATGCTGGTCACCATGGGCCGTTTTGAGCGCCTGTGCGGCAATATCGAGGTCGCCGAGAACTATCTCCTGAGGGCTCAAAGCCAGGTCATGCCTCATGTCGACAAAAACCCCTTTCTACCCGCCCGTATCTTTCACGAACAGGCGGAACTGGAATTGGTGAAAGGCGATGTCCCGTTAGCGGCGGCCCTATGCGACCGGGCTTTGAGCCTTCGCGAGGAACACGAGGTAGACAGCCTCCTGGTCAATAAAACCTGCGCGCTCAACGAACGCATCCACGAGCGCTTGACCATGATGCGCCAGGCGGCAAGATAACTGACGCCGATCATGTGCTTTCCGAGGAAAAATAAAAACTTTGGTCCCTTCTCGAACCGGTTTTCATTTTTATTAGACGAGCCGTAAGGGGAAAGGCTTTTGCTCCCCGAGACCGGTTCTTCCTGTAGGGAATCGAAATTACCAAAACAAGTCTACGCACCGGGGCTGAGCCTCGGCTTGAAGGAGACTAACCGCTTGGGGAACTGCCGGCGTTCCGGTCACATTCACCGGGTCAAGCGGCCGGCCGCCGGCAGGTTCCCTTACATATGGGCCCGCCCCTCGGACGTTGCATTCACCGGGTCAGCAGCGCGGGGGGCGGGTATCCTTTTGAGTGGGAGCCGCGTGCGGCAGGTCGGCAGATCTGTTGCGCGCGGCTTTTTATGCGTGGCTAAAAAGGCTTCCCTGCAACTCGCCGTGCACGAACAGCGACATGAATGTTGGTCTCCATGTCCGCCGAACAACCCTTCCTTGCCGGAATCCCGGGCGGCGGGCTATGATGAGCCCAATGGTCCTGCTCAATTCCCTGGAATGGTTTCTCCAAGATGGAGTGGTGCCCGCTTTTTAAAATTGCGGAGGTTTTTTTCAATGAGATACTTGACGATGATCCTGCTGTTACTCATGGGCCTGGCCGCCCCCGACCTGCATGCGGACAAGAAGAAGAAAAAGAAGAAAGGTAAAGAAGAAAAGGCCAAGACCGAGGAAAAGTCGAAGCTGAATTCCGGTACATTCGGCGCTATGAAATTCCGTACGGTAGGTCCCGCCTTGACCGAGGGCCGGATCGGCGACCTGGCCGTACACCCCGAGAATGAAGCGGTATGGTATATCGCCGTGGCCTCCGGCGGTGTCTGGAAGACCGTCAACGCCGGCACCACCTGGAAACCCATATTCGATCGTTACGGTTCCTACTCCATCGGTTGCGTGACCATCGATCCCAATAACCCCAACGTGGTCTGGGTGGGCACCGGTGAGAATAACAGTCAACGCAGCGTGGGCTACGGCGACGGTATTTATAAGTCCGTGGATGGTGGGAAGACCTGGAAGAACATGGGCCTTAAGAATTCGGAGCACATCAGCAAGATCGTGGTCGACCCGCGCGACTCCAACACCATTATCGTGGCCTCCCAGGGTCCCCTCTGGTCGGACGGCGGCGACCGCGGCATTTTCCGCTCTACCGACGGCGGCGAAACCTGGGAGAACACACTCAAGGTCAGCGATAAAACCGGCTGCAATGACCTGGTATTCGACCCTCGCAACCCCGATATTATGTATACCGCCTCCTACCAGCGTCGTCGCCATGTGTGGACCCTGATCAACGGCGGCCCCGAATCGAACATCTACAAGTCGTTCGACGGCGGCAAGACCTGGAAGAAAAGCGGACGCGGCCTGCCCGGCGGCGATAAGGGCCGTATCGGTCTGGCCATCGCGCCGTCTCAGCCCGATACCCTCTACGCCATCGTTGAAGCCCTGGACAACAAGGGTGGTTTCTTCCGCTCCGTCAATGCCGGTGACAGCTGGCAGAAACGCAGTTCCTACGTCAGCGACAGCCCGCAGTATTACCAGGAAATCATCGTCGAGCCCCATAACCCGGACGTTGTCTATTCCAACGACACCTACCTCCAACGCTCGGATGACGGCGGTAAAACCTTCAAGAATGTGGACGGCCGCAGCAAGCACGTGGACAACCACGTCGTCTGGATCGATCCCAGGCGCAACGACCACCTGCTGGTAGGCTGTGACGGCGGTTTCTACGAAACCTTCGACCGCGGCGCCACCTGGCTGTTCCGCGCCAATTTGCCCATCATCCAATTCTATAAGGTGTCTACCGACAACGCCGAACCCTTCTACAATATCTATGGCGGCACCCAGGACAACTATTCGTTGGGCGGCCCCTCGCGCACACTCAATCGCCACGGTATCCGCAACACGGACTGGTTCGTGACCCACGGCGGCGACGGCTTCGAAACCCAGGTGGACCCCACCGACCACAATGTGATTTACGCTCAATCCCAATACGGCGTGCTGGTGCGCTATGACCGTCGTAGCGGCGAGGAAATCGGCATCCAGCCGCAGCCCCCCAAGGACGAGGTTTATATCTGGAACTGGGACAGCCCGCTGGTCCTCAGTGCCCATTCCAACACCCGCCTCTACTTCGGCGGCAACAAGTTGTTCCGCACCGACGACCGCGGCAACTCCTGGAAGGAAATCAGCCCCGATATGAGCCGCGGCATCGATCGCAACACCCTGAAGGTCATGGACCGCGTTTGGGGTGTGGACACTGTCGCCAAGAACCGTTCGACCTCATTTTACGGTAATCTCGTCTCCCTGGCCGAGTCCGTCAAGGACGAGAACATGCTGGTTGCGGGCACCGACGACGGCCTGATCCACATCACCACCGACGGCGGTGCCAACTGGACCAGGATCGAAAGCGTCCCCGGCATCCCGGAGCGTACCTATGTGAACGCGGTCGCCATTTCGCGGCATGACGACAACGTCATCTACGCCGCATTCAACAACCACAAGATGGGCGACTTCAAACCCTACCTCATGCGCTCCGCCGACAAGGGTAAAACCTGGACGGCCATTACCGAGGGTCTGCCGGAGCGAGGCTCCGTCTACACCATCGTTGAGGATCATGTCAAACCCGAACTGCTGTTCTGCGGCACCGAGTTCGGCGCCTTCATGTCCGTGGACACCGGCGCGAAATGGATCAAACTGAGCGCGGGCCTGCCCACCATCTCCGTGCGCGACATGGATATCCAGAGACGCGAAAACGACCTGGTGCTGGGCACCTTCGGCCGCGGCTTCTACGTGCTGGACGACTACTCTCCGCTCCGCTATGTGAACAAGGAAAACCTGGAGAAGGAATCCATGGTCTTCCCGGTGCGCGATGCCTGGGCCTACTTCCCCAGCGCCCCGCTGGGCGGCGGACGTCGCGGTTACCAGGGCGACAGCCTCTGGGTGGCGGACAATCCTCCTTACGGCGCGGTGATTACCTATTACCTGCCCGAGAGCATGAAGACCCTGGTCGGTGAACGCAAGAAGAAGGAAAGCAAGATCGCCAAGGAAGGCGGTGACACGCCTTATCCCTCCTGGGATGAACTGCGTAAGGAAGAGCGTGAAAAGAAACCCAAAATCATCCTCACCGTCACCAATGAGGCCGGCGAAGTGGTTCGCCGTTTGACCGGCAGCACATCGGCCGGTTTCCATCGCGTGGCCTGGGACCTGTGTTGGTCCGATAACTCGCCGATTACTACCGGAAGTCGGGGACGCGGTCGCGGTGGACGCGGCGGCGGTAACATCGGTCCCAACGGTGTCCTGGTTCTGCCCGGCGCCTATACGGTCACCGCGGCGCGCTGGGCCGACGGCAAAATGGAACCCTTCGGCGAACCGCAAACCTTCCAGGTCAAGTCGCTGAAGTTGAACCAGTTCGAAGCGGAGGACCACGATGCCGTGGCCGCCTTCCGCAAGGAAATGAGCCACCTCTTCGCCTCGGCGCGCGCCACCAACACCCTTATGAGCAATGCTTCCTCACGCCTCACCGCGTTGGAAACCGCGGTCATGCGCACGAGTAAGGCGGACAACAGCCACCTGGTCAAGGTCCACGCTTTGCAAGAGCGTCTGGCCGACCTGCGCCTTATCATGACGGGTAACACCACGATCAGTCGTCGTAGCGAACCCACGCCGCCGGGTCTTACCCGTCGCGTCTTCAGCGTGGTCTACGGCGCGAGCGGTACTACCGCGCCGCCTACGCAAACCCATCTGGATCAGATGAAACTGGTCGAGGAGGGTTTGGACGACCTGTTGAAACAACTGAAGGTACTGGTCGACCAGGACATAAAACAACTGGAAGAAGAACTGGATGCGGCGGGCGCTCCGCTGACTCCGGGCCGCTTCCCCACAATAAAACGACCCTAGTCAACAGAATGCCCGGGGTTTCGCGCCCCGGGCAACTTGAAAAGACCAGGCACTCCCGTTCGACTGAAAGGTCGAGCTAACGGAGCCGTTCAAGAAAAAAGCGGTCGATAGACCCGATGATTTGCGATTCGCAGCAAGTTGGCCGCGGGTTCGGTGCGTATGGAATGATCACCCAAGCGCCGTACGGGCCGGAGGCCCTGTACCGAATTGGATACAATCACCGCGCTAACCTCCGGCAGTTGGCTCAAGTGGACCTCCCTTTCCCGAACCAGCCTTTGTTGCAACAAGTAGCCGCGGAACACGCCGGGCAGCAAACCCAAGCGCAGGGGCGGTGTCAGCCATTGGCCGTTCATCAGGAAATAGAGATTATAGCTGCTGGTTTCGAGCAGGCGCCCTTCCAGATCTATAAAGACGCAATCGTGGCAATCGGCCTTGCGCGCCCGGTCAAATTGGGCCTGGTAATAAATCCGAGAACCGCTCTTGTGACGGCGCAGTTCATCCAAACAAGCCAGGGGTTGTTGCGCCATGCACAAGTCCAGTGCTTCAGGGGCCCGGCCGCTCAAGGGTTTCGTTAAAATCTTGCGTCGGCATTCGGCCGGTTGATCGGACCACCGACCGCCCGCCCTGATAAGGGTGTAGCGCAATACCTGGTCGATGCGGCTGTCGTGAGCCGAGGCAATTTCTTCGCGGAATACCTGCTCGGAGGGCATTTCCATACTAAATACAGCGGCGCTCGCGGCCAGGCGCTTGTAGTGGTCTTCCAATCTCCAGAAACAACCCTGCCTGGCCGAGAAGGTTTCGAAAAGACTGTAGCCGCAAAGCGCGTAATCGTCCATGGGCGCTGATCAACCGTTAGGGTCCAAGATCCCTATGTAAGGCAAGTTCCGATAGTATTCATCATAATCCAAGCCGTAGCCCACCACGAAATGATCGTCGATGGTGAATCCGGTGTAGGCGATATCGATGTCGAGTACACGGCGGCTCGGTTTGTCCAGCATGGTGCATATCCGGAGGCTGTTGGGATGGCGTACCTTCAACAGTTCCAGGGTACGGTTCAGCGTGCGGCCGGTATCGACGATGTCTTCGATAATCAATACATCGAGTCCGGTGATGTCCTTATCCAAATCTGTTTGAATCTTGACGCTGCCGGCACTGGTCGTGGAACTGCCGTAGCTGGAAGCGCGCATGACATCCATCGTGACCGGCGGCGTTATATGCCGCATCAGATCCGCGGTGAAAACGATGGAACCTTTAAGCAGACAGACCAAAAAGACTCGTTTGCCCTGGTAGTCGGCTGAGATTTGAGAACCCAATTCGGCCACGCGTTGTTGAATTTGTTCGTGTGTAAAGAGAACTTCTACAATCGACCCTTTCAAGGATTCCCCCCAAAAACAGTTTATCCGGTAGTAGATATTAAAAGAAATGGCAATGTTCGGGTGCGTCTTCCTCGTGAGCCTCATTGAGATTGGGGATACCGGCAACCATAAAGACCATCGGGTCCCAATGGGCGGGATCCAGATCGAAAGAGGCGGCCAGTTGCTCACGGTCACTGCACTGACGCATGATGGTAATCATACCCGATTGGCTGATGATGGAGAGAAAAGCCAGGGTTGCTTCAACCGGGATGACGGGTTCCATGTCATGGTCGCGGAACAAGAGAAATAGGTAAGGCATTTTGGGAACAACGCGCGCCAGGCTTTCCTCGGGCAGATCCTCGGCCAGAATTTCCAAGGCGCGGGCAATCCGTTCGGGATTTTCGACAAACACCCAGCGATAGTTACCCGCCTCGTCCTCCATGTAACGATCGAATTCATTGACCGCACGCGTCATCAGTCCCTTGAAACTGCTACCCAGGCGCACAAAATCGAGTGGTTTGGCCATACAACTCTCCATCTGCCTTTTTTCGGCATCCTTATTTAACACTTACTTATAACCCATCGGCTTGCAAGTGGCAAGTTGTTCAGGGTGATATTCCGGTCGGCGTAACCACGAGAGGCGGAGCCCGAGAAGTCCGCCTCCTTTTTACGATCGCTCCGATATGTCTTGGGGAGGAAAAGGATTGGGAAGCCGGTTCGGACAAAACCATCGAATTTTGAAGTGCGCAAACTATGGTCACCACGTGTCGAGCTGACATGTAATGACGCGTCAGCATTCTTTTTGACACGACAGAGCTCAAATGAAACCAAATAGTTGCAATGGTTGCGTGATCCTGGTCACGGTTCCCTCCACTCGGCTTGCATCTCTCTTTTGTCGAACCTATTTTGCAGATGAGCCCGGCGGCGGAAATATAGAAAACGCCGCGGGCCGAACACAATTTAAAAACAGAAGCTTTACCCTACCAAACTTAGATTCTTCTCAAGAGAATTGCATTGGCACATTTGATTGCCGGGATCTCTTGGGCGTATGTCTTAAATTATATTTTTGGAGCTAGTCATGAAAAAGTTTCTTTGTATTTTAGCGGTACTGTTGTTCGCTGTTTCCGCATGGTCTCAAGACGTATATGAAGCGGAAACGGAAAACTTCGAAGGTGTGGACATTGCAAACCTGAAAAAGGCCGAGAGCCGAACCTATGACTGGTTGGTGTCGGAAAGAGTCGCCGGAACCGAGGACCTGGCCATGATCATCCCTCTGACCGATACCGAGCAGGCTCGCTTGAACCTGAGCGATTGTAAGGATTGCCGGGACCTGGACGAGCGCCAAACCCGCTTGATCGGGGTTCACCAGCCGATCGATGCTCGCATCGACTTCGAGAACCTGGCCGCCCGGTCCCGCGCCATGGCCAAAAAGCCCGCCACCCTCTCTTCCGGTATGGCCAAACGCACCATGGATAACGGCTATGTCTGGACCACCGCCCTTCAAGCCGAGGGCGCCAACGGTCTGCGCATCCACTTTACCGACTTCAACCTGCCTCAGGGTGCTCTATTGTTCCTCTATAATAATGACGGCCAGGTACACGGCCCCTATATGGGTCAGGGTCCCAACGGCACCGGCGATTTCTGGTCCCACACCGTTTTCGGCGAATGGGCTTGGGTTCAGGTTCGCCTGACGCAAGAAGTCACCACCGACGCCGTCAACAGCCTCCGCTTCAACATCGCCGCTATTTCCCACCTGGGTCACAACTTCAAACTGCCCGAAAAAGTAGGCCATGAAGCGCACGGCAAGGCCGATTGCAGCCGCAACGAAGACTGCGTGGAAAACGCCCAGTGCTACAGCAGTGAGTCCGCCATTCAGTATGCCCGCAACGCCGCGGCCAAAATGATCTTCGAAGAAAACGGCGGCTCCTACATCTGCTCCGGCGGTCTGATGAACGACAACGACAGCAGCGACCGATTGCCCTGGTTCCTTACCGCCAACCACTGCATCAGCACGCAAACCGTGGCAAGCACCCTGGAAACCCTGTTCAAATACCGCTCCAACTGCGGCTCCTGCAGCGCGAGCTACAGCGATTCCGTACTGGGCAGCACCCTGTGGGCAACCGGTTCTTCCGGCGACTTCACCCTGCTGGAACTGTCCAACCTGCCCTCCGGCGGCTGGGGCCTGAACGGCTGGACCACCGCTGCAACCTATGACAACGACGGCGATATCCTCTATCGCGTCAGCCACCCCAAGGGTTCGCCCCAGTCCTACAGCACGCACACCGTTGACTCCGGCTGGTCTTCCTCTACCGCCTGGATCTTCAGCGAACTGAACGTGGGCACCACCGAGGGCGGCAGCAGCGGCTCTCCCCTGTTGAACGCCAACCAGAAGGTTGTCGGCCAGCTGCGGGGCGCCAGCTACACCAACGAAAATTACGACCTGTGCGTCAACCAGTACTTCCGCTTCAAGGACGGCGCCTTCAGCCACTATTGGAACAGCGTCAAAGCCTACCTGGGCTCCGGTTCCGGCACCTACAAGATGCACGTGGACGACATCGACCCCGGTTATCAAACCATTAACATGGGCTTCCTCAAGTTGTACCAGCCCAAGATCAAGGTCACCGTACTGGACACGGAAGGGAACGTGGTGCCTAACGCCAGGGTAACGGGCTCCGTTGCGGCATTGGGCGCAACCGGTTGGGCAACGACCGGGAGTGACGGTGTTGCCACCTTCCTACTGGGTCCGATGCCCAGTAAGGTCAACTACACCCTGTGCGTCACCAACATCACCCACGACCACTTCAACACTTACGACTCCTCGGCTGACGTGGAAACCTGCGACAGCTGGTAAAAATTTCAACTACCAACCATAGGTAACCTTTCAAACCGGGCGTTTCGGCGCCCGGTTTTTTTGTTTCTTCTCAGGGCTCGGGGTGATTAGAGGAAGTAGTCCACGACCCGGCGCTCAGTGACCACCTTTTTAATGAAGGCGACCACTTCCTGATGATCGGGATGCACCGCGTAGGTCTTCAGCGCGGCTTCGTCCGCAACGTCAACCGTCAGCGCCAGGTCGGAGGCGCCCGGGTCATCCAAAGCCTGGATACCTACTTCCAGGCGCTGGATTTCCGGAATCGTCGCCGTCAGCGCTTCCAGCCGACGTTTGGCCTCGGCCGCGTTCTCCGCGCCGGTGGCGCCCTCCGCTTCGTCGGCCATTTTTAACATCACGATATGTCGCAGCATGTCCGCCCCCATGAATCGTTTCTTCATCAGACGGCATTCGCGGCAAAAGCTTGAGCACCGATTATCAAGCGGGGAGATGCCCGACAAGTTCTTGATCGTAGCATCATGAACATCGACAGCGTGATAGAATGAAGCAGGTCGGAGGTCGCTTATGGGTCGCCTGATTCGCCTGGACTGGGCAATTAAAAAGATATTGCGTGACAAAGCCAACTTCGAGATCCTGGAGGGGTTCTTATCGGAACTGCTGCGCTTCGATATTCGCATCCAGGAAATACTGGAAAGCGAGAGCAATCAGGATGATGCTCTCGACAAGCACAACCGGGTGGACCTGCTGGTGAAAAACCAGGATGGTCAGCTCATCATCATCGAAGTTCAAAACGAGTCCGAGGCAGATTACCTGCAACGCCTGATGTACGGCACATCTAAAGCCATGGTGGAACACATGCGCCTCGGAACGCCCTATGCCGCGGTTAAGAAACTGTACTCGGTAAGCATTGTCTATTTCGATTTGGGAGAGGGCGACGACTATCTCTATCACGGTACGACTACCTTCCGCGGCATGCGCATGGGACACACCCTGGCTTTGACGGAAAACCAGAAGACTCTTTTCAAAGTGGACGCTCCCAAAGACTTGTTCCCTGAATACTACCTGATCAAGGTACCCAAATACGATGACGCCGTCCGCGATACTCTGGATGAGTGGATCTACTTCCTGAAGAACGAGGAAATCAAAGACAGTTTCAAGGCAAGGGGCCTGCAAAGCGCCAAGGAAAAACTGGATATCCTCAAGATGTCCGAAGAAGAGCGCCGGAAGTACGAGTCCTATCTTGAAGACCTGCGTTACCAAGCCAGTATGGTCCTTTCCCACTACGGTGTCGGCAAACTGGACGGTCATAAAGAAGGGCACAAAGAAGGACGAATCGAAACAGCAGAGCGCATGCTGCGGGCGGGTATAAGCCCGGAAAGTGTTGCTGAAATGACTGCGCTCACCCTGGAAGATGTCCACAAGGTTTCAGAAGTGATGTCCACGGAGGATTCGAGCTAAGTGTTCGAGATCCGGTGTGGACGCATTCGAAGATGAACCCAGATACCCGTACCCGGATGCCGTCATGTGTTCCCCAAAAACCAGGCGCCCGCAACAAGACCCTGAAGATCGGTCGCCGGGATCCGGATCATCCCGCACAGTCATATTGGTCCCCACCGGAGAAACCGGACAACCCGTCACCAAGGCCCGGTTCCCGGCCGATTTAACAACTTACTCGTGCGGAACATGCTACTGTTGCGCGCGCGGAAGTGGTATGTCCCGCGGGACACACTACTCTTGCGCCGGCGGAAGTGGCATGTCCCGCGGGACATGCTAGTGTTGCGCACGCGGAAGTAGTATGTCCCGCGGGACACACTACTGTTGCGCGCGCGGAAGTGGTATGTCCCGCGGAACATACTAGTGTTGCGCGCGCGGAAGTAGTATGTCCCGCGAGACACACTACTGTTGCTCGCGCGGAAGTGCCCTGTCCCGCACAAATGTTTACATTTTCGATCGAAACGGTTGACTTACAACCTCGAAAGGCAACTTCTCAAAAAGCCCGGGTTAGATACAGAGTAGCGTGAACAAACCTCACGTGGCTCGACCTGGGTAAGGAACCGACAGCCGGCCTGAATGATGACCCTGCTTATAAGCAAGGTGAGGCTTTGTTCGCGAC
>JASJCB010000023.1 GCA_030066195.1 Acidobacteriota bacterium
CTACGCCAGAAGATTGCGCCTACGAAAAAATCAGGCCTTTGCGCTTGGCGCGGCTGCATTTGCCCTCGCCTTCATGGCGTTCTGGTTGTTTTTCAAGGCCAGCAATGCCCAGGAGCGAGCTCAGGAACAGCAAAAACTTGCACAGCAACAATCCCGCCAGAGTAACTTCAACCTGGCCAGGATGTTCAATGAAAAAGCCGGCATCGCCAGGGAAAAAGGCCTGGCACAGGAAACCATTCTCTACGCCATGGCCGGTTTGGCCCATGAGATACCGGTCGACAAAACCCTGGAAAACACCATCGGGCGGCTTTTTTCACCCAACATGGAACAGGCGGGCAGCCTCATGTGGACCTCGCCCGTGGCGCCGGAAGTCAACCGTGCGGCATTCAGCCCGGACGGAGAACTTTTAGCGCTGGGTTGTTGGGACGGCAACATCAAGCTGATGGATAAAAACGGTCTCTATGTGGGCGTGCTAACGTCCCAGGAGAATGCCATTACCGGACTTGCCTTCAGCCCCGACGGCAAGTGGCTTGCCTCCACGGCCGAGGACTCCAACATCATCCAGATCTGGTCTCGAGAGAATCTGACCGATAACGAACCGGCCATTTTGTTGCGCGGTCATATCGGGTTGGTCAAAGACATTCAATTCCTGCCGGACAATACGCTCATTTCCAGTTCTCTTGACGAAACCGTTCGCTTTTGGCGTATTCCCGACGGCGATAACTTCCGCATCTGGGAAACCAACACGCCGGATCTGGACCAACTGGCTCACTCCGCGGACGGAACAATCCTGGCTGTTTTCAATGAAGACGGTAAGGTCCTCTTTCGGCGGGAGGAAAGGTTGGAAACGGACGAACTCACCTTTGTAGACGCTCTGGTGACTTGTATCGATTTCGGCGGCGGTTTCTTTTTCGCGGGGTTGGATAACGGCACCGTTCACATATTTGATCGTGACACCCGCTCCCTGGTTCACGAGGTGGTCGCGCACGAGGATATGGTTGAATCCATGACATATGATCCCCTTAGAGAACGCCTTATTTCTTCGGGCACCTTCGGCGATATCATTGCCTGGGATCCCGTTACCGGTACCGGTACCGAGTTGGTGCCTAAGTCCGAAGGGGAATATCCTCCTATTATGACTGAATTGAACCTGAGTGCCGATAGTCGTTTTTTGGCAGGCTCCGCGGATGACGATACCCTGCAACTCTGGGAATTTCCCATGCCGGATGCCGATGCAAAGGAGGGTGTACACCCGGGTAACATGCGACTGGAAGAGGCGATTACCTTCTCGGGCCATTCCGGTCAGGTACGAGCGGTTGCTTTCCATCCCAAGGGTAAACTGGCGGCTTCGGCTTCCAATGACAATACCATCCGGCTTTGGCAAATGCCCGCCGGCCGGCCGGCGGGTATCCTTAGCGATCACGGCGACAATGTCAACGCTCTGGCCTTTTCCCCGGACGGCAGGATCCTGGCTTCTGCCTCCATCGACACAACCATCATCTTATGGTACCTATCCGACAACCCCAACGCCACGGCATTGCCCAACATCGTATTGCGAGATCATACCCGGCAGGTTCAACACCTTGCCTTTTCGCCCGACGGCAGTATTCTGGCTTCCTCCTCTGAGGACAATACCATCAAGTTCTGGAAGATGCCCTCGGGTGAGTTCCTGACGAGTATTTCCAGTTATCAGGTGGGTAATATCGCCATTTCTCCCAGTGGGAAAACCATCGCCGCAACATCCAGTAACCAGAAAATCTATCTTTGGAAACTACCGGATAAATGGGAGGGTTTACCGGCGTCCACCAACTTCCCACCGGTCGATACCCTGGCAGACCATCGCCGGCTTGCCCTTTCCCTTGCCTATTCCCCTGACGGTCGTTACCTGGCCAGCGGATCGGAGGATGCAACGATCAAAATCTGGCCCGTGGATGAAAGCGGCAATGCCAACAATCGAAAAACGCGTCCATTGCGCACGCTCTCCGACCATGAGGGCCCCGTTACTCATGTTACCTTTGTGGACAACGGCAAAACCCTGGTATCCGCCTCCCAAGACAAAACCATCCGTTTTTGGCATTTACCCGAACGCATGGTCAATCGGGACGCGCCTATCCTCCATATCGCCCTTACCGGTCACGGGGGGGCGGTCAACAGCTTGTCTTTCAATGGCGACGAGAGTATGTTCGTTTCCGGTTCTTTGGACAAAACCATTCGTCTATGGGAGCGCCCTCAAGCCAGGTTATATGCGGCATTGACCGGTCACGAGGGCACCGTGCAGGAGATCGCTTTTTCCGAGGACGGCCGGGTGTTGGGTTCAGCGAGCGGCGACCAGACAGTGCGAATCTGGAACGCTTCCGACGGCAGCCTCATCGAAACCATCCAGGCCCATAAGGAGAGTGTCGAAAGCATTACCTTTTCCAAAGATAACCGGCTGATGGCCTCCGCTTCCACCGAAGGAAAAATCGTCCTCTGGAAGCGCCCCTGGAATCCCTCCGAAGAGACAATACAGCTGGCTACTTTCAAATCCTCATCCAAAATCTACAGCATCGCCTTTTCGCCCGACAATTATTGGCTGGCCTCCGGCTCCCTGGACCAGCGTGTAAAGCTGTGGCGCGTTCCCGACGACACATTGGCTCCCATTATCAACGACAAGCCCGACAAAGTAATGAGGGACCACGAGGCGGTTATCAATAGTGTCGCCATTTCGCCGGACGGTCGCTTGCTGGCCTCCGGCTCCTATGATCGCAGCATCAAACTTTGGGACATGCCCCATGGCAATCTGCAATACAATTTGACCGGGCACGCCGGCAGTGTCTGGATGGTTGCTTTTTCGCCGGACGGTAAAATGCTTGCTTCCTGTTCCAATGACCAGACCATCCGCCTTTGGCAAATCCCCGGAGGAGAAACCATCGCCACCCTTCGCGGCCACCAGTCGCTGGTTCTGGCCGTGCAATTCTCACCGGACGGGCGTACACTGGTCTCCGCGTCCGGTGACGGAACCGTGCGCCTTTGGGATGTGGCCACCGCCAAACCTCTGGCTGTTATGACGGCTCATAGGGACGAGGTAACATCGGCAGCCTTTCACCCATCCGGTAACTATTTGGCATCAGGTTCTGAGGACCAATCAGTTCGGCTTTGGAACCTGGCCGCTCACAACTTCTTCCTCGGCGAGCATGATGCAGAAGCCTACGATCGCGTCTACCACAAAACGTTGAAGCACTTCGGCTACCGAATGGAGGGTTTCCGCTTGGAACCGGAGACCTGGCTGGCCCTTGAAGCAACCGGCGGTTTCTCCTTGAAAAAGGATCACCCCTTAAGCGGCGGCAGAATAGCCAGGCCCTTGGGGACCCCCCTCCTTAGCTGGCTTACCGAAGGTATTCAAAGAAGCTCGCCGAGTGACGCCGCTCCTCCCTGACTCCTTGATTCCCGGGTGTCCCCAAATCCCCAAATCGGGGCATATCACCCAACTACGCCGAAAGGAGGCCGGCCGGAAACGTTTGAGGACGTCTTCGAGAACCGACATCCTGACTTGCTATTCGCATCAAACAGCACCTAGAATTCAATCAAAACTTTGCCGGCAAGCAATTTGCTCAGGTAACACTATCAATTTCAGGTTGCAGGAGGATCACCGTGATTGAGGAAGTCGATGTTCGTGATAACGTTACTCTGGCCGATTATGAACAATATGCCCAATTCACAGTTAAAGTGAGGGAGTTAAAGCAGGTCGCCGCGGCTCATGTACCGCATCTCACCGGGCGTCGGGTATGGATGGTCAATTCCACCTCGCGCGGCGGGGGCGTTGCGGAAATGATGCCCCGCCTTATTACCATCTTTCGTGAATTGGGTGTGGATGCCCGTTGGGCTGTTATCGGCGCCGATTCCCAAGATTTTTTCGGGTTTACCAAGAACCTTCACAACCTGATTCACGGCGCCGGAACAGCCACCATCACCGAACGCGATCGCGAGGCCTATGTAGCCGTGAACCGCGAGAACTTCGAATCGTTTCGCAAGTTGTTGGCGCCAAACGATGTGGTGGTCATTCACGACCCTCAGCCCATGGGCATGGGCGCCATGATTAAAAAGACTCTGGGTAATCCGACGGTTTGGCGCTGTCATATCGGCCTCGACGACCACACCGAGGAAACCCGAACGGCCTGGTACTTTCTGGAGCACTTCGCCAATGCTTATGATCACGGGGTGTTCACCGCCCCCGAATACATTCCCAGTTTCTTTGCGGGTAAAGCTTCCATCATTCATCCTGCCATCGATCCCACCGACCACAAAAACCGTTCTCTGGCCGTACACAAAATTTCCGGGATCCTGCACAACGCCGAATTGTTATCTACTGTACAACCCGTTCTTACCGAAGCGTTTGAAGATCCCGCCCTGCGCCTGCAACCGGACGGCAGCTACCTTCCCGCCAATCAGCCTGAACAGATTGGACTTCTCTATCGACCCATCATCACCCAGATCTCGCGCTGGGATAAACTGAAGGGTTTTCAGCCTTTACTGGAAGGGTTCGCCCGTATGAAGCGGGATATTACCACCTACGCAAACGGCGATGAGAGACACAAACGCCGGTTGGAAATCATGCGCCTGGTCTTGGCCGGACCGGACCCCGGCTCCATTCAAGACGACCCCGAGGGCCTGGAAACCCTGGGCCAAATTGAGGCGACCTATCGCGCCCTGCCTCCTGAAATCCAAAGAGATATCGCGGTGTTGACACTGCCCATGAAGTCCCGAAAAATCAACGCGCTGATCGTCAACGCCCTCCAACGTTGCGCCACCGTGGTAGTGCAGAACTCCTTACAAGAAGGTTTCGGCCTGACCGCGACCGAGGCCATGTGGAAAGCGAAACCCGTCCTGGTTTCCAAGGCCTGCGGCCTGCGTCAGCAGGTGCGTGACGGTCTTGAAGGTCAAATCCTCCGCCGCCCCAAGCACCCCGAATTCCTGGCCCTGGCTTTGAACAGCATGATGCAAAAGCCCTGGCAACGCGGAGAAGAAGGGCGAAACGCTCAGCGCCGCGTCTTCGACGCCTTCCTCATCTTCACCCAGGTTGCTCGCTGGTTGGAGGTGCTGCATAATACCGTACTCAAAGTGAACGGAAACGGCGCTAAGTAGCCTTGTCTGAACGCGTCGGAACCTGGACGCGGGCGGGGTAGGGTAGGGGAGCGGTTCAACCCAACTCGCTTTTATGTTCAAGTGCAAATTGCAATAACTTATTGTGCCCTTTGAAGCCCAACTTCTGGCAAATATTGAAACGATGGTTTTGTACCGTGCGATAACTGATGTACAGTTCCTCGGCAATTTCCTTGGAGGTCATGTTTCGACCGATCAGCCGTAAAACTCTTTTCTCCGAATCCGTGAGTGAATGGATGGGGTTCTCGTCTTTGTTCTCCTCTTTCTTCTTGCGCGGTCGAATCAGGTACCCCGAGATGGTCGGACTGATGTAGTGATTACCCGCATGCACCGAATTGAGGCAGTTCAGCAGGTCGTTTACGGCGCTTTCCTTCAACAGGTAACCCATGATCCCCAGGTTCATGGCCTCATCGAAAAATTCCTGGTCTTTGTACATGGTCAAAATCACGATGATTGTCGGGTGGTCTTCCTCGCGCAGGGCCTTGGCAATTTCCAATCCGGTTTTGCCGGGCATGTTGACATCCAAAACCGCAATTCTGGGATTCAGGGCGCGAATTTGGTTGAGAGCGTCGTCTCCCTTACCGCTTTGGCCGATGATGCGAAAACGGGGATCGTCTTCGATAATGCGAATAAAACCCTGGCGGACAATGGGATGGTCATCCGCAATATAAACGGAAATCTGGTCGGACATGCAACAACCTCGAAAAGGGAGTGGCGCGCTTTGGGCGCCGGAGGTCATAGTTTAACATGACTTACGCGTGTCTAAGAGTCGTGCGCTTTACGAGGGTGAATTTTGAATCCACCTTCAGTTATCGATTGCCAAAACGGTCCGATTCATAGCATGATGTTCTCCGCTGACGACACCGTATCTCGATAAATCCAAAAGGGGAAACTATGATCACCGTACACAATTTGGATAACTCCCGGTCCTTTCGCATGATTTGGCTGTTGGAAGAACTGGGTTTGGCGTTCGACATCAAACAGTACACCCGCAGGGCGGATAACAGTTTGGCCCCTGATGATTATCGGAAGCTTCATCCCCTGGGCAAAGCACCCGTGGTCACCGACGGCGATCAGGTTCTGGTTGAATCCGGGGCTATCGTAGAAACCCTGCTGGATCGTTACGGACAAGGGCGCCTACAACCGGAACCCGGCAGTCGGGAATGGGTCGACTATCGCTACTGGATGCATGCCTCCGAGGGAAGCTTGATGCCCCTATTGGTTCTGAAGTTGGTGCTGAATCGTATGGAAAGCGGGGCGCCGTTTTTCATTCGGCCCCTGATCAAGGTGGTTACCGGTAAGGTGAACGCGATGTATGTCAATCCCTCGTTGTCCAAATTTCTGGGTTTTATGAACAACGCCCTGACCGAATCTTCCTGGCTGTAGGGAGACCGCTTTACCGCCGCGGATATCATGATGGGTTACCCGGTGGAAGCCGCCGTCCAACGCGCCGGTTTGGGTGAAAACTATCCTCGCATTACGGAATACGTCCGGCGCTTCCAAGCACGACCCGCCTACAAGGCAGCCATGGAAAAGAACGGCGATTTCAAGTCCTTGAGTTAATTTTTTTCGGCAGGCGGCTGGGAATGATCGCCGGTCAGGGGAACGAAGCGGACAGCCATAACGTCGCGGTTGAGATACTGATCCTCGCCCGTCCGTTGGATGAGGCGCAGTGTCTGAGATTCGGCGTGCGGTCCCACGGGGATGACCATGCGGGCGCCCAGGCTCATCTGGGCTAACAGAGTGGCCGGCACTTCCTCCGGCGCCGCGGTAACGATGACGGCATCGTAGGGCCCGTTTTCAGGCCAGCCGAAATAACCGTCACCCAGACGGAAATGAATATTGGTGTAGCCGATTCCGGTCAAAAGGTTACGTGCCTGAATACCCAGTGATTCGACGATTTCCACGGTGTAGACCTCGGCGGCGATCTCGGCAAGGACGGCAGTTTGATATCCGCTGCCGGTACCTATTTCCAGGACCTTGGAAGTGCTGTCAATGGCCAGCAACTCCGTCATGGCCGCCACCATATAAGGCTGGGAAATGGTCTGCCCCTTGGGAATTGGCAACGGGCAATCGGAAAAGGCCAGATTGCGGTAATTTTCCGGAACGAAGAGGTCCCGCGATACGGTGCGCATGGCTCGAAGAACTTCCGGGTTGGTAACGCCGCGTGGTTTGATTTGGGTTTCGACCATATATTCGGTGGACATATACACCGCTCCTGAGAGAACACTAGTATTATTTTAACCGAAGAAGACGCCGAAGTGGGAGCGGTGGAAAGTAAAACATCGCTTGCTTGAGCTCAATCACCACTGACATCCCATCGGTCGGTAAAACTGTTACCGCCGGCGTCACCGAAGGTAATTTCGTCAAACATCAGGCGAACCGTTTCCAACTCGCGCTCGCCGTCACGACCATGTTGTATTCCTACGATTTTGGCATTGTGGAGTTCGTGGGTGAAGACAAGTCGGGTCTCGCCGTTATCGGGATCGGTATGGTAATGGGTCACGGTGACCTTGGGTAACTCTTGATTTCGGCAGATGGCGCGGGTAAAAGCCAGGGAGTGAGCCCCCAATTGATGGACCAGGGTAAAGCAGCCGTGCCGGCGCAAACCGGTTATAGAGCCGTCACCGAGATCGGTGGGCATGGTGATTTCATAATTGAAATCGACAAGTGCGATTCTACCCGAACCAACTTCTCCTTCCGCGGCAAGGCCTTCTATCGAGGCGAAACAGGAAAAGGTCATCGCTTATCTCCCTGAAAAAAGTGACTGACCCTTATTATAACTCAAATCCGTGCCCTACTCGCTCTCCGATAGCAAACGACGGATGGTATTTTTGCCCAACTGCACGGTTTCCTGATCGTGTTTTTCCAAACGTATGGTTTCCTCGGGAGGTATATCTTCAGCGGCCTCTTCCATCAAGGTGGCAAGCCCGGGGCGTTTCAAGATCTGGGTCGGTTCATCTTGTCCCCAAATACCGGCTTCGCTTTCATCGGAATCGACCTCTCCCCAAATGGAGCCCCGTTTGGGTTTCTTTTCCTTTTTGTTTTCGTCCTTGGTGCGACGACGCAGGGCTTCCCGGCTGGAAGGCATGCGCATGGTGCGGTCGGTATCCTGTTCCAGTATTTTACCGGCCTCATCCAAAGCGTATTTCAACTCGGATGCCTGCTCATAGCGGCGATCGGGGTTGCTGTCGATTGCCTTTTCGATAACTGCTTTCAGGCGTTTGCGCAGTTCATCGTCGCGGGCGCACAACTCTTGAAGAAGCAAACCTACACTACAAAGGTCGGCACGGGTACCCCCCGGTTTGCCTGATCGCCTCTCCGGGGCCATGAAGGGGTGCAGCTCCGGCGCTTCCCACGGTTTCTCGTCCGTAAGGGATCGGGTGTAACCGAAATCCGTGATCAGCACCCGGCCCGTATCGTTGCACCAGATGTGTTCCGGTCTGGGATCGCCGTGCAGGTATCCGCGTTGGTGCAGATGGTCCAAAACATCCAAAAAGGACGTGGTGAAACCGATGATATCGAAATTCAACCGTTTTCGAAGCTTGGAATCGAGTGTTTCGCCGGGCGCGTGATCCAGGATCAGATAGAGATCCTTGCCGGAGCGGAAGTACTCATGGGCTCGGGGGATGCCGGGGTGTTGCCAGCGCGTCAAGATTTCCAATTCGGTATCCACGCCGTTTTTGTTGACGCTTGCCGGCAGCATTTTGAGCCGATACTGCCTGCCCAGATGAACCTTTTCCACCAGGTAGACCTCACCTCGGCTACCTTTTCCCAGGGATTCGATGATCTTATAGCGGCTTTCGCACTTCAGTGTTTTTCCCAACATTCCGTCGGCCCGTCCTTGCTGACATTGTAGCCTATCGGCCGGTGAAACCCAGACCCTAAGTGAAGAAATACATCGGGCCTCAAATGATCCATGGAAGAAACGACCCCTGATTTCACGGAACTTTTGTCATACTTGTTTCCGTCGGGTGGTGTTTGTTAACATGATCCTAATGATGGAATGGATGGAGAACCGATGCAAAAGGTGATTCCCGCTTTATGGATTCTATTTACGTTTTCGGGGTATGCCGCGGATCGTCCCAACGTTGTAATGATTGTTGTGGATACCTTGCGGGCGGACCGTCTGGGTATTTACGGCTACAGTAAAAACACCTCGCCTGTCATCGATAAGCTGCTGTCTCGTGGGGTTGTTTTCAACAACGCCAGAACCGTGGAACCTCTGACCGCGCCCGCCATGATTTCAGTCATCACCTCGCGCTACCCTCATGATCACGGTGCAAGCCGTAATGGTTTGTCCATGTACCCGGGTTTACCGTCGCTGGGTAAGGTTTTGCGGGACGAGGGTTATCGAACCGGGGCCGTCGTCGGCAATTGGACTCTGCGTACGGGGCTCACCGGATTGGCCGAACATTTCCAGCATTTCGAGGAAGTTCTACTTCGCAAACGCTGGTTCGGCATGATCGCATCGGAGTCCGATGCGGAGGATATAACCTCAGTATCGACAGACTTTTTGGCCCGGCAGAATAAAGATCGTCCCTTTTTTCTATGGGTTCATTACACGGACCCGCACGCACCCTACAAATTACATAAAGACGTTGCCGGTCAGTTAGGTCTTCCTTGGAAGAACCGCGCCAAGTTCACTCGCTCTGATCGCTATGATATGGAAGTAGCCTACACGGATGCCCATATCGGTCGCTTATTGAAAGCTTTAGAGAAGAAAAAACACAGGGAGACATTGATTGTCTTTATTTCCGACCATGGGGAAAGCTTGGGAGAACACGGTTACTGGGGGCATGGTCGGAATCTCTACGAACCGACATTGCACGTTCCCATGGCGTTTGTCCGGCCGGGTGGCATTCGCCCGGCCGTTGTCGATGCCCCGGCCACTTTGTTGGATATCGCGCCGACAGTACTTGGCTTGTTGGAAATAGCGTCGCCGCGAGAATTCGACGGGTATGATTGGTCCGATGTCCTGGTCGGCGGAGGCCGGCCCGATCCCCGGCGAATGACCTTTCACCAGGCCCACCGAGGTGTGGTGCTTTCGGTTGCCGACCAACAGCGAGGACGAGAACGCGGTTTGTTGGAACTTGCGGTTGTCGCCGATCATGTCAAGGAAACCTTTAGAGTAAACTCGCGCACCCGTCGAGTGTTCGACCTGACTGCCGACCCTGCCGAACACCACAGCAAGGCGGCTAAAAAAAGCAAGGTTTCGGAAGCCCTGAGAGCCTGGGCCCTTGACGTGGAACAGGGCCTCTACAAGATCGATAATCGGCAGGAAGCACTGAGCAACCGGGATTTGGAGATGTTGCGCTCACTGGGTTATATCGACGATTGAAGTGACCCGAAACAAATTATGCCGTAAATCTATTTGAGCAAACGGCTTGATAAAGACACCACACCGGTTCCGTGTTTTGTCTGGAAACTTGATTCATATTGTGATCCTGCTTACGACTCGGGAAAAATCTTGATCGTGATCACTTTTTAGAGCTTTTTCGTCACTAAAATCCGCATGCAGTAGTAGAAGGAGATGAGCTTTCCAAAGCTAAGTGTAGCTTTTTTGGATTGATTACTTTAATTGTTGGAGTGATTCTGTGACCCCAGTAGAATTTCGCAAGGCGGAACAGTATCTTTGTAGGTGGAGAAATGGAGACAACGAAAGTTGGGCGCCATTGAAAACTTTAATTGAACGGCGTATGGCGGAACGTGTTGAATCAGTTTTTCGCCATTGTAATGCCGGACGACGTCAGCAAATCAAACTTGAACTACCCGACCATCATGCCAGGTTGATTGCGGAAGGAAAGTTAGACCCGCTCTCCATGGTGGATTTTAAATCATATTGCGGTCAGGCCCTACGCCTGATCACCCCCAATCTGGAGGAATAAACCACGATTACGGATTGATCGAGCAGACTTGCCCGCACTGCCGTGTTCCGGTATTCCCTGTTGTTTTGAGCGGGATGTGCTAGAATCGGGGCGCCGGGGCGGGCACCCCATTCCTGCCCATATTCCATGCGATTACGGGCGGTTCCGTTGAGCACCAAACAGCTTAAAAGGAAAAAAAGTCAGGTTTTCCTTCGCGGGCTGGCAGCTTTTCTCTATCTTCATTCCGGTAAGGTGCTGGTTCTGTTTTTTGCCCTGACCGTGCTGTTTGCAACCTTTGCCGCTCGGCTGGAACAGAAAACGACGCTTCGCGACCTGATGCCGTCCGACAATCTCGTGGTGCGCCAGTTCGAGGAAACCGTTGCCAATTTCGACCTGGTCGATCGACTGCTGATCGTTGTGAAATTCGATTCTGAAGATCAGGACGCCGCCGAGGCTTTTGCCGAAATCTTCGTAGAGCAGGTCTATGAACAGGAAGAAATGGACCAATACTTGTGGTGGGTCAAGGCCAACCTGTTCGACAACACCGAGGAAACCGACTGGTATCAATACCTGGAATTCCTCAGCCGACTCATCCCCATCGAAGAAATACCGGACCTGGCCCGGCGCCTGAAAGCTGAGGGGATCCGTGAACAAGTCGCCCAAAACCGTCGCGATTTGGAATCCGGCCTGGTAGTGAAGACCCTTATCGAAAAGGACCCGCTGAACCTGTTCGAATTCGCCGGGCACTACCGCAACGAAATCATGGGCAATTACCAGCTCTCCTTTTCGGACGGCTTTATCATCAGCAAAGACAAAGATATGTTGCTGATTCTGGGTAAGCCGAAGCGATCACCCGAGGATGTGGAAAACTCCGTGGCCATGACCCAATTCCTGGATGCCCAGATATTGGCCGCAAAAGAGATCTTTCGCGAGGAAGAGGAAGAGGACCCCGACCAGATCCTGGAAATCGGCCTCACCGGGCCGCATCCTATCACCGCCTATGAAAACGAAGTCATCAAAGCCGATGTCATCAACATGTTCGTGACCTCTTTCGCCATGGTTATCTTTTTGTTCGTCCTGGCCTATGGTCGACCCATGGCCGTGTTCTATGTGGGCATTCCTCTGCTTAGCGCCGAGATTTGGACGTTAGGCATCGGCTACCTGCTGTTCGGACGTTTGAACCTGTTGACCGCCACATTTTCCGCCGTAATCGTGGGTCTGGGTATCGATTACGCCATTCATATCTTCTCCCGTTACCTGGACGAAAGAGCCAATAATCGCCCGCCTTTGGAATCGATGCAGGCAGCACTTTCCGAGACGGGTTTGGGAACCCTGACCGGCGGCGTCACCACGGCCCTGGCTTTCGGCGCCATGGGGGTGGGCAACTTCTCCGGCCTGCGGGAGTTTGCCATTATTGCCGCCGTGGGTATCATTCTATGCCTGGTGCAGATGTTCGTCTTGTTGCCCTGTATGCTTTACACCCGGGAGTCCTGGCGGAAGACGGACAAGGTGCACCGGGCCCAATGGGACTTCCACCTGGAAAAGCTGATCAATCTTTGCCTGCGTTACAAACACGTAACGTTATTGCTGATTGCCTTGATTACTGCCGCTCTGGCTACTCAAGCCGGTAAACTTCGTTTTACCACCGATATGCGCAGTGTACGCGCTCGCTCCAACCCTTCGATCTCGCTTCAGGGCGAGGTGACCGAAAAGATCGGCGGCAGCTTGCGTTCGCTGACCTTTGTGCTGGAAGGCGATACCGAGGAAGATCTCTACCAACTGCACGACAGTTTTATTCCCACGCTGAAAAAACTCAAGGAACGCGGTGATCTGGTTCGTTACGACAGCCTTTTGGTCCTGCTCCAGAACCCGGAGAACCAGTTGAGAAACATTGCCGCCGTTCAGCAGGAAGGTTTGAACGGGGCCGATCTTGCTCGAGATTTCAACGCGGCCATGGATGAACTGGCCTTTCGCATGTCGGAGGGGAATCGCAAATACATTCATCACCTGGGTGTTGGTCTGGATGAACGACGGCCGGTGACACTGACCGAAATCCTCGGCGGTGAAAGCGATTTCGTGCGGCCTTTCCTCAACCGGGTCGACGGCAAGTTGAAGACGGTTGTTCACGTGTATCCAAGCCAGGGCCCTTGGGAAAAGGATAAAACCCGCGCCTTGGTTCGCGAGATTTTGGAGAACACGCCCACGGGACCGAACTCAAGTATGTTCGTTACCGGCATCCAAACCATCTCTGAAGAATTGAAGTCCCTGGTGCGTCAATCGTTCAAAGTATCTACCGGTGTTTCCGTTGCGCTGGTGTTCCTGATTCTTTTCATCCACTTCCGCAACGTTACCCTGGTATTCCTAACGCTTACGCCGCTGCTCATCTCGGTGGTCTGGATGTTGGGCACCATGAAGGTTCTGGGGATCGATATCACCATCATCAATTTTGTGGCCACGCCTATTATCATCGGCATCGGCATCGACGACGGGGTTCATATCGTAGAAAAATACCTGCATCGAAAGACTGCCGATCTGGGTCCCTTGATGGCCGCTTGCGGCAAAGCGGTAACCCTGACCTCGCTGACAACCATCTTTGGATTCAGTTCCCTGTTCCTGGCCGAGTATTCCGGTTTTCAAAGCCTGGGTCTATGCGCCATTATGGGCGTCTTCTTTTGCTGGCTGGGTTCCGTCATTCTGCTGCCGCTGCTCATGGATCTGTTCAAGATCAAATTCGTGCGCGCCGAAACCTGAGGCTCAATTCCGCTTGGAATAGTCACGGCCTTCCCACTCGGGTATGCGAAAACTGAAAGTAGTGCCCACACCCGCTTCCGAGTTGCACCAGATATCGCCGCCCAGTCGTTGCAACAGGGTTTTTACATAGGTCAAGCCCATCCCGTCGCCTTCCACGCCCGGATGAGCGATGCGTTGAAAGATGCGGAAGATGCGTTGCCGGTGCTGTTTGGGTATGCCGCGGCCGTTATCGCGGATGTGAACGATGGTATCGCCGCCGTCCGCCTCGCTGAATATTTCAATCCTACCCGGCCTTTCCGGGTCCAGGTACTTGACCGCATTCGAGAGAAGGTTGCCCAGAATCTGTTCCATGGCCAGCGCATCGGTAAACACCAAGGGCATGTCCTGTAGCGTCACCGAGACGCCGCCCTCCTCGATGAGAAAAGCCAGCGTTTTCAACTGGCTCTCCACCAGGGTTTTCAAGCACAGGTTTTCAAAGCGGAAGGTGCGGTGTCCCAATCTGGCCAGGTTGAGCACGGCCTTGATCTGACGGTCCATCTTCGATGAGGAGATGCTCATGCAATCCAAAGCCTCGGGAATGCGTTCATCCCTTATCTGGAGCAACTGTTCCATGGATTCCCCGTCAAGCCGGCCCATAATGGGATCGATCAGGTTGAAGGTCTCCTGGATATCCAGCTTCAACTCGCGAATAAAACCCTGCAATCCCGCCAGCGGCGAGCGCATGTCATGGGATACGATATAGGCGAAGTTTTGCAGTTCACTGTAGGCGGCCCTCAGTTCGCTGGTGCGCTCTTCCACCTTCTTTTCCAGGTCTTGCAGATGCAGGCTCATTTCCTTGGTGAGTTTGCGGGTCTGGTAGCCCAACTCCCACTTCTTGGTCAGTGTGGACACGATCTGCTTGATGGTAATGGTGTCAAATGGTTTGCGCAGGATCAAGATGCGGTCGGTCCAACCGAACTTCTGGTTCAGATCGTCCCAACTGTAATCCGTGAAGGCCGTAATGATGACGATTTCCGTGAACGGCGCCCGCTGCAACACCTTTTCCACCAGGCGCACACCGTCGAAGCCCGGGGGCATGCGTACGTCGGTAAACAGAACCGCGTAGGGGTCCAGACCCTCCTCGGCCTGATCGATCATGCCGTAAGCCTCCGCGGCTTGAAAGGCAAACTCCAGGTTGTAGTGCATGGGTTGAGAGCGGGGCTTGGGTCGGTCAGGCTCTGCAAAGAGGATCTCTTCCATGCGGGCGAATTCCTCTTGTTTGAATTGGGCGGTCTGAGGCGGAGCCAGGATCTTGCGAAAGTCCTGGTGTATGGCGACGTTGTCATCCACGATTAGGATCCGGTTATTGGTATCCATGGTCACCCTGGTTACGGTTTCCGACGAACTGATTGGTTTTATCGGCAACTCTCCAGATTATTTTAGCATTTAGTACCGTTAACGATTAAATGGGAACACCGGGCATCGATGAATTTTTAAATCTACAATTCTTTTCAAAACATCAACCGAGCCGATTGCCTATGATATTCCTGGCGTCGGACAAAAGGCGTTCTACGTTATTGCGACAATTCTGCTGGTAATTGAGGGGCTTGAACGCCTTGATTTTATCGGTATAGATATTCCAAATCTTTTTGATCGAGGCCAGTTGCTCCGGTTTGGCCTTACGAGTGCGTTCCAATATCTGCATCAGGGCCTGATAGATCGATTTCGATGTGATCCGGTCGCTCGCGCTGAAGTTAAGTGTCCTCAGCAACAGCTGAGCTTCCGTTTCCATCAGTTCGGGGATGCCGTCCAACACGGCGATCTTCAGATCCACGGGCACGTTCTTGCTGTCCTGGTAGGCTTTATAACTCTTGCGGCTCACCAGGCGCGCCAATTCGCGGGGAATATCCGGGTGGTTTTTCAGCGCCTTCAGGAAGACCTCGTCCATCAATTTGTTGCGGGCCTTGTAGACCACGCCGAAACGCTTGATGTCCATCATGGAAATATTGTCCACGAAGGTGTAGATGCGCTTCAATTGCTCGTAGTCGTTCAGGTTGATGGTCAGTTCGAAAGGATCGGTATCGTGGTCGGCGCCGAAGCGGTTCTGAAGCTTGCGAATATCCCTCAAGTCATCGTTGATCACTTCTAACAGTTGATCCAATTCGGCGAAGTTTTCAACCAGGTCCTGGTTCAGTTTCTTTACGAATCCGTCCGATAACAGGTTGGCTTGTTCCAGTTCCCGCAGGCGCTTTACGGCGTCGCCGTCGGGCCTGGTGACCCGTTGCGCCTCAATGACCTGGTTTTCCAGAGCCTGCACCTGCTCCAACTGGCGCTCGCCTTCCTCGGGCGAGGTGATAAGAGGCAAACGACGGCGCAGCGCATCCAGCAGGGTTCTCAGGTTGCCCGCGTAACAATCGGCCAGGCTGAAGACGTCGAAACGCAAGCGCCGGGTGGACATGGCGTCGGCGCCCAACTTTTCGCGCAGGGCCGCGCGGATATCGTCGATCAGATCTTGCAGATGGAACTCGTTTTCGATGATAAATCCCTGCTTCTCGTTGAAGCTTGCCTCGTCCAGGTCCTTCTCCCAATCGCCCAACGCGGACAACAACTGCACCTGGCCGGGAATGGTGTGCAGGAGGGTGAACAGTGTGTCCAACTGGGGGACCACGTCCTTGGGCAGCATCTCGATCGCTTTCTCGAACATGGTGCGGTAAACCTGAGCCTCGATAACGGAGTAATCCAGCTTGCGCAGACTGTCCAGCATCTCGCCCACCGTCAATTCCAGCGAAGTTTGATAGATGTTATCGGGTAACAGCCGGAAATGCGCCGTGCGGAAAACCTCCACCAGTCGAGCCGCACAGTTGCGCCGCAGGTTCCCCAACTGTTCCTCGATCATCTCCAGCTTGTGCAGTTGATCCTCGAATTCGCGAAAGTCGGCGCAGCCCCGGTAGATCTGCTGGTGCAGGTCCATTTCGTCCAAAAAGCCGATCCAGTTCATGATCTTGTCGTGCAGGGTAACGTACTTCAGCAGTAGATCGTTGGGCTCGGTTTCCAGGTCGGAGGCCAGCTTCACCAAATCGGCGCGCATTTCACGGATGGGAACCAGCGGGATCAGGCTTTCCGAACTGACCGCTTCTTCATCCAGTTCTTTATCTGCCTGGATTTGTCGTTCCAGTTTTTCGGCCACGATCAGTTCGGGTTCCATGTCCACCATTTCGACGATTTTGCGAAAGGTGCCCAGCCGCAGGCTCTGCAAATGGACTTTATTGTGTTTCACCCAGTCCCTGGCTTCATCGGCCTCGCGTTTGTTCAACAGGCCGTTGTTGAAATCGGATTCGATGGCCGCATCTGCTTCACCCGAGGTCGAATGTTCGATGCAGCGATCCATTTCGAAATACAGGTCCGAAAGATCGTTCAACCGCTCCTGGCTTTTTTCGGGCTCCGGCAGTTGCTTGCCGAGTTGTTCGCTGAACTTGTCCGCGTTGTAGGCGGCTTGAACCGCGAACCAACTGGTGCGGCGCAGGCGTTTATAGATCTTCTCCTCGGCATCGAAGACCCGAATGAAGTCTTCATCACGCTTCACCCGCGTGGCCAGACCGTACCAGTCCACCAGGGCGGGCGTGGCCCCGTCACGGTCGAAGGGCAGTTTCGCCAATTTCTCCAACATCCCGTAAATGCGTTCACTCTTGCGATCCAGCATCTCCTCGCCCTGGGACATGGTGCGTTCCATGAACTCGGAATCGCCCTTGAAGGTGGATTTTTGCAGCCAGGACATGCCGGTGTCGTGCCTCAGGTGATGCTGATCGAATAGGATGTTGCGCAATAACTGAAAATCCCATTTGGATTGCGCGGGCGCGTTGGCCGCCTTGGCCAGGATGTCCAGTTTCCGGGTCATGGAACCGGTCAGACCGGCCATCGTCTCGTAACGCTGCATGGTCTCCAAGCTGAACTTGATGCGACGGCTGACATCTAAACCTACCAGGTCCAACCGGCGCGCTTCCACTTGATCGCGCTCCAAATCACCCAGAATTTTACGGTGGGCGGGCATCAGGAATTTTTGGACCCGACGCAGCACCATGACGGCCGGATTCTTGATGTGACTTTTCAAATAGTGAAGATAGGCGATATCCAGAGGGATGTTATTGGCGATGCCGCGAATCTCGAAGTAAACAAAGTGGCCGGTTTGCGCGCGCAGTTCACGAGTGACGATGCCGCGTATAGCGCCGCGCGAATAGCCGTTGAGCAGGTTGACGATGCCCAGATTGATCTCAGCGTATTCCGGCTTATCCCTGTCGTTGATATTTTGTAGTTGGATAGTGACTGAGACCAGACGGTCGAGCGGAATATGCCTGGCTTTGACTTCTTCTGTAGGCGGCATGAAGCATCCTTCTGCCGAATCGGCTTTTATATCCTACTGCCCGTGGGCTTTGCGATGCAATGAATAATCAAGAGGACAGGGGCCTCGCCAAAGTCATAAACATGAGCCGGTAGCAACGCCGAATTGATTCAAACATTCCCGGAAAGACACGCTGAGCCGGCGTCCGATACTCGATTGTTCCTGGGAACACATAAGGACAATGCATAAAATATTCGATTGTTCCCAGTAATTTGGATGTTACTTGATTGTTTTATGCATTGATTTTCCTTGATTTTTCGGGCGAGGATTGGCTTGGCGCCGTATACTCAGATGATAATTTGCAAATTCCCTCGACTCTGACGACATCCTGAATTTCCGATCACCCCAATTGCCCTCACCCGCCCGGGGTGCTAGGATAAGCATTTTGTTCACGGACTTCGCTGTCCGTAAAGAAAGGGGGCAGTTTGCAGCATCATCAGCCGGAACGTATTGCTGAAGTCGTCAACCAGGTTCGTGACATTCTGACAGACTATTACGCGGAACCGACCAATCGTCCGCCGATCCAATTCCACTCGAAGGCGGACATGATTGCCGCTTTCGATGAGCCGATTCCTCCCGCGGAGGGTATCGGCCTGACCGGCGCCATCGACCTGGTTCGTGATAAGGTGCTGCCCACCGCCGTCAAAACCTGGCACCCGCTTTTTCTCAACCAGATGTTCCCCGGCGCATCCATGCCCTCCTTGATGGGAGAAATGTTGGCGTCGATGATGAACCCCACCCTGGCCACCTGGGAAATGTCCCCGTCGGGCACCATCATCGAGCGCAATGTCATTCGCTGGATGGCGCGTCTGTTGGGGCTCCCGGAGGGGAGCGGCGGTATCTTGCTGCCGGGGGGGTCTATCTCCAACCTGTTGGCACTGACGGTGGCGCGAAATACACGACTGGATAAGGATATTGCGCTGAAAGGCATGGCGGGCGTTTCCAAACGCGGGGCCATTCTATGTTCCGACGCCTCCCACTATTCCGTGGCCAACTCCGCCAACCTGCTGGGCATCGGTAAGGAGCAGGTGATCAAGGTGGCCACCAACCACCGCAATGAAATGCTGGTGGACGACTTACTGGTCAAGCTGGACGAATGCGATACGCGAGGGCTCATCCCGTTCGCATTGGTCGCCACCATGGGCATCACCGTTACAGGCGGTTTCGATCCCCTGGACGAGATTGCGCCCATCTGTCGCGAACGCAATATCCACCTGCATGTGGACGCGGCCTTCGGCGGCCTGATGAGTCTCAGTCATCGGGGTCAGGAAATCTTCAAAGGCGTGGAATACGCCGATTCCGCTATTTGGGATGCGCACAAGTGGATGCAGGTTCCCCTGACCTGTACCGCCTTGATGGTGCCCGACCCCAAGGTGCTGAAGCAGGTCTTTTCGTCCAACGCGGACTATCTGTACCATCCCCAGATGGTGAACACCGCCCAGACCGATGACCTGGGTCAATACACCATCCTATGCGGTAAACGTTTTGACAGTCTTTGCCTGTGGATGCTGATGAAAGCCTTCGGCGAGAACCACTACCGCAACCTGGTCAACGCCCGCATGGAATTCATGTGCGACCTGACCGGCCTGTTCAACGACGACCCCGATTTCCAGTTGAGCTACGAACCCCGCTCGCCGCTGGCCTGCTTCCAATTCCGACCACCGTCGCTGGAGGACGCACCGGTGACCTACCGGGACAATCTCCACCGTTGGGTCCGCGACCAATCACAGCGCAATAACCTGGCCATGTACAACATCGCGCGCCTGAAGAACGAAGATCACTTCCGAGCAGTCTTCATCAACCCGCTGACCACGGTGGAAGACATGCGCAACCTCTTGGAAGAAATGAGAAACCTGGCCTACACCTACCTGAGAGAAAACCCAAGGTAGAGTGAACAAACGCTCCCTATCTCATCGTTATGGTAGGCACCAAGACCGGACCTGAATCAATTCCGTGCTTATCGGTAAGGGTGCGTTTGTTCGCTTGGGACACTCAAAACCATAAGCCTGAAAAAAGAAAACTCCCGAAGGGAAAAACCGAAAGAGGCCGGGCCGGCAAACCCTTCGGATGCAATGTACCTCTGTTTCTCACCCAAGCCGAAACCGCTCACCAACAACTAACGAAGTGGCTGAAATGCGTCTAAGACAGGTGGGAGGCGGCATCGCGGCGATAAAGGATCTTCAACACCGGTTTCATAAAAATAACCTGTTGGCGAAATATCGCGCTTAAGGTTAGAATAACATCTACGTTTTTAAGATCCAATCGACCACGACAAAAGAACATACCAGCTAGAGCAAACGGCATGTGAGGCTATTCCTATGGCAAAAATCGCTCCCTCTGATTTTACTCGCGGTAGTGAACCCTATCGGCTGCTCTCCATGGACGGGGGCGGCATTTACGGCCTGGCTACCGCTATTATGCTCCGTAAACTCTGCGAACGAGACCCGGACTTCCTAACCGGAAGCGACATCTTTATGTTTACCGGAACCTCCGCCGGCGCCATCAATGCGCTGCTTCTGGCCAAGAGCCCGAAACCCAGGGAGGTGGCGCTTTCCGGCGAATTGGAATCCTTTTGGAAGGAAGCGGGCGTATATGCAGCCTATGACAATCTCTGGCTGGAGTGGTACGCGCTTTGGGGTTTGATTCCCTGGTTCGCCACCGACGGCTATATCAAGGTTCTGAAAAAGTATTTCGGCGATCTGCGCCTGTGCGATCTCCCCCAACGAGTGATGGTCACCTCCTTTCGTTGGTCCGGTTCGCAAAGAATCAACTCCGACAGGCGATCCTGGCGACCCAAGATGTTCTATAACTTCCCGTTGACGGAAATCGACCGGCGGTGCAAGATTGTCGACGTTGCCTACGGCGCCGGCGCTCCCCCGGGATATCGCAGGGTGATTGAAGGCGACGGGGACGGCGGTATTTTCGTTCCCAATCCCTGTACAAACGCCGTGGCTAAAGTGGTCGCCTTTCAAAGGGCACAGATCTCGAAAAACATGCGGCAAACCGGAGACACCCTGCTTTTCGCGGCCGGCTTGCACCGCACCTACTACGAGCGGGTGGAACTGTTTGCCCGAAGCGACGCGCCGGACGGCGAAAATGGGTGGGATCCCATTACCGTTGAAGGGATTGGTTTCCTCAATTCCCTGAAGCAAGCCCTGGGGGAAGGCTTGCCTGACTTCGAAGCAGGAGAAAGCAATGATGCGGAGAATGCCCTGATAAGCGAAATCGACCGATTGATCGATGAAATGAACCAGGGGGTAGGCGGCGAACAACCCGTGACCGCGCGTGAATTCCTCGGTTGGTTCCGCTCCATTCACGGCCTCGTTGCCGATCAGTACTTAGTGCTGAGCACTCTCGCCGAAGGGCCCGCCGGGGAGAGTATGGATGAAGAATTACGTCATTTTGTCGCGTATGTTCGCCGGGTCAGCGAGCGTACGGCAGGAAGTCAGAATGAGACCAAAGCCCGAGACGCGTTGATGCGCCTCACTCCGCATTTTCGGGTCGATCTGCGTACCGCAAGGGGCCTGATCTATCAAATTTCCCCCCAAAATACCGACATCGTCTCTCGCATCGCCATGTTCTCCATGGGTGTCTGCACGCAACTTCCTTATTATTGGCCTACCGATATCAACCTGGGCTGGCTGAATTTCAACTACTACCCCACCAATATTCCCCAGAATAACTGGTGGTGGCCTTCCTATTTCTATTCCTTGGATGCGCCCTCGGAAGATGCCGTCTACGAATGTACTCAATTATTGGGAAGAGCGTTTTACCGTATGAATCCCCCTTTGCTTCAAGTGCCTCAGGCCTTGCCGACCCTAAAGGCCATGGCTCTGGCCAAATACGACTTTTGTCGCCGCTTCATCGTGAACCAGGTAGAGAGGGTAACCGAATCCCCGACAGCCTTGGAAGCGGTAACACAGGGTCTGGAATTTCTCCGCTCACCGTGGTGGAACCACGGCAGCCAGTCAATGAACCCGTCCATTCCACCCGTCCAAAACCAAGCCGCCACATTCGAGTGAGGAACCATGGATCTTGTTTCGCAACGATTTGAGGAGCTGTCTGAACGGCAACGCCGACTGCTGAAATTGATGCTTCGCGAGGAAACGGATGAGGCCGTCGAGCCCATTCGCCCTCGCGACAAGGTGGCAACCGACCTGCCGCTGTCCTTTGCTCAGCGGGGCTTGTGGTTCATGAACAGGCTGGCCCCGGAAGAGGCTTTCTACAATCTGCCCTCGGCGGTGCGCCTGCGCGGTGATCTGGATATAGCGGCCATGCGGCGCACGTTTCAGGAAATCGTACACCGTCACGAGACCTTGCGGACTACCTTCCCGGCCCGCGACGGCAAGCCCTGCCAGGTAGTTGTGCCTTCGCTTGCTCTGGAGATTCCGCTGCACCAACGTCCCGATTTGCCCCCGGACGAACGCGAGCGCGTCATGACGGCGCGGGCCACACGGGACAGCTTGCAGCCCTTCGATTTGGAAACCGGACCGCTGATCAGGGTCTCGCTCTATCGAATCGACGATCGCGATCACATTCTACTCTTCAATATGCACCATATCGTGGTGGACGGCTGGTCCATCGGCGTGCTGAACGTGGAGATTCCACTTTTATACGATGCCTTCCGCAACGGTAAGCCCTCGCCCCTGCCGCCGTTGCCGGTTCAGTTTGCCGACTATGCCTTATGGCAACGCCGTGTGCTCTCCGGCGCCTACCTGGAAGAGCGCCTTGCCTGGTGGCGTGAGCGCTTGGAGGGTTTACCCGCCTTGGAACTGCCGTCCGACCGGCCGCGTCCCGCGGTGCAAACCTTCGCGGGCGCCAGGCAGTACTTCGGCCTGGACGCGGAGCGCACCGCCGCCCTGGAAGCGCTTTCAGAGCGCAACGGCGTCACCCTGTTCCAAACCCTCCTGGCCGGATTCCAGCTGCTCATCGCACGTTACAGCGGCCAGGACATGATCGCGGTGGGTACGCCCATGGCAAGCCGCACGCACCGGGAGATCGAGGGGCTGGTGGGTTTTTTCGCGAATACCCTGGTACTGGTCACCGATCTATCCGGGAATCCTCCGTTTGAAACCCTGCTGACGCGAGTCAAAGAAACCACGGTCGGCGCATACGCCCACGCCGATGTGCCCTTCGAATTGCTGGTGGAGCATCTTAACGTGGCGCGTGACCCGGGCCGCAACCCCATCTTTCAGGTCATGTTCAGCCTGCAAAAATCATCGGTGGAACAACTGGAGATCCCGGGCCTGGAAGTCTGCCGGGAGAATTTGGATAACGACACCACGCACTTCGACCTGGAAATGCATCTTTGGAACCACGAGGGCAAGTTGGGCGGCTATCTCTCTTATAGTAAGGACCTGTTCGAACCTGAAACGGTGTTGCGCATGGTGGGCCACTTCGTGGTTCTATTGGAACACCTGGCCGATGCCCCGCAAACTCCCATCCTGCAACTGCCCATGCTGACCGGGTGGGAACGCGACTTCCTGCAAGGTATCGGCGAGACGACGATCGGGGCTGAAACACCGGCTCATCTGCTCGTGGCCGAAGTGTGCGGTCGAAACCCGGGGGCTCCGGCGGTCCTGGACCAAAACGGTAATACTCTACTGACCTACGCACAATTACCGGTTGCCGCGGGGTCCCTGGCGGCCGGACTGCAGCACGCCATGACCAACGGTGAACGCCGTGTCGGTATCGCCCTGCCGCCCGGCCCGCAACGTGTCACGGCTGTGCTGGGCGTTCTGGAAGCGGGGGCGAGCGTGGTTCCCGTTGCGGTCGGCAATAACTCACCACCCGCCGGCTTGCTGCTGGTGGATCGTGATGACGACCGTTATGCCGATTTCCCCGGGCGGGTCATTGTGGTTGACGTTGCCGATGAACATACGCCGCTTGAAACCATTGCCGACCTGGACCTGACGGCATTGATGATGCAGGGTTCCGGCAACCCCGTCGCCGTTTCCAACCGCGCCCTGGCGCAACGCATCGCCTGCCTGCAACAACGGTTCAACCTGACCGTCGGGGACAGGCCGGCCTTGCATGCCGCCTCCGACGATGATTTCATGGCCGTGGAAATCCTGTGGCCGCTGACGCAAGGCGCGGCCCTGGTTTGCCCGGACGATCCCGAAAACATCGATTGGCCTGCCGTCTTCGCTTGCGCTACCCACGCCAGGTTTCATCCCGAGAAACTGGCCGAGCTATTAGCCGGTGCGGAAGGAATTCGGGGCGGACACATACGTCAAATCCTTTGCGGCGGCGGTCTGCTGCACCGGCAAACCGTGCGGACCTTCCAACGCAAGATGGACGCCGAGTTAATCTACAGTTACTGCCCGCCGGAGGCCGCCCGCGAGGTTTCCTTCGTCAATTGCAGCGACGCAAGTGGTACCGGTGTTGTCGGCGCGGGGAACCGCTTTTACCTGCCCGTCTGCGTGTTGGATGACGGCGGCGGACTCGCTCCTATCGGCGTACCCGGCCGCATACAACTGGACGGCCGGCCGACCGGCGATCGCGGGCGGCTATCGGCCGACGGCAGCCTGGAACTGCTGCCCCCGTCCGGCAGGGTGCACGCACGCGGCGGCAGGCGTTTCAACCTGGCGCGCATCGAGGCTGTCCTGCGCGCCCATCGCGCCGTCCACGATTGCCACGCTCGCCCGACCGAAACCGGCGAGATCATTGCCTACGTCATCTCAGGCGGTGAAGTTCCCACGGAAGCTTTGGAAAAGCATGTTACCCAAAACCTGCCTCGCTACTTACGACCGGCCGCTATAGTGCCGGTTAACCATTTCCCGCTGAACCGATGCGGCGAAATCTGCAATCACACCCTCAGCGAGGTGGAGGTGGTGGACGCCGATCTGGTGCGACGCTGGGAATCGGCCCTGCTCAAGGTTTCCGGTGTCGTCCGCCTGGCGGTGACAACCTTCCCGCGCGAGGAAACGACCGCACCCGTCCATATCTCGGACCTGTTGCCGACGGTCGAACGCCGGGAGACAAGATCGTCCCCGAAGCCGGCCCCTGATCTCCAGGCCGTAGACCTGCCGCGAGCCTTTGCCGACGGCGGCCCCCTGCATATTCCCGCCGATGCGCCGCGCACGCTAAGCGAGGCATTTCTGAAAAGCGCTTCTCTGCCGGAGGATCGCGGCATTCGACTGGTTCAAGACCGGAGCTGCTTTCTCTCCTACGCCCGATTGGCGGAGCGCGCCCAACACCTGCTGGCCGGCCTGCAACAACAGGGTTTGCGACCCGGCGATCGCGTCATCTTGCAAATCCAAGACCTGGGCGATCACTTCGCCGCTTTCCAGGCCTGTGTGCTGGGTGGCATTATTCCCGTTACCGTGGCCATGGCGCCCACCTATAGCCGCAAGAGCAGCGTGGTCAACAAGCTGTGGAACATCCACCAACTGTTGGGCAATCCCCTGGTTCTTAGCAATCGCGAAAGCGTCGCCGCCCTTGCTTCCGTGCCCGCGCTGTATGAGGCTGATCCGAATGGTTTCCAGGTGGCTGCCGTGGAAGATCTGGCCCTGGATACCAAGGGTAAGATTCATCCGGCCGACCCCAAGGACGTGGTCTTCTATCAGCTGACCTCCGGCAGCACCGGCATCCCCAAGTGCATCCGGGAAACCCACCACGGCATCATCCACCATATCTGGGGCTCCAAGCAATTTTGCGATTACAGCGAAGATGACATCACCCTCAACTGGCTGCCCATGGACCACGTGGTGCCCATCCTCACCTGTCACCTGAAGGATACCTATCTGGGTATTCGCCAAATCGTGGTGCGCACCTCCGTCATCCTGGCCGATCCCCTCATCTGGCTGGATCTGATGGAGGAACACAAGGTCACGCACACCTGGTCACCCAACTTCGGCTTTAAACTTGTCAGTGACGCCCTGGCCGAAAACCCCGGTCGCAATTGGGATCTATCCTCGCTGAAATTTGCCATGAACGCCGGGGAGCAGGTTACCGAAGCCGTGGTGACGGATTTCCTCCGACGCACCGATAGTTTCGGCATCCGCTCTCAGGTCATGCAGCCCGCGTTCGGTATGGCCGAGGTCTGCACGTGCATGACCTACACCAACGATTTCCGGCCCGATTCCGGTGTGCACCACGTGGCCAAAGACTCTCTCACCGGGCTTCTTCGCGAGGCCGGTTCCGACGAGGACGCCATGGCCTTCGTCGATCTGGGACCGCCCATGCCCGGCGTGCAGATTCGCATCACCGACACTCGAAATCGCATTGTGCCCGAGGGCGTCATCGGCCGGTTTCAAATTCGCGGCGAGGTGACCACCCCCGGCTACCTGAATAACGAAGAGGCCAATGCGGAAGCATTCGTGGGCGACGGTTGGTTCAACTCCGGCGACCTGGGTTTTATCAAAAACGGCAGACTGTCGTTGACGGGCCGCGAGAAAGAGATGATCATCATTCGCGGCGCCAATTTCTACTGCTATGAAATCGAGGATGTTGTCAACGGCGTGCCGGGAGTCACACCTACCTTCAGCGCCGCCTGCGCCGTGGACGATCCCACCACGGGCACCGAGGGCCTGGCCGTCTTCTTCGTCCCGGTCGACAAATCTTCCGGCATAGACACCGCGCTGTTGCAAAAGATCAAGGAAACGGTTGCCCGAGACGTGGGCATTTCGCCGTCCGTCGTTCTACCGCTCAGCGAGGGCGAGTTCCCCAAAACAACAAGCGGCAAGATTCAACGCACGCAATTGAAGAAGTCACTGCAACAGGGTCGGTTCCAAAAGCGCCTGAAAGAGGTAGACCTGGCCCTGGCCAACGAAAACACGGTCCCGCCCTGGTTCCACCAACAGGTTTGGAAGCTGAAATCAGCGCCGTCGGCGCCCGTGGAGGGTTTGCGCCTGATCTTCCTGGACAGCGGCGGTCTGGGCGATAACATCGAGGGCGATGCCGTTTTCGTTGAAGCCGGCCGTGACTTCACAACCCTGGAACCGGGCCGACGTTATGCCATGGCTCCCGATCGGGAAGACCATTACGAAACCTTGATGAACGCCTTGGATGAGGCCGGACGCAAGCCCGCGCAAATCATCCATCTCTGGTCTTGCGACTACCATCGCGACGATGACGAAAACGACCGCCGAGCCATGAACGCTGCCGGCGCAATCGGCCTGACGGCCCTTGCCGCTTGTCTCATTCGCCGACAGTTTCGTGGAAAGCTTCTGGTCGCAACTCGCAACGCAATAGCCGTGGATGCCGACAACGTTGTCCTGCCGGAAAAGACCGCGCTCATCGGTTTGGTGCAAACCATCGCCGCTGAATACCCCGATCTGAGTTGCCGATTGGCGGACTTGGAACCGGAAAGCGTCGACCCGTTCGATGAACACGACCTGGGCGGCGGTGATCTCGTGATCGCCCGACGCGCCGGCAGGCGTCTGGCGCCCTACCTGGCTCCCATGATCCCTTCCCAATCAGCCTCCGACCCCTTCAAAGCGGGCGGGCTCTACCTGATCAGCGGCGGTCTTGGCGGCATCGGCGTCCACGTTGCCGAGTTCCTGCTGCAACACCACGGCGCCAACCTGGTCCTGCTGGGACGCACGCCGCTTGAAGAAAACGAGACGCGCCGGACGGCCTTGAACTTATTGCAGGCCATGCCCGGCAGCGCGGCCTATGCCCGCGTGGATATCACGGACACAGCGACGCTCCGGGAGATCGTTGCGGAAGCGGAGGCCCGGACGGGCCGCAAGTTGGACGGTATCATCCACCTGGCCGGCAGTTTTGCGGGTCGGCTCCTGCATGAGGAAACACCCGAAACCTTTGCCGAGACGCTACGGGCCAAAACCGAGGGTAGCCGAGCCCTGGCCTCCATACTACCCGAGGGTGCACTCTTCCTGGCGTTCGGCTCGGTCAACGCCCTATTCGGCGGGGTTGCCGCCGGAGCCTATTCCACCGCAAACAGCTATCTCTCCGGCTTCTGCGCATCTCTCCGCCGCAAAGGTTACGACAGCCGCTGCCTGGCCTGGACCATGTGGGAAGAGGTCGGGATGAGCAAGGGTTACCTGATGAAAGATCGCACCAGGGCGCGCGGCTATCATCTCATCGACCATCGGCGCGGCATTGCGTCTCTTCGTGCCGCACTGAACAGCGGGCTGCCTGAAGTGATCATCGGTCTGGACGGCGCGAACCCGAACATTCGCCGATACATAGCGACCGGCTCTCTCGCCCGCATTCAATTGGGGGTTTTCTTCACGGCGGACGCGGGGGATCCTGAAACTCGTCTGCGCCGGGTGGAAATGACCGATCGCTTCGGCACCCCCTCCCACCCGGAATTCATCCGTCTGGAAACCATGCCTCTACTGGAAACCGGCGCTCCCGACCTGCAAGCCCTCCGCAACCTGCGCGGCTTCAAGAGCGCCGGCGCACCTCGCGTGGCGCCGCGCAACAGCCTGGAACGCACGATTGCTCAAGCATGGCGCGAGGTGCTGGGCATCGAGGAAGTGGGCATTCACAACAGCTTCTTCGAACTGGGCGGTCAGTCCGTTCTGCTGGTACAGGTGCACAGCAAATTAAGCCGGGTGCTGAATCGCAACTTCACGGTGGTGGAACTCCTGCGTTACCCCACCATAAGCACCCTGGCCTCCTGGTTGGGTAAGGAAACCAAGGCAAAACCCGCCTACGACGCCGCCGCTGACCGTGCGGCCAGGCAGAAGCAAGCCCTCAAAAAACGAGTCAAACCAAGAAGGAGACCCAGACGATGATGGAACCGGACGAACACGATGTGTCTGCTGAACTGCCCGAGGAAGAACTGCCGAAAATAGCCGTGGTAGGCATGGCGGGCCGTTTTCCCAAGTCGCCCGACTTGGACGCTTTCTGGCAGAATCTGAAGGACGGCGTGGAGTGCATTTCCTTCTTCAGCGAGGATGAATTGATCGAGGCGGGCGTCACCCCGATGGTGCGCACTTCAGAGGCATTCGTGCCTGCCCGCGCCGTTTTGGACGAGGCCGCACATTTCGATGCGCATTTCTTCGGCATGAGTCCCAAGGAAGCCGCCAACACCGACCCCCAGCATCGGGTCTTTCTGGAATGTACCTGGCATGCCCTGGAGCACGCGGGTTACGACCCGGCTCGTTATGACGGTCTGATCGGCGTGTATGCCGGCGCCGATGTGAATACCTACGCCTTGAGCAACCTGGTCCTGGGCAAGGAAGGGTTGCAAACGCTGATCGGCAACGACAAGGATTACCTGGCCACGCGCGTCGCCTACAAGCTGAACCTGAAAGGCCCCGCAATCACCATCCAGACCGCGTGTTCCACATCTCTGGTCGCCGTGCAAACGGCTTGTCAGAGCCTTTTGAGCTATCAATGCGACATGGCGCTGGCCGGCGGGGTGGGCATTGCCTTCCCGCAGAAGGCCGGCTACCTGTACCAGGAGGGCGGCATCCTGTCGCCGGACGGTCATTGCCGCGCCTTCGACGCCCAAGCCGGCGGCACCGTGGGCGGCGACGGCGCAGGGGTGGTGGTTCTGAAACGCTACGAGGACGCCGTGGCCGACGGCGACACCATTCACGCCCTGATCCTGGGTTCAGCCGTCAACAACGACGGCTCGGCCAAGATAGGATTCACCGCACCGTCCGTGGAAGGCCAGGCCGAGGTAATCGCCATGGCGCAAGCGGCTGCCGATGTGGCGCCCGAGACCATTACCTATATAGAAACCCACGGCACCGCTACCGGACTGGGCGATCCCATAGAGTTCTCCGCGCTTCAAGACGTATTCTCGGCCGGCACGGATAAGAAACAGTTCTGCGCGATCGGCTCGCTGAAAAGCAACGTGGGTCATATGAACTCGGCGGCCGGTATCGGCAGTTTCTTGAAAACGGTTCTGGCGCTGAAACACAAGTGGCTGCCGCCCAGTCTCCGCTACGAAAAGCCCAACCCCATGATCGATTTCGACGAAAGCCCCTTCTATGTTCAGGCCGATTCCTCACCTTGGGAAGTAGACGGGATACCGCGACGAGCCGGCGTCAGTTCTTTCGGTATCGGCGGCACCAATGCCCACGTCATTCTGGAAGAAGCGCCCGAACCGGAGGAAACGGAGGCGACGGTTGGTTACCTACCCCTGATGGTTTCCGCCGCTACGCCGGAGGCCTTGGACGCCCGAGTGGCCGATCTGAAATCCTGGTGTGAACAGAATCCGAACACGGCGCTCGTGGACGTGGCGAGCACCCTGGTTCGCGGGCGCCCCCTGCTGAATCATCGTCGTATGGTTGCCTGCAACGATCTGGCCGAAGGTTTGGCCGCCCTGGCCGATCCGGGCCGTTACCTTACCGGCTCCGGCGAAGCCAAAAACGGCGTGGCTGCTTTCATGTTTCCCGGCCAGGGCGCGCAATACGCGGGCATGGGCCGGGGGATCTATGAGACAGCCCCCGTGTTCCGGGAGGAACTGGACCGTTGCGCCGCCTACCTGCAACCCAAACTGGGTTTGGATCTGCGCGATCTCTTCTTCCCCGCCGAGGGCATGGCCGGCGACGTCGACGCCCGCCTTAAGCAAACTGAAATCACGCAACCGGCCCTGTTCGCCTTCAGCTATGCCCTGGCCAAACAATGGACGGCGTGGGGCGTTCAACCCGACGCGATGATCGGTCACAGCGTCGGCGAATACGTGGCCGCCTGCCTTGCCGGAGTGTTCTGCCTTGAAGACGCCCTGGACCTGATTACCGAACGCGGTCGCCTGATCGGCGCATTGCCCGGCGGCGCCATGCTGGCCGTCTCGTTGGATGGGGATGCCTGCCGCCGCTTCCCAAATCTGTCCATCGCGGTTGAAAACGGACCCAACGCCCTTGTATTGGGCGGAACCCATGAAGCGGTCGACCAGGCGCTGGCTGAACTGAGAGCCGAGGGACTGCCCGCAACCAAACTGCACACCTCCCATGCCTTCCATACAGCCATGATGGACGGCGCGCTGGACGCCTTCGCCGCCGCCGTGAGTCGGGTGGAACTGAAGCCGCCGCAAATCCCCTACCTTTCCAACGTAACCGGTACCTGGATTACTGAGGCCGACGCTTGTGATCCCGGTTATTGGGTGCGCCATATTCGCGGTCGCGTTCGCTTCGGCAGCGGTGTTACCGAATTGCTGCGCGAACCAGACCGCGCCCTGTTGGAACTGGGGCCCGGTTCCACCCTGTGCACCCTGGCTCGAAAAAGCCCGGCCTGGGACAGTCATCGTGTCGCCGTGACCACGGTGCGACATCCGCGTGAAAGCAAGGCCGACGAAGCCGTGCTGCTCGAAGCCCTGGGCCAAATTGCCCTGGCCCACGTGCCGGTGGAATGGGATGCCTTCTTCCCCGAACCATGTCGGCGCATTCCTTTGCCGGCCTACCCCTTCCAACGCGAGCGCTACTGGAACGATCCGCATAAAGCCTTGCAAACCGCGTTCGACCAATCCGATGCCTTGACCGGTAAGCGTCCCGATGTGGCCGATTGGTTGTACATGCCGACCTGGAAGCGAGCACGACCCGTGCAACAGGGCGAGCCGGTCGAGGGCCCGATCCTGTTCTTCAGAGAGAAGAGTGATTTCGACGAAGCCTTTATCGAGGCACTGAGAAAGGACCATCGCGTGATCACGGTGGCATCCGCTTCGAGCTTCAGCCGCGACGGGGATCAGTTCACCATCGACCCCGCTTTGCCCACAGACTACCAGTGCCTGGCCGATGAAATCCACGCGGAAGAACATCCCGCCAAGATCATCCATACCGGCGTGCTGCAAAGACCGGTTCACCCCGCCTACAGTTTTGAAGAACTCCAGCAACGGGGCTTCTCCAGCCTGATGTCCATCGCCCGCGCTTTCGGCGCCAAACAATGGGACCGGCCTATCACCCTGGAAATGATCACCGACGGCGCCGCCGATGTGACCGGAGGGGAAGCATTCGACCCGAACAAGGCAACCGTCATGGGGCCGTTCCGGGTTATTCCCCAGGAATATCATCAGTTGATGACCCGCCAAATCGATATCGTTCTTCAAGGCGATCACCGGGAACACAAACGGCTGATCGGCAGGACGGTTCAAGAGATCTCGGCGCCGCTGACCCATGCGCGCGTCGCTCTTCGGGAAGACCGCCGCTGGGTGGAAACCTTCGACGAAATTACCGACACGGAACTGCCCCAACCCGATGCGGTGTTGCGTGAAGGCGGCGTCTACCTGATCACCGGCGGCCTGGGCGGTATCGGCCTGGTGCTGGCTGAATGGATGGCGGAATCCGCAAAGGCCAAACTGATCCTGACCGGCCGCAAGGGCCTGCCTCAAGTGGACGGCTGGGATCAATGGCTGGAAACCCACAGCGATCGCGACCCGGTCAGTTTCAAGATCAACAAGATCCGTCACCTGGAATCCCTGGGTGCAGAAGTGATGGTAATCAGCGCCGATGTTGCCGACCGGGAACGCATGGCCGAGGTTATTGCCGCCGCCAAAGAGCGCTTCGGCGAGATTCACGGCGCGATCCATGCGGCCGGCGTGGTAGATCAGGCCATGCTGGCGCCCATCCACGAGGCCACGCCCGAGCAGGCCGCTGTCCACTTCCGGCCCAAGATCCAGGGGACCAACGTGCTGAACGAGGTTCTACCCGATGACCTGGACTTCCTGGTGCTGTTCTCCTCGGTAGCAACGGTGCTCGGCGGTCTCGGCGGCGCGGCTTATGCGGCGGCCAACGCTTACCTGGACGCAAGGTCCCAAAGTGCCGAACGCCGGCTGACGATCAATTGGGACGCCTGGTATCCCTCGGAAGAATCTCAGCTCAGCAAGGGGGATGTGCCTGCCTGGGCGCGCTTCGCCATCCTGCCCAAAGAAGGCTGCGAGGCTTTTGCCCGCATCCTGGATTCCGGCTTGGACCGTTGCCTGGTGTCTACCGCCAATCTGCAACTGCGCCTGGATATGTTGGTGCGCACCGACAACCGGGAAGCCCTGGAACGCGCCGGCGCCCAAGACGCGGAAACCCGTCACGCCCGCCCCATACAGGCCGTGGAGTACACCCCGCCGCGCGATGAAGTGGAAGAAGTGTTGTGTGAAATGTGGGCGGCCCTGTTGGGGATCGACAAGGTGGGCATCCACGACAACTTCTTCAAGCTGGGCGGCGACTCGCTGGTGGCCATTCAACTGTCCACCCGCCTGCGCGATACCTACGGCGTGGATATTACGGTCAACCACCTGTTCGACGAACCCACCATCGCGGCGCTGGCCGACAAGGTTCGCGCTTGTCAAGCCGTGGGCGGCGCCGACCTGGATGCCCTGGGCGATAAACTGGACCTGATCGAGAATATGTCGGAAGAAGAGGTGGCCCGACTGCTGGCCTCCATGCAGGACGAAGGAAGTGATGCATGAGTGGATTGAGCGGCAGGATCGAGAACCTGTCCCCCGAAAAACGCAAACTGCTGGCCATGTTGGCCAAGAAAAAGAAGCAATCGGAGCCCGAGCCGGAAGCGACGGCGCCGGAAGCCGTGGATGAAACCGAAATCATCAGGGATGATCAGTTCTTCTCGCTGGAAACCGGCGTCTTCCCCGAAAAGGAAAACGTGCGAAAACTGTACAACGCCGTCACCAACCAGTTCAACGCCGGCGGGTTCGGCAACTACGCCGTCTTCCTGAACTGGGGTTACCTGCCCAATGACAACCCCACCTTCTCGCGGGTGACCCTGCCCGAAAACGTGATCAACCGCAATCCCACCCGCCTGGTGCTTGAACTGATCGGCGATACCCCGCTGGACAAAAACACCGGCGTGCTGGATGTGGCCTGCGGTCGCGGCGGTACGGTTACCGTGTTCCGCCGTTATTTCGACGTGGGCACGGTCAACGGTCTGGACCTCTCCAACGCCGCCGTCGCCTTCTGCAAGAAGACGCATACCTGGCCCGATACCCACTTCACCGCCGGCGATTCCGAGAACCTGCCCTTTGCGGACGAGAGCATGGACGTGGTGACCAATATCGAATCGTCCCACTGCTACCCGAACATCGAAAAATTCTACAGCGGCGTGTGGCGCGTTCTCAAACCGGGCGGGCACTTCCTCTACACGGACATGCTGCACACCGTACGCATCCCGCAATTGGAACAGGCGCTTCAAGATCTGGGTTTTCAAATTGTCCGCAAGCGGGACATCACCAGTAACGTCCTGCTCTCATGCGATGAGATTGCCGACGCCAACACCCGGCTCTACGCCGACGGCAACAACGACAATGTGATCTCCAACTTCCTGGCCACACCGGACTCGCGCATCTATAAAGAAATGCAGGCGGGTCAACAACAGTACGTAATGTATAAGATCAAAAAACCGGAACGAGGTGACCATGTCGGATAAACAGGCGGTCAACAACGGCGCGAATGTTTCCGAGCGGTTGGGCAACCTGTCCCCGGAACGCATGGCCCTGCTGAAACGCATCATGGAAGAACACAAGGCCTTGGAAGATGACAACGGACAGCCGGCCGGGGAGACGCGGGCAACGCCGTCCTCTCCCAAGTCGGAACCGACGGCTGCATCCTCCAATGCGGACGGAAACACCGATACCGCATCGCCGCCGGGCCACGCGGAATCCGATTCGCGGACCTCATATCCACCGCCCGGCGACACCGAGCCGCAATCACCCTTCAATACGCCGCCGGGCGGCAACCCCTGGGCCGCATTTCAGCCTCCGGGAGGCGGCGGTGACCAAAACCCCTTCAATCTGCCGCCGGGAAGCAACCCCTGGGCCGCGTTCCAGCCTCCTCCGGGTAATAACCCCGATCCTCAGAATCCCTTCAATATGTCGCCGGGCGGCAACCCCTGGGCTGCATTTCAGCCTCCCTCGGGTAATAACCCCGATCCTCAGAACCCCTTCAATCTGCCGCCGGGAAGCAACCCCTGGGCCGCGTTTCAGCCTCCCTCGGGTAACCCCGATCCTCGGAATCCCTTCAATATGCCGCCGGGCGGCAACCCTTGGATGTCCATTGGCATGCCGTGGGGAGGCGGCTTCCCGCCGCCGGGAGGACCGGGTTTTCCCGGAAGCCCGCCGCCCGAACCTCCCTTCGGCGCGGGTTACGGCAACCTGCCGCCCTTCGGCCCGATCGTCGGGCTGAAGCCCGACGGCAGCCGTCCTCCCTTCTTCCTGGTGCATGCCGTATTCGGTTCGGTGTTTCCCTATCATCGCCTGGCCATGCACATGGACCCGGAACAACCCGTTTACGGCATCCAGTCGATCGGCCTGGACGGCGTCACCAAACCCCAGGAACGCATCGAGGACATGGCCGAGTTGTATATCGAACATATCCGCCGGATACAGCCGGAAGGCCCCTACAATCTGGGAGGGTATTCCTTCGGCGGTTGGGTGGCCTATGAAATGGCCCGCCTGCTGGTTTCCAAATACAAACAACCCGCGGGTTTCACGGCAATTCTAGGCGTGGGTCTGCCCCTGGGCTCGTTGAACCCGGTTTTGATGGAAGAAATCCAAAAATGGCTGGATCTGGCCGAAGACTACATGCGTCTGATGGTCAACACCAGTCTCTCCGACCAGCAACGCGTGGAGACCGGAAGCTGGGACCCTACCGCCTTTATGACCCCTTTGCAAAAAGTAGCTTACGCCAATAATCTCGCGCAACTGCGCTATGCGCCTCCGCCCTACGCGGGCAGCCTGGACCTGCTGGTCACCGAGGACCTGAAGCACCAGACCTTTGTCGACCCGACCATGGGCTGGCGCCTGATGGCCGCCGACGGGGTGACCACCCACCTTTGTACAGGAAACCACATATCCACTTTTCAGGAACCACATGTCAAAGATCTGGCGGAAAAGCTGACCGCCTGCCTGGCGCGACAGGACGCAGGTGAATAAGGAGCAAGCGCATGATTTTTTTCGATGTCCCCAATTTTATCCCGCCCGGTAAGTCCGCCTACCGCATCGTTTCCATGGACGGCGGCGGCATCTATGGTTTGGCCACGGCTCTCTTGTTGAAGAAGACGATCGATGACAAAAACAGCCCCCAAGACTTTCTCGCCCGTCAAACTGTCCACTTGTTCTCGGGAACATCCGCCGGCGCCATCAATGCCCTGTTACTGGCAAAGGAGGAAGATCCTCGCGCTTTTGTAATCGGAGGCGGCTTGGACGAGTTTTGGAGGCAGAGCGGTACCTTCGCCAACGAAAAAAATCCCATCGATGCTTTTTGGAGCTGGTTCGGACTCACCGCCTGGTTGGGCACCTTGGATTTCCAGGAATTACTCCGCCAAACCTTCGGAGATATGACCTTCCGCGAATTGAAAAATAATGTTCTGGTGGCCACATTCGATTGGTCCGGCGTCGACGGCCGTCATTGGAGGCCCAGGTTTTTCAGTAATGGACACGAGGCCGACTTAAACCGACGCGTTGCCGACGTTGCCTATGGTGCGGCTTCGCCCCCGGGCCTGAGAGCGCTTGTCGACGGTTTGGGCGACGCCGGTATCTTCGCGCCCGATCCCTGTACCAATGCCGTGGCGGCCGTCATCAATTACTTGGGAAAGGACGATCCCGGTCAATATCTGAAACACGTATTCGCTCTGTCCGTGGGGGTTGCCACGCGCCAACCCTTCTACTGGTTAAAACAATTCAACCTGGGAATGTTGCCGTTTTACTTCTGGTTGCCGACCAACCCTTTTACCGGCGATTATTACCCGCCCGGGGTACAATCGGTTTTGAACGGCCCGACCGACGATACCGTCTGGGAATGTAAAAACTTGTTGGGTGAGCGATACCATCGCCTCAGCCCGAGGGTCATCGGCCCGCCCAACTTACCACCCACCCTGATTGCCACTTCCTGGGCCCGGTTTCCGTGGTGGCAACAATACCTGATAGGGGAAATCACAAAAACCCTGGACAGTACAACCGCCATGGATTCAGTCGTTGATACCGCGAAATATCTCAAAAACCAATGGAACTGAGATGTCCGATCATTGGAGGCCCTATGTCTGAACAGCCCTATTATCGAGCCGAACTCGGCAACCCGCCTTATCAGATCATCAGTCTTGACGGCGGGGGAATTTACGGATTGACCACGGCTTCCCTGCTGCGTCAACTGTGCGATGCGCAGCAGGATCAGGATAGCCCGCGTTTTCTGGAGCCCGCGGAGGGGCAAAAATATCTTTTCGCGGGCACCTCAGCGGGGGCTATCAACGCCTTGTTGATGGCCCGGTACGAGAATCCCAGGGACTTCGTGCGCTCCGGGCAATTGGAAGCCTTCTGGGGCGAGCCCGGCATCTACGCCAACCTGGCCGATCCCGTTGCCTCCTGGCTCAGCTTTTTCGGCATAACCGCCTGGTTGGGCAGAGCGGATTTCGAGAACCTGCTCATGAAGACCTTCGGTGATGAAACCCTGGGCGACTTGAAACACAATGTGCTGCTGACCACGTTTGACATGAGCGGCCAGGAGAGTCCGATTACGGGACAAATGCAGTGGATGCCGGATATCTTCTACAATTTCGGCCCGAGAAACCGGCCCGACGTGCTGTTACGTGATTTGGCTTACGCCGCCGCCGCGCCGCCTTCCATGCGCGCCGTGACCCGCGGTTGGGCGGACGGCGGTATCTTCTCACCCAATCCTTCAGACAACGCTCTGGCCAAAATGATTCAGGTCATCCTCATGCGTGACGAGAACGACCTGGAAGAGGGTGGTACCGATTTACTACGGCAGGTTTTGGAAAAGATAGAGGTTATGGGAGATTTGCGCAGCATAACCTTGTTTTCGGTAGGCGTGGGTTACCGCACCCCCTATTATTGGACATCCAATTTCGATTTCGGGTCGACCCTTTTTACGATGCTGCCGACCAACCCATGGACGGGTCATTTCTATCCGCCTTTGGTCAGCCTCGGCCTGGATGCGCCCGGCATGATCGCCGAAAAGCGAACCTGGCTCATGCTGGGCAAACACGCCTTCCGCCTGGACCCACCCATCCTCCAGCCGCCCTTCTTCCCGCCCACACTGATCGCCACGGCCATGGCCCGCTTTGATTTCTGGCGCCTCTATTTCGTGGATCAAATCCAAAGGGCTACCCATTCATCGGAGGCACGGCGCTACCTGGAGAGAGCTCTTGATTTCCTGAACTCCGATGACTGGCGCAATCCAAGACGCGACCTGTTAGCGATTAACACGGAAGTGACCAATGGCTGAAACCAGTTATCGAATCCTCTGCATGGACGGCGGCGGCATTTACGGCCTGACCACGGCCGTCATGCTGCGCCGGCTCTGTCGTCGAAACGAGGGTTTTCTGGATTTCAAAGTCATTCGTAAGCATTATTTCGCGGGTACTTCGGCCGGGGCGCTCAATGCTCTCCTATTGGCGCAAGAAGAGAACCCGAGAACGGCTGTCCTCAGTGGAAAATTGGAGCGATTCTGGGCACACCCGGGAATTTATACCAATCAGGTCAACCCCTTCACGGCCTGGCTCAGTTTCTTCGGCCTGACGGGATGGCACGGTGAAGCCGATTTCGTCCAATTGTTGAAACAAACCTTCGGTGAACACACAAAATTGAAGGACTTGAAACACGATGTGATGATCAGTACCTTCAGTATGGACGGTTCGCCCCCCGCTAAGGGCATCTACCATTGGCGACCCAAGATTATCTACAGTTTTCCCGAAAAGGAAGGTGAAGTAGAGCCGGATGGTGAATTACCGGTTTGGCAGGTCGCCTACTGGGCCGCCTCTCCGCCGACGATGCGGTCAGTGCGGGACGGCTTTGCGGACGGCGGCATTTTCGCCCCGAATCCCTCGGACAATGCGCTCGCCAAGGTAGTTCGCGTCATCCTGGGAGGGGACGGAATATTCACTAACCAGGATAAATTGGATTTGAACAGGTTAAGCCGAATCGTCTTATTTTCCCTGGGCGTGGGCCGGAAACCGCCCCGCTACCAATTCAGGGATTTCGACTTCGGCATGTGGCCCTTCATGCTTTGGCCGACCAACTTTCTGCAAGGTGAAATCTTCCCGCCGACGGTATCGCTCTCCCTGGATGCACCCGGTCTTTATGCTCAATACAAAACCAAACTGTTCCTGGGCGAACAGGCATTCCATCTTGACCCGCCCCTCTTGGCGCCGCCTTTTTTTCCACCGACCCTGATCGCCACGACGCTTTCGCGTTTCGACGTTTATCGAAATTTTTTTGTTTCCGCAATCACCAATCTGATCGAGTCGCCGGAAGCCCAACCCTACCTGGACGAGGCCGCGGACTTTCTCGAAGAACACTGGAAGGAGCGGGACAGAAAGGAGCCGGAGGAGGGAATACCCCGAATCCAACTTGACGGTTTTGGGCTTGAAGCGATGCATTCAAGCGCCGATGTGGAAGCCCGGATCAAGGAAAACCAGGTGTAATATTGCATATTTGCGGGCTGTGATCGGGTTGTCTTAGGAACCTATTGCAACGGCAACCACCGGCCTGATCCGTCGAAATGGGCGCATCGTGGGCCTCGCGGCGCGTCCATCGGCTGTTTTGGACGGGACGGTGCGTCTCGCAACGCGTCCAAACTCGCCGAGCGCCGGCTCGAAATCTCCACCAACGCGCCCAGAACAAAACGGCACAACCTTTTGAATATGTTGTTCGGCCCCATCTGCCCGAAAAGGCGTGTTTAGCACATTTTCAAGTTGTCTTTTTAAGTATAGGTTTGATTTGGGGTGACAAACCACTCTTTCGATTCCGAGGCTCTCAGAGACACCTTCGGTTGAAACCGGGCTTCCCGATGAAGTAAGATGAACCGGCCACGCGCATAAATAATCATCGATGGAGCCGATGCATGAACCCCCTCCACAAAGTGGAGGTCATGCAAGCGAAATCACGTTTGGCTCATATCAGGCTCAGCAAAAGTTTCAACCCCTCCACAAAGTGAAGGTCATGCAAGTCATACCGGGTTCCGGCCCAATGCGATTAAGTCAAGGAGCGATGTTGGTGCTGTCCGAATGCCACATGACCTGGTGTTTTGTAAGGCACTGATCTTTTTGCCTTTGTTACCGTCTTCTTATACCCCGAAGGGCGTTATTTAATACCAGCCTCAGGTTGGTCGTGATGACTCCGTCATCGCGGCCTACCTGGGGTAACGGTCCCCCATTCCCCCTACCCCGGAGGGTGTTGTGTACCTGGATGCCATGGGACAAACCGGTGGAATCAGGTCATGCAACAAGGGATGGCTGATTCTGCCGGCGCTGCCCATCAGTTTCAACCCCTCCACAAAGGGAAGGTCATGCAACTGGTGTGAGGTCTCGGTTGATTGCGAGGGCGGATAGTTTCAACCCCTCCTCAAAGTGAAGGTCATGCAAGCGTCTGCGAAGGAGGTGAGTTTTACACCCTGTGGACCAAGTTTCAACCCCTCCACAAAGTGAAGGTCACGGCGGTCGGGTGCTCTCCAGCCCTCTTACTTATCTAAAAACCAAATCCGGGAAAAGGTTTAATCTTTTTCCAAAAAATTTCCAGACGGCGGGCAACTGTAACACCTGTCCGAGGGCCGCAACATGGGTCCGGAAATTAGGTAAAGAGAGCAATGGAAACCCATCCGCATTGGTGGGTTCCCATCGCAAATCCTCAGCCGTTGCCGGGCAATCGTGCGTCGCCGGTATGCCCTGGTCAACCAGGTCCGCGACATGATTTTGAGAATGCGGCAACAAAATCATCCCGAGGGGCGTTACGAGCTGGGAGCCACCCAAGCCCAAGCCGCCTTCTTGGGCGAAGTCGACGAGGAATTGATTCAAAGCCATTCCGAGTGGTGGACCAATCGTTCTACGGCGACCAGGGCGCTGCAACAGGCAGCCCGGGCATTCGCGAAGAGGCGTGAGCAGGTGGTGGAACATTACGACGGAGATCTTCAAGAGGCAGTATTCGCCCTGGCCAAGGCCCACGGCATCCCCCGCAACGCTGTCCGAAACATGTTGAATTGGAAGGGCGGTTGATCTACCGGTTTGTTTGCCTAATCGACCTGCCGATTGCAAGGCGGTTACGGTTTCCTTTTCGGTTTGGCCTGGCGGGGCTTTTTCGTTTTGGAAATGGACCGTCGATTCGGGTATGATAGCCATGCGACCGCGGTTTGCGGGGGAGGCCGGCTTGCAACAACCAGTAAAAACACGGGAAACGGTTCTTTGTGTTGATCTTGACGGCACCCTCATCCGAACAGATCTACTTTTCGAGTCCCTCCTTCTTGTGCTGAAAAAACGGCCCTGGCTTTTGCTGATGCTCCCCTGGTTTCTGCTGCGCGGTAGGGCTGCCCTGAAACACGCCCTTGCCCGGTACGCCGTCCCCAATCCGGCCTATCTGCCCTATCGTGAAGACCTGGTCAATTGGTGTCGAAAGCAGGCCGAAGCCGGGATACCCGTCTACCTGGCCACCGGCAGCAACGAGGTCCCGGCTCAAGCCGTCGCCGATCATCTCGGCTTCTTCAGCGGTGTCATCGCAAGTTCTGCCGAGCATAATAACAAGGGGTCCGCCAAGGTTTCCGCCATCTCTTCAACGGTCGACGAGGCGCCGTTCCGCTATATCGGCGACAGTCGGGCTGATCTGCCCGTATGGGCCGCGGCAAAAGAAGCCGTTCTGGCCGGTAAGGGGCTGCGTTACCGGGACAAGGTAACGGCGCAAACCCCGGTGGCCGAGGTTTTTGGCGATGAACCGAAAAACCGGGTCAAAACCCTGCTGAAAGCTTTGCGCGTGCATCAATGGGTGAAGAATATCCTGGTTTTCGTACCCTTGTTCACCGCGCACATCTACACGCAAACCGACAAACTGCTCGCGGCCCTGTTTGCCTTCATCGCTTTCTGCCTGGCTTCATCCTCGGTCTATGTCCTGAACGATCTCTTCGACCTGGAAGCCGACCGGCGACACAAGCGTAAGCGCAGTCGGCCGTTTGCAGCAGGCGATCTTTCCATTCCTACCGGACTGGTGCTGGTCCCCCTGTTAGCCGGCGGCGCCGTCGCCGTTTCCTTCTTGCTCCCTCTAGATTTTCTGCCCGTCCTGGTTCTCTATCTGGTGATCACGCTTGCCTATTCCGTTTACCTGAAACAAAAGGCCCTGGTCGACGTTCTCACCCTGGCCGGATTATTCACCATGCGCATCTTCGCGGGAACCTCGGCGCTCACCGTGGAACTTTCCGAGTGGTTGTTGGCCTTCTCCATGTTCCTCTTCCTGTCGTTGGCCTTTGTCAAGCGTTATGCCGAGTTGCACAATCTGCGCATCCAGGGCGGTGAAACCACGCCCGGTCGCGGTTATCGCGTGGACGACGATAACCAGTTGGCAACCTTCGGCATCACGGCCGGTTACATGGCCGTACTGGTTTTTGCCCTGTATATCAGCAGTCCCAAGGTGGCGGCTCTCTATACCTTCCCCCGCTATCTATGGTTGATCTGCCCTCCCATGTTCTACTGGATCAGCAGGATCTGGCTGGTCGCCAAACGCGGACAGATGCACGAGGACCCCATCATCTACGCCTTCAAGGACAAAGCCAGTTATGCCGTGGGTGTGGTCGTGATTGCCATGGTCCTGGCCGCTACCTAGGTGACGGGTATGGATACGCGTTCATGGGGGCGGTACCCCAGGCAGGAACAGAAGATCCATCCGGTGTTTTGGCGGCACTTGCCCTTACCGAAGCCGGCGGGCTCCATGTTGCCGCACGGTTTGGGCAGAAGTTACGGCGACAGTTGCCAGAATGAGGGCGGAACCCTGCTGTTGACAACGGGCATGAATCGCTTGGTATCCTTCGACGCGGAAGAAGGTCTGCTGTGTTGCGAAGCCGGCATCAGCCTGAGCGATATTTTAGATTTCATCGTACCGCGCGGCTGGTTTCTACCGGTGACGCCGGGGACGCGATTCGTTACCCTGGGCGGAGCGATTGCCAACGATGTGCACGGTAAAAACCATCACCGCGACGGCAGCTTCGGTTGTCATGTCACCCGGTTCGAGTTATTGCGCTCGGACGGTTCCCGCCGTCTCTGCTCAGCCGCCGAAAACCCCGAATGGTTTCGGGCAACCATCGGCGGCATGGGCCTGACCGGCTTGATCACCCGGGCCGAGATTCGTCTGCTGAAGATAGACAACCCCTTTATCGAGGTGGAGAACATCAAGTTCAATAACCTGGAAGGTTTCGCCGGACTGGCTCGCGAATCTGACGAGAACTACGCCTATACCGTTTCCTGGATCGATACTTCGGCCCCGGGCCGGAAGCGTGGTCGCGGCATCTTCATGCGCGGCAATCATGCCGGTTCGCAATACAATCATCGACGTCGCAAGCCGCCTCGGGCGAAAGCTTTTCCCGTGGAGGCGCCCGAGTTCCTCATCAATCCGCTTACCGTGAAATGGTTCAACACGGCCTACTATCACAAACAGCTCAGACGCCGAGTCGCCGGGGTGGTGGACTATGAACCCTATTTCTATCCGTTGGATGCCGTCTTGCATTGGAACCGGGCCTACGGCCGACGCGGTTTCCTGCAATACCAGTGCATCGTTCCCGATCTCGGTACGGTAGCCGCGATTCTTGACAAGACCGCGCAACATGGACAGAATTCTTTCCTGACGGTCCTCAAGGTCTTCGGCTCGAAGCCCTCGCCGGGGTTGATGTCCTTCCCGCGTGAGGGCTTGACCCTGACCATGGACTTCCCGGTCAGTGCGCGGGTGACGGCCATGTGCGACGACCTGGATGTGATCGTAGCCGACGCCGGCGGTTCGCTTTACCCGGCCAAGGACGCCCGCATGCCGGCCGCGCTGTTCCAACAGTTCTTTCCCCGCTTTAAAGAGTTCGAAGCCTATCTCGATCCGGCCTTCTCATCCAGTTTCTGGCGCCGCGTGACGGCCCGGCAGGAGACATCTGATGCATAACATAATGATTATCGGCGCTACCTCCGGCATTGCCCAAGCCGCGGCGCGCCTCCTCGCAAAGCAAGGCGCTCGCCTGTTCCTGGTTGCACGCAACGGCGAGGCGTTGAATGCCGTGGCGGAAGACTTGCGCACGCACGGGGCCGCGGCGGTGGGTTCCCGGGTGATGGACCTGAACGATACGGCCGGCCACGGCGACCTGGTGCAACAGGCGAATGACTTCCTGGACGGCAAGATGGACACTGCCTTGATTGCGCACGGTTCGCTGGGAGATCAAAAGGTCGGCGAGACCGATTGGCAAACAGCGCAAGCAGAGTTTCAAACCAATTTCCTCAGCGCCGCCTCGTTGCTCACGCACCTGGCCAATCGCTTCGAAGCCGCCGGGAAGGGCTGCATTGCCGTGATCAGTTCGGTGGCCGGGGATCGGGGGCGGCAGAGTAATTACATCTACGGCGCCGGCAAGGCGGCCGTCAGCGTATTCGCGGAAGGTTTGCGCAACCGCCTCTACCACAAGGGTGTGCATGTGGTGACCATCAAACCCGGATTCGTGGCCACGCCCATGACCGCCCACTTGAAGCAGGGTCCGCTTTTCGCCTCACCCGAAACGGTGGCAAAGGGAATCCTCAAGGCCATAGCCAAACGCAAGAATGTGGTCTACCTGCCCTGGTTCTGGCGCTATATCATGTTGGTGGTGAAGTTGATGCCGGAGTTCATCTTCAAGAAATTGAAGATGTAACCCCGGCAGGCGTGCTTAACCCTCGTCGCCGTTTTTGTAGACGGTCTTGCCGCCGACCACCGTCATCAATACTTTGGTCGACTTGATCTTCTCGGCATCGCCGTCGGTGATATCTTGGGAAAGCACCACGAAGTCGGCGTACTTGCCCACCGAGAGCGTGCCCTTGACGTCTTCCTCGTAGGCCGCGTAGGCGTTATTGGCGGTGTAGCACTTCAGCGCCTCCAGCGGCTTCAAGGACTGCTCGGGAAAGAAGGCCTCGCCGTTGTCCTGCTTGCGTGTCAGCATGGCGTAATAACTGGGCAGCGGGTCCACATCTTCAACCGGGGCGTCGGTGCCGTTGGTGACCACCGCGCCGGAATCCAACAGGCCGCGCCAGACATAAGCGCCGGACCGCGCACGCTCTTCGCCCAGGCGCTTCACCACGAAGGGAGCATCCGACGTACAGTGCACGCCCTGCATGGAGGCAATCACATCCATTTTGGCAAACCGGGGGATGTCCTCGGGGTGCAGGTGCTGGGCGTGCTCGATGCGCCAGCGTTTCTTTTGGCCGGCCAGAACCTTTTCGTAGACGTCCAAGACCTCGCGGTTCCCCCGGTCGCCGATGGCGTGCGTGCACAATTGCAAGCCGGTTTCCAAGGCAATGTTCGCGGTTTCCGCCAAAGTCTCCAACGGCATCACCTTCTGGCCCACGTGGTTTGCCAGGTCGCTGTAGGGCTCCAGCAGCCAGGCTCCCCGGGAACCCAGGGCGCCGTCGATGTAACGCTTGATGCCGCCCACCGTCAGGTGACCGTTGCCGTAGCCGGTCAGTTTGTATTCAGCGGCTTTGGCTTTCAGGTTCTCGTTGCTCTCGCCCAGCATGACCCACAGGCGCATGTTCAATTTGCCCTCGTCGGCGGCCTGTTTGAAGAGATCGATATCGCTGAAGGAACTGCCGGCGTCCTGAAAGGAGGTAATGCCCTTCGCAAGACACTCTTGGACGGCCAGGTCCAGGGCCTTGCGTTTGGCGGCCATGTGTTGCTCGGGCGTTTTCTTGGATTCATATGCGCCGTGGGCGCGGCGAATGAGGCGCTCGGCATTTTCCTCGAAGACGCCGATCGCGCGGCCCTTGTCATCGCGAACGATCTTACCGCCTGCCGGGTTCGCGGTCTTGTCGTCCACGCCGCCCAGTTCCATGGCTTTGGCATTGGCAAACAGGGCATGACCGCTGGCGTGCGTCAAGAGCACCGGGTTGTCGGGTGAAACGGCGCTCAGTTTGTCGTGGACGGGATAACCCTCCACCGTGACCTCGGGCATGGGGTCGAATTTTTCCTGGTGCCAGCCGCGGCCCAGAATCCACTCACCGGGTTGCGCCTGTTTAACCGCCTCGGCGACCATGTTCACGATCTCGTCCCAGGTCTTGGCTTGACCCAACTTCAGTTTCATCTGGGCCTCGCCCATGCTGAGCAGGTGGGCGTGACCCTCGATAAAGCCGGGCAACACGGTCTGGCCGTCCAAACGCAACAGGTTGGTCTTGGGACCTTTCAAAGCTTCGATTTCGGCCAGGGAGCCTAAGGCCATGATTTTACCGTCTTTAACGGCCATTGCCTCGGGGTTGGGCATTGACTCGTCCAACGTGACCAGTTTGGCGCCGGAAATGATCAAGTCGGCGGTTTCTACAGGAGGAGTCGATACGTTACAGGCTGCCAAAAGCAGCAGGGCGAAGGGGATCGAACGAAAGAAATGCATGGGTGCCATCCTCATACCTAAGATGATGCATTCTAACCCAAACGGGCGATAACTGCCAAATACAGGGACACGGCAAAGCCGAGGCGATTTAAGCGTTGTTTGGCCGTAGGTTTACGGCTTGAAGGATTTGTCGGGATAGGGAGGCGGCACAGGGGGATTGACCGGCTGTTCCGCGATCAGTTTCTGCAGGTGGGCTACCGCTGCCTCCAGTTGGGCGTCCTTACCTTTGAAGGTGCCGTATGGCGGGTTGTCTACTTCCTGGTCCGGGATGACGCCTATACCCTCGATCAGCCATTCGCCGTCCGCGAAGACACCGAATTCCGGGGCCGTAGCCGCGCCGCCGTCTACCAGGCGGTTACTGCCGCTCAGCCAGATCTCGCCGCCCCAGGTTCGTTTGCCGATCACTTTTCCTAAGCCCAGTCTGCGGAAACCGTCCGCGAAGGCCTCGCCGTCCGATGCGGTTTTTTCATCCACCAGCACCACCAGGTGCCCGTTGAAGGCGTAGTGCATGTTGCTATAGGGTTTGCCCGCGCGACCCTGCCACCACATCCAGGTCTTGCGCATCAACTGGCCCAGAATCCAGGCGTCGATATTGCCGCCGTTGTTGTGGCGCACGTCGATGATCAGGCCCTTGCGGTTGAATACCGGGAAGTAGTGCCGTGCCCATTCGCTGTAGTTGGCCCGGCCCATGGCGCGCAGGTGCACATAACCCAGGTCCTGGTTTCCTTTCTGATCCACTTCCAGGCGTCGGGTGTATTCCCAGTGATCGTAGCGCAGGTCGCTGAAGGCGAAGCGGTTGATGGGTTTTACGATCACCTGTCGTTGATTGCCGCTTTTTTCGGCGATGTGCAGCAGCACCTGTTTACCGGCCTGATCCCGCAACAAAACACCGGGATGATCCACCGACAAGGCGGCGATGCCGTTGATCTTTTGGATGACATCGCCGACGACCAGGTCAACCCCGGGTCTGGCCAGTGGGGATGCCTCATCGGGCATGTCCGGGTCGGTGGGGTAGAGGTTCAATATACGGTAACCGCCGGCTTTTTCGTCCCGTTTCATCATGGCGCCCAGGAAACCCATGCTGTTCTTGTCCTGCGATTCGCGTTTTTCACCGGAGGATACACCCACGTGCAGGGCCGACAGTTCGCCGTGCAGTTTGCGCATGAGGTCTTCCAATTCTTCCCTGGTCGTGACCCTGTCCACCAGCGGCCGAAAGCGGTCGGCCATGGCTTGCCAGTCGACACCGTGCATGTCGGGGTCGTAGAAGTAGTCACGCATCAACCGCCAGGAGTCTTCGTACATCTGCGCCCATTCCTCGCGGGGGTTCAGGGGGAAGGACCAGTTATCCAGGTTGACCTTGTGCTTGTTCAGCTTGCCCGGCTTTTTTCCGTTCGCATCGATCACGTAGATTTCGTTACTTTTGCGAAACATGATGTGCTTACCCCCGGCGGCTAGAGCGTAAGTTTGAATGCCGCCGGCGATTTTCACCGGTTTCGGGTCCTTGTTCTCGATCGCCAGCGCCATCAGGTCGCCGCCGCTGAAGCTGCCCGTTTCTCGTGATCGGTAGTACAGGTGTTTTTCCGTCATGGCGAGGTCGGAGTAGTTACCGGGCGGTAAGGGGACCTCGAAGAGACGGGCCGCGATGCCGTTCAGCTCGATCGTGAGCTTGGGTTCCTGCTTGTCGTCCTTGGCGGCGGGATCGTCGCCCCGGGTTTTGTCCTTGGGCTTTTCGGTCTTTTCGGTTTTTGCGGTCAATTCGTTGTCGGGTTGGAAGGGCGAGCGTTGCCCTTTACCCAGGGCGATCAGGTATAGCTTGTCCCGCTTGTCCAGCATCGGCGAGGGCGCGTAACTGCCCCAGGGGCCGAAAGTGGTGGACAGCAGCCGTCGGCCCGAGAACATGGCCAGCCATTTGCCGTCGGCGCTCCAGGCCGGATCTCCGCTCATGAACCGATCGCTGGTGACGGCGGTGCTTTTGCCGGAGGTAACGTTATAGATTCTGATGGTGGAGAAGGTGTTTTCCGCGGGTTCCTCGAAAGCCAGCCATTGAGAATCGTGTGACCAGACCGGATTGCCCCCTGAGAAGATCGGAGCCCGGCTTATTTTGACTTGTTCCTGGTTGGTCGTATCCACCAACCAGATGGTGCCCTCCTTGTACTCGGTCAAAGCCAGGTAACGACCGTCGGGGGAGGGGACAGGGTCGCTACGGAAACCGGGGCCTCGGTTGGTCAGCTTTTCGGCCGGTTCGATACCCATCGGGTCCAGTCGCCAGACCTCGTTCTCGCCGCTTTTGTCGGAAACCGCGAACAGTTTCTTACCGTCCCGGCTGAAGTGGAGGCCGCGCCAGCGGACGCCCGCCTTGGGAGTCACTTCCACCAGGCGGCCCTTACCGGTCGGCGCGGTGAAGACCCTGCCGCGCGCGGTCATGGCCACCCGGCTGCCGTCCGGGGAGACGTGGACATGACTGATGCGTTTTGCGGGTTTTTTGATCCAACGCTCGCGAACCTGATCCAGGTCCGTCACCAGACGAATGGGGATGAGGCTGTCTTTGGCCGCGGCGATATCGTAACGGCGCAGGTCGGCGCCGTGTTGATAGACGATATTGCCGTCGTGCAGGGAGGCGGACAGAGCGTCGAAGGCCTTGTGACTGGTCAGTTGTTGGATGTCGCCGCCCCTGGTGTCCATGCTGAACAGGTTCATGATGCCGTCGCGATCGCTGAGAAAATAGATTCGATTCCGCCACAACATGGGATCGCTGCTGGTACCTTTGAAGTCACCGGTCAGGTTGACGGCCTCGCGTTTACCGTCGAACTTCCAGATATGTTCGATGATGCCGCCCTTATAGCGTTTGGTAGCGCTGCCCTGCCGCTTGAAGCGCGTGAAATAAAGCGTCCGGCCCTTGGGACCGTAAACGCCGTCAGCTGCCTGGGCCAGGGGAATGACCTCGTTCTCCAGGGTGGCCGGGTCCAGTTTGACCAACTGATCGTCGGGCAGGGTTGCGAAGTGGCGGGTGCGGTAGAGAATCCGGCCGTCCGGGGTCCAGCCCCGAACCGTTGCCCGGTCGTCCTGGTAAGTCAACCGCTTGGGTAGACCGCCGCTTGCGGGCATGACATAGACCTCGCTGCTGCCGCTGTGATGACCGGTGAAGGCAAGCCGGCTGCCGTCGGGCGAGAAGAACGGCGTCAGTTCCTCGCCGAGATGCGTGGTCAAGCGCATTGCCGTGCCGCCGCTCAACGGAACCGACCACAGGTCTCCCTCGGCGGTAAAGACAACCGTGTCGCCGTGAACGGTTGGAAATCGGTAATAGCCCTGAACGCCGCCTTGGGCCGGCTGCCACAAACATAAGGCCAGTAAAACGATCATAAGAATTCTCCTGGTGACGGGAACGCTGTTCAATCTTTAAGAAGAGACATAAATCCGGTTTGGAAAGGTGCGCTCTGATTAGCACCGTGTCCGATCGCCGACCGTGCACCGGCGGGACTTCAGAGGTTACTCTTGCTCAATCGGCGAGATCAGGAGGACTCAACTCCTCGACCAGTTCCAGAATGACACCGTCGGGATCGTGCGCGTAGAGTACTTTCACCTTGCCGTGAGGCGCCGTCTGAGGCGCGCCTTGAGTCGGCAGGTTCTGCGCCTTCAGGGATGCGTATAGGGCGTCGAGGTCGTTGACGGTAAGGGCCAGATGCCCGTTGGCGACCTTGTTGGAGGGGGCGGGTTCTACCGGCGTCCGGTCGGGATGGGAGTGATACTGAAGCAGTTCCACCATACCGCCGCCGGGAGCCGTCATCTTGACCCATTCCACATCGACGTCAGATATTCCTACGAGTCGAGAAATGAAGGGACCGGTCTCCCGGTCGCGTGCCTGAACCTGAAAGCCCAGGGTCCCGGTGTAAAAAGCCAGGGACCGTTCCAAGTCGCGAACCACAATGCCCATATGCCTGACGCTTGATATCACAAGACCTCCTCCTGTGCACAATTAGCCACAGAGTTGCAGAGAAGACTTTCCCCCTCCGTGTCCTCTGTGTCCTCTCTTCCTTTGTCTTCTTTTTATGCCTTTCAAGTTATTACCTCAAATCGAAATGCGCGATAAGTTTTCTTTCAATCATTCCAGGTTGAGGTTGCTCCGTTTGATGGTTGATGGTTCGTTTTTCAGGAGGAGAGGTCACAGAGGGCACAGAGGGGGAAAAAGAAAGTCGGCTTTTCTCTCTTCTCTGTTCGGTGTCCTCTGTAGCAAAATTCTTTGTTTTATTGGTTTTAGGTTTGAGTTACGGGCGTCGTCTACCAGTCTCGAAAGCGCTCGCGCTCATTGGACCGGTATAGCTCATTCGGCATCCGGTGACCCGGTCTGCAGGGCATTTTTCAGCCAGGCCCGGGCAAAACGCCAATGCCGGCCGGCGGTAGCGGTGCCCATTTCCAGGACGGCGGCAATCTCATCCATGTTCAGCCCGGCGAAGTAGCGCAATTCGACGATACGCGCCGCGGCTTCATCGATCCGGGCCAGTTTATTGAGCGCCTGATCCAGGGTCAGCCAATCGTCCAGGGAGTTGGGTTGTACCTCACTCTCGCCGGCCTCGTCCAGCGGGATTTGTCGGGCGTCGCCGCCGCGTTTCTGACGGCTGCCGCGGCGGGCGTTGTCCACGATGACCCGGCGTATGATCCTGGAGGAAACCGCGTAGAATTGGGAACGGTTCTCCCAATCCGCCTTTTTCTGACCCACCAGTTTCACATAGGCTTCATGGAGGATTTCGGTGGTTTGCAGGGTCAAATTACTACCGCCGCTGTAGATCACCGAACCCACGATTTTGCGCAACACGGGGTAGATCTGCTCGAATAACCGGTCATGAGCCAGGTCGTCGCCGTTCTTCCAATCATTGAGTAATTGTGTGATTCCATTGTCTGACACGATGTAAACTCCAAGGTCCGACGAACCCATACGACCGTGTGTTACGTAAATAGAAATGTGTGACAATACGGTTAGGCAAAATTGATGGATCACCTTTTCTGAATGCCGAGACCATTATAAGTGATAACTATGGAGAGAAACCATTCAGACCTCGGAATTGTGGCAGAAGGCTCGCGACATTTTCGACGCGGCGCTTGAGCTGCCGAAAGCCCAACAGTTCGATTTTCTAAAAGCCTCGTGTCATGGCGACACTCGTTTACTGGGTATGGTTCAAGGTCTGTTGGCCTGTGATGAAGAGGACGATACGCTGGTCTCTTCAAATGCTCGGGAACAGTTGGGCCGCGTGTTGGACCGTACCTTTGACAACCCTCGGGAAGGGCGGCGTCTGGGCCCCTGGCGATTGGCCGAGCGACTGGGTCACGGCGGCATGGGCGCGGTTTACCTGGCCGAGCGCGATGATCCCTTTCACATGAGGGCGGCGCTCAAGTTGGTTCGTTTCGACATGGAGGACGAGCGCGCGCGGCGTCTCTTCCGGGCCGAACGACAGATTCTGGCACAGCTCGATCATCCCAACATCGCCCGCCTGTTGGACGGGGGCGAGACGCCGGAAGGTGCGCCCTACCTGGTGATGGAATTTGTGGACGGGGTTCCCATTACCGAATATTGCGATAGTCGTCGCCTGAGTATTCGTGAGCGGATCGAGCTGGTTTGTAAGGTCTGCGACGCCGTTCAATACGCCCATCAGAACCTGGTCATTCACCGCGATATCAAACCCGGCAACATCCTGATCGATGCGCAGGGCGAACCCAAACTGCTCGATTTCGGTATCGCCAAACTATTGGAGGATCACGATGACAGCCGCACCAAGGCGACCCTTACCTCCGGCAGGCTGCTGACTCCCAATTATGCTTCTCCGGAACAACTGCTTGCCGAGCATGTGACCACCGCCGGCGATGTCTATTCCCTGGGCGTTCTGCTCTACGAACTGTTATGCGGAACGCGTCCGCACCAGTTAACCGGGCAATCCCTGCTACAAATCCAGGAAACGCTGGATCGCGGAACGCCTTTGCCCCCAAGCAAGGCGTTGGATACGTTGGACGATGCCGACATCGCAAGGGTTCGCGCGATCAGCCCTTCTCATTTGCGCCGCCGACTGAAAGGCGATTTGGACACCATTTTGCTCTATGCCCTGCGCCGCGAAGCCCACCTGCGTTATGCATCCGCGGGCCAATTCGCCGAGGATCTGCGCCGTCACTTGAAGGGCGAACCGGTATTGGCGCGACCCGGCAGTTGGACCTATCGCGCCGGCAAATTCGTCAAGCGCAACCGAACGGCGGTTGTGGCCGCCCTGCTGCTGGCGGTTTTCGGCGTGGGTTTTCTGATTCAGTCCCGAATTCAGACCAAACGCGTGGCTCGCGAACGCGATCTTTCCAACAGCACGGTGGAGTTGCTGGTCTCCTCCTTCCGTTCGGCCGACCCGGGCGAGGCCCGCGGTCGCACCCTCACCGCCCCTGAAATCCTCGAGAACGGCCTTGCCGCCGTGCGTCGTGAGAAGGACCAACACCCGGATGCACAGGCTACCCTGTTACTGGCGATCGGTCGAATCTATCTCAACCTGGGGGCGTTGGAGCGCGCGGACCTCATTCTGAACGAAGCGAAAGAGCTTCGCGGCGAGATCTACGACGAGAACGATCCCAAAATGGCGGAAAGTTATCACTACCTTGCCGAGTTATGTCACGAGCAGGGTCAGTATGACCAGGGCGAAAGGCTGGCCGAGGATGCCGTGCGGATTCGGCGAAATCAAAGAAACCCCGTCCTGACCGCGGAAAGCATGCTGCTTCTGGGCCGCTTGCTGTGTCGTCGCGGGGACCGTCTGGAATCCCTGCCGATCTTGGAGGAAGCCCTCGAACTGCTTCGCAACAACAACGCAAACGACGAAATTGTTTCCGATGCCCTGGTCGAACTGGCTTATGCGCGTACCGTCATGGGGGATTTCGATCCGGCGGAACAACTGTTAAAGGAAGCCCTGGCCATCCAAAACGGCATCACGGACCAACCCGATCCGAGAAAAGCCGTCATTCTGAGGCATCTGGGCAATATCTACCTGCGCCGTGAGCAACGCGACGAGGCCGTGCGTTACCTGGAAGAAAGCCTGGATATGAATCGACAACTGTATAACGGCAAACACGGCAATATTGCCGTCTTGTTGCACGATCTGGCCAAAATCAAACGCCGCCAGGGCGACCTGGACGCGGCAGAAGATCTGAACCGGCAATCCATTGCTTTAAAGCGGGAGTTGTTGGGCTACAACCATCCCAGCATCGCGGGCACCCTGCATAACCTGGCCATTGTGCTAACCGGCAAAAAGGACCTGGAGGGCGCCTTGGAAGCCGAATTGGAAGCCCTGGCCGTACACCGGGAATCCCTGGGCCGAGAAAACAGCAATCTGGCGACGCTGCATTGGAACATGGGTTTTCTTTTACGAGAAATGGGTCGACCCCGGGAAGCAGAACTGCATATGAGTATCTGCTTCGATTTGATCTGCCGGTTTGAACCCGACAATGTCCGCTGGCTGACCGCCGCCCGCGTGGATTGGGCGCGAGCCGCTCATGCCGCCGGCGAAAAAGATCTGGCGCGGAACATTCTGCAAGAAGGGTTGCGGGCACTGGGTCCCGAGCACCCCCTGGCCGAAAGGCTGAACAAACTATTGACGGAATATCAAAGCCTTGACTCGAACTACTGATTATTCGCGGCAACAAGGTTTTTTAAGAACCCTGATCGATTTTTCCGACCGGCGTCGCGTTCTGAATTGAAGCCGGACGGCGAACGGCGACCAATAAGTAGCCGTCCTGATTCGCGGCCGTTTCCTTGCATGGGCCGGCCGCGAATTTTTTTGAGTAAAATTCGAAACCAAGGAGCACACCATGACCAAATCATTTGTCTGCCTGGCTTTTATAAGCTGCCTACCCCTGCTTGCTCAACCCCCGGAATGCCGGATGCCGGGTTGGGACCTCGTTTCCAATGCAAGCAAAATTTCCGTGCCGGAGGTTCCCGAGGGCATCTGCGAGTATATCATTCTACAGGTGGCGGCCGAAATCTACCTGGCTCAACGTGTAGAACACGACAGTCCCTCAGCTGAGATGTTCACCGCCGAGGCTAAGGACTTGAATCGCCTGGCCTTGTCGGTGGATCTCGGCCAATCGAAGCTTGACGGCAGGGGATCGCTTCGCGTGATGGACATGGTCACCGGAACCGGCTCCATGTTGTTGGCCGTGGACCTGGTCATCGGGAATGAAACCGCGGCGGTTCAAGCCTGGTGGCAGGGAAATGACGAGGAGGCTTCCGGCGGAACCAGGCTCGGTATGGTCAATCCGGAAGAATGGCCGTTGCCGGAGGGTGAGAAATGCCAAATTGAACTCTATTGGCGACCCTCTACCGGTACTTACGCCAATGGTCAGGTGGATCTTTGGGTAAACGGCATTTGGGTTGCGTCGCAAACAGGTGTGGCCATGCCGGAAACGGGCTCCCGCGCACCGGATCGCATCCGCTACGGGACGATTGCCGTGGATGGAGTCGTCAAAGGCAGCTTGACTTTTTCGCCCGAGGGTCCGACGCCGTCAAACCCCTCTTTCTGAGCTTGGAAGAAACCCTTGCACCGCGAAAATAAATTAGCCTTATAGATGGATTCCCTGTAGCCCATGGTCGGTAAAGCAGTAAAATAGTAAGTGGTACGTCATTGCCTTAAATTACTGTAAGGAGGGATCGATATGAAATCGATCAAACGTCTTACCCTGCTCTGCGGGCTCGGCCTGGTTTTGGGCGGTGCTTTCTCCACCTACCTCAGCGCTTCCAATTGCTTCACACTCTGCACGACGAATTGTGAATTATGTCGTTATTGTTGTTACGAAGTTCCGGGCGTTTACGACTGTGTGGACGCATCACCGCCGGAGTGGTGCCCGTAATAGACTGGAAGGGGCGGCTTTGCCGTCCCTTTTTGCAGGCCTAATCGGCGATCACCACCACGCCCCTCGATTCCTCTTCGGGAATGGGGTTGGCTTTCACAAAAGCGGCCACCTCGGTAAGCGGACATAGAGCAAAACCGGCTGCCTCTTCCTCCCCGTCGAAGGTAAGCACCAGGGCGTTGCCGCCCACCACGCCGCCGAGGCGTTCAGCAACCGTGTCCGGCAGGTCCGCCGCAATTTCCTTGCCCGCTTTATCCAGGACGGACAGGGTCATGCCCTTTCCGGGATCGGCTTTCCAACGCCAAACGTAGAGCCGGTCGTTCCAATATTCCAGGTGATGCACCAGGGGGAAGTATTCCGGGAAATCGGCCTTGAACTTCAATTGTAAGCCCCGCGGGGGTTTTTTTGAATTGGTGCGCTCGATCAGGGCATTGCCCCAGTCGGTATTGAACGGAGTGCGTTTCCAGTCAGCGGTATAGGTGGTCAAGACCGATTTGCTTTCCGTGTCGAAAACGGAAATCTTCAGCTTGGGACCGGGGTGCGACAGGTAGGCGCGGGCGCCGTTCGTATCGGCGACCAGATGATAATTGTCCTCGGCCGGATTAAGGGCCATGGCTTCGCCCATCTTGAAAACGAAACCGTCATTACCGTCACTTTTGAAACCCTCGGGCCTCAGGTTCAGCACTTCCGTTTCGTTTTCCATGTTCTCATCGGCCCAATAAAGGACGCCCGGATCTTTCCTGCCGAAGCTGAACCGCCAGGTCCCGTAAAACCATCCGCCCTTGACCTTGACGATTTCGGTAATGTTGGTGCGCATATGGGCCTGGGAAACGAAGTTCCCGTCCAAGTCGAAGCGAATAACGGCCACGTTGCCGAAATCGCGAACGTAGAGCGCGTCCTCGGAAAGTATCAGCTCGAAGGGGTAGGTCATCTCACCCGGGCCCTTTCCGGCCTCGCCGAAGGACTTGATCAGTTTCCCGTCCGCGCCGTAGATATGGATTTTCTTCTCTTGACCGTCCAGGACATAAACGCGACCGTCCCGCGCCATTTTGACCTTGTTGCTACTCAATCTGGAATAAATCTCGGTATCGGTAACATGCCAGAGAGGGCCGCCCTCCAGCATGACCGTCATCAGCATCCAAAAAAACATAAGCTACAACCTCCACATCGATCGAAATACGATAGAGTTGGAGCAAGGAAAATGCCGGCGTCGATGACCGCTGATTCAGGGGCGCGTATTCTTATCCGGGGAACAGGTTCCTCATATGGGGAACCCGGAATGGGAAACCGGCCGGGGGCATTACCGTCGACAACACCAGTCCGGGCTCCCCACCCGAACCGGCACGGCAGTTCAGGTGAGGTTGGAAAAAAACAGCTGGGTTAGTTGCCGGCCGCGTCTTCTTCCATCTTTTTGCGGAGGCTCAGAGGACGCATATCGGTCCACACTTCCTCGATTTTGTCCAAGCATTCCTGCTTGTTACCGGAGAAACCGAAGTCCTTCCAGCCCAAAGCGTTCTCGCGATCGGCGGGCCAGATGGAATACTGTTCTTCGTGATTGAGTACAACCTTATAGACGGTGTTGTCTTCTTTATCGTCCCAACTCATCTTTTTCACTTCCATGCAAAAAATTTTGGCAGTCTGCACAAAAAAATGCAGATCAAATTATACCCGCTCCTGTTTCGACGGTCAAAAGATCGATGCAGTTTTTTTTATTTAAACCGTAAATACCACCAGAACAGCTATAAAAGTAACTCACGCAAGGCGTGAGGTTCATGGGTCGGTGCGGCGCAGGCGAAGTCACGGCATACATAGGCCGTCGCCTTGCCGTCCCGCATGTCCTGGCCTTGGGTAAACGGGGCCTGTTCGTTCAGGGCCGTGTCGTCCGGTCGCCTGAGTAACACGTGATCGGCGGGTTTGGCGTAGGTTCTGACCTCGCGGAGTAGGGCCCGTGTATCGGCATGATCGGGGTCGCCGGCAATCACGATCTCGCGACCGGAGCCCATCAACAGATCCAACGCGCACAGCAGCAGGGGGCTCATGGTGGGTTGCCGGTCGATCATGCCGGAGAAGGCGCGTATCAAATCACCGGCCAGGGACCGGTATTCTTCTTTGCCGGTCAGCCGGAACAAACGGGCGAGGTTGAGCGCGGTCACCGAGTTGCCGGAGGGAATGGCGCCGTCGTAGACATTGCAACTACGCAAGATCAGGTTCTCCGCCTCACCGTCCGCGAAATAGAAGTAGCCGTCTTCTTCCGAACGGAATTTGGCGACCGTAGCATCCATCAGCGCGGCTGCTTTGACAAGCCATTGCGTTTCCCGAGTTGCCTGGTGGATTTCCAAGAGACCCCAGACCAGAAAAGCGTGATCGTCCAAATGAGCGGTCAGCCCGGAGCGACCCTCGCGGAATCGTTTCACCAGGTTGCCCTGATCGTCCCGGAGATATTTTTCGGCGAACGCGGCCGCTCTGACCGCCGCCTGAGTATAGCGCTCCTCACCGAGAACGCGCCCGCCCATGGCCAGCGCGGCAATCATCAGGCCGTTCCAATCGGTGAGCACCTTGTCGTCTTTCAACGGATGAATGCGCTTTTCGCGGACGACAAACAAGCGTTCCCGCATGTCGTTCAGGCGTCTGGTCAATGCCTCGACGCTGCATTCCAGACGGGCCGACCAGGCCGCCATGTCCTGCGCGCCCAGGTGCGGAATATTGACCCCGGACAACTCGTGTGTTGCTTCATCGTGGAAATTGCCGCCGCGCTCGAAACGGTAGATCTTGCGGTAAAGGTCCGCATCTTCAGCGCCCAATACCTCTTCCAATTCGTCGAAGGTCCAGGTGTAGAACTTGCCCTCTTCACCCTCGCTGTCGGCATCTTCCGCGGAGAAGAAACCGCCTTCCTCATGGGTCATGTCACGTAGCACATAGGTGAAGATTTCACGGGCTACCCCTGCAAACGCCTCCTCGCCGGTTACCGAGTAGGTTTCCAGGTAGGCCATGGCCAGCATGGCCTGATCGTAGAGCATTTTTTCGAAGTGGGGCAACAGCCATTCTTCGTCGGTGCTGTAGCGATGGAAGCCGAAACCCACATGGTCGAAAATACCGCCGCGCCGCATGGCGAGCAGGCTGTGCGCAGCCATGTTCCGCGCCTGTTCCCGATCGGTGCGGGACCAGTAGCGCATCAAGAAGATGAAATTGTGAGGCGAGGGAAACTTGGGCTTGGAGCCGAACCCGCCCCGGCGATTGTCAAAGGTGGCGGCCAGGCCGTTATAGGCCCTATCCAGGGTATCCTCGGTCAATTCGTCGCCCGGATGATGGCTGGAGGAGGCGCGCACATGGCCGGTGATGCGTTCGGCTTCTTCCATAAGCGCGCCTTGTTTATTGCGCCAGGCCTCCTCCACCCGGCCGATTAGATCCAACAAGCCGATGCGTCCGTAGCGGCTGTGTTTGGGGAAATAGGTGCCCGCGAAAAACGGTTTGCGGTCATGAGTCAGCATCACGGTCAGGGGCCAACCGCCCTGGCCGGTGAGGGCAATGCAGGCGGTCATGTAGATCTCGTCCAGGTCCGGGCGTTCTTCCTTGTCGACCTTGATGCATACGAACGCTTGATTCAACCGCGCCGCCGCTTCCTCATCCTCGAACGATTCGCGCTCCATGACATGGCACCAGTGACAGGTGGCGTAACCGACCGAGAGAAAAACCGGCACATTGCGTTCCTCGGCCGCGGCAAAAGCCGCGTCGCCCCAGGGATGCCAGTCGACGGGATTGGCGGCGTGCTGCAACAGATAGGGGCTGCTTTCAAAAACCAGGCGATTCCACTTGGGGCCGCCGTCGAGGGGCAGACCGGCCAATTCATCCGGGGAAGGCAAAACAAGGCTGGACATGAGCACCTCCGGTTGGACCACACTCTAACACAGGGCGGAGCCAAGTTGAACTGAAGAGGTATACGGTTCGAAACTATTCCCCTGGTAATTTAGAGTCAGCGTAGAGATTAGAGGACTTCCACGGTAGCTTAGCAGCACTTTTTAAACGGCTTGCCTCTTGTGGTCTCCGTGCGCATGGCGTTGTAGTCGTAGGTCTTGTTGCCGTGTACCAGTACCGAACCGAAATCGGCCAGGGATACGGAACCGCCGTACTCTTCCAGTTGCTCGGTGTCGGGGTAGATTTTTACGTGGGAGGGTACGTAACGACCCACGAAACCCAAGCGCATCTCGTCCGTGTTGCCCAGGTGGGGATGAGAGGCGTGCATCAGGGTCGACCAGAAGATGATGAACTGGCCCGCTTCCATGACCATGGAGACCGCCTTGTCCACCTCGGGTTCCCAGTCGGGGTCTTTTTGCAGATGTCGGTAGTCATAGCCGAAGAAGCCGCGGCGACCGTCCTTCTTTTCCACGGTGTTGATCAAATCCGGTTGGTAGGGCATCTCCAGCGACTCGTCGTAATACATGTGTTCGTGGGTGCCGGGAATGAATTGCAGGCAACCGTTTTCAATACTCGCTTCGGTGAAGGCCGACCAGACGGTGATGGTGCCGCCAAAGTCCTCGGCATTCGGCCAGACGATTTGCGGTTTGCCCGACGCATTGGCGAAGGTATCGGCCTGGTGCCAGTCAGTGCCCTCGTCGCCGGGCATTTTGGGAAAGAACTCGCTGCGCCAGCACATCACATCCGGGCCCAAGATGGAGGCCACGCGATGCACGATTTCCGGCCGGCAGATGTGATCGGCCAGGAATGACATATCAAGATGACGGTCGTAATTGGCGATATTGGTGACGGCAGAATTGGTGTCTTCTTTGTAGATCGCCATGGAACGGTCGAATAGCTTGCGTCGTTCCTTACGCCAGATTGCCCTGATTTCATCGGGTTGATAGAGGGTGAACGGTCCGATATATCCCTGTTGCTTGAAAGTCGCCAATTCCTCGGGGGAGAGGAAAAATGATGGTTGTGTCATGGACCGAACTCCTGATCATGCATTACCCGGCGCGGCCCGAATATGGGTCTTTTTCGCCGAGGGGATATCGTCTCAAACACGCCGCTTCGGTTCAAGGCATAATTTGCAGTAGCGTGAACACGGCGCCACGTAACCCGTTCGTGGCAGGGACCGGACAGGTGTTTCTATCATGACGGTGCTTATCGGCATGGTGGTGCTGTGTTCGCGTCGGAGGGACCTGTATGAATCGTCATGAATAATACGTTTTCCGAAGGCGATTGCGACCGAAAAAGTGCGATGTGGCACCGACGTACTTCCCTTCGGCACACGGGCGCTCAGTCGCTGTGCTGCTTGTTCCTTCGGCGCGAACAAACCCGGCTCATGCCCGTAAGCACTAGCAGATAACTTCTATGGTTTTGGTCCCTTCCTGGATCATTACGCGGCCGGGCTTGTTCACGCTACCATAAAAAAGGCATGGTGGTGCCGTGTTCGCGTCGGAGGGACCTGTATGGATCGCTATGAATGATATGTTGCCCGAAGGCGGTTGCGACCGAAAAAGTTCGATGAGGTTCCCAGTGCATGCCTTCGGTTCAAGGGTACTCAGTCGCTGTGCTGCTTGTTCCTTCGGCGCGAACAAACCCGGCCCATGCCCGTAAGCACTAGCAGATAACTTCTATGGTTTTGGTCCCTTCCTGGATCATTACGCGGCCGGGCTTGTTCACGCTACTGTAAAAAGGCATGGTGGTGCTGTGTTCGCGTCGGAGGGACCTGTATGAATCGTCATGAATAATACGTTTTCCGAAGGCGGTTGCGACCGAAAAAGTTCGATGAGGCACCGACGTACTTCCCTTCGGCACACGGGCGCTCAGTCGCTGTGCTGCTTGTTTCTCCGGCGCGAACAAACCCGGCCCATGCCCGTAAGCACTAGCAGATAACTTCTATGGTTTTGGTCCCTTCCTGGATCATTACGCGGCCGGGCTTGTTCACGCTACTGTAAAAAGGCGTGGGGGTGCTGTGTTCGCGTCGGAGGGACCTGTATGAATCGTCATGAATAATACGTTTTCCGAAGGCGGTTGCGACCGAAAAAGTTCGATGAGGTTCCCAGTGCATGCCTTCGGTTCAAGGGTACTCAGTCGCTGTGTTGCTTGTTCCTCCGGCGCGAACAAACCCGGCCCATGCCCGTAAGCACTAGCAGATAACTTCTATGGTTTTGGTCCCTTCCTGGATCATTACGCGGCCGGGCTTGTTCACGCTACTGTAAAAAGGCGTGGGGGTGC
>JASJCB010000268.1 GCA_030066195.1 Acidobacteriota bacterium
GGGTGCTTATCGATGGGCATGGGTCACCTCTCATGATAGTTTCCCATTTAACCTCCCATGGACCAGGGTCAAATGTCCAGCACTTTTTCTCATATCACCGCCCCCACTTTCAATTACACCCCTGCCCACCACCTGCCCACCACCCCATAACGAAAAATCGAGGATGTGCGGGTTGTCATGTGAGTATCCGGCACCGAGCCAATCTTCGCGAAAAACCAGAAAGAAAATCGACGTATAAAACAATCAGATAACACCCAACCCCCCACACCCCTTCGCAACCCAAAGAGCCGGTCCGCCCGTCCGTGCCAACCGGCCCTGCCGGGCGGGCGGCTCGACCAAAGTGCGCCCAAGCATCCCCAGGATGAAAACCCATGAGCCGACACCAACCCACCGCCATCACCCCGGACACGTGCTTGACCGATGTCAATCAAGACGGCAAGTGCCGGCCTCGCCGCTACGTGCGCCTTGAAGGCGGGAGCCGCCTTTTCTACGAGAAAAGGTATTACCTTAAAGCAAGGCCCGTCCCCAAGGGATGGTCGGTCACCTGGTGCTGGACCCACCGCGACGCGACGCATGTCGCACCGGATTTAGGCGACGCCCTAGACGGTGCTCTGTCTCTCGCCGGTGATGTTGACCTGATTCCGCCCACCGAAGAGCAACGCGCCTTTTTCCGGATGGGCAGGAGAACCCTCAGCACGCGACTCATCGACGGCCAATTCCCCGATTATGAGAGGGTCGTCCCAAAGGAAAACCAAATATGCCTTGAGTTCATTCGGCTCGACCTGGTTCGCATCGTGAAGCGAATGAAAATCCTTTCGGGGGACAAGTCGAAACTGGTCCAGGTGGCATGCTCCCGGGATAAGGTTTGGGTTTCCCTGAAAAACGCATCCGAATCGGCGCAAGATATTATTGCGGTCGATTACGAGGGATCTGAGCTAAGCATCGGATTCAACGTCGATTACCTCCTTGATTTTCTCTTAAACATGCGGGACGAGAAGGTGCAAATTCGGATCAGGGACGAAGCGACCCAGGGGTTGTTCACGGTTTCCAGTGAGATCCATGACCTTGATTACAAGCATGTCATCATGCCCATGCGACTTGCCTAGCCCCACCTCTTCATTTCGGCAGCCCTCCGGTGAGCCGACCCCGGTAAGCAATAGGAGGGCAGCAGGAACCCGCCGCCCTCCATGCCGGTACGGGGTGGTTTAGCAAAAATCTCCATCAGTGGGTAGGTTTTTGAAGTCACAATCGCCCCAACAAATGGTTCTGCCGGTAGGGCCGAAGTTGTCATTCCCGCAGAGGATGTCACCATGTACGGTGGGTTCGTTACTGCCGAAGCCACTGGTGCCACCGTGGGTCAACGCTCCGGTTACAAAGCTTTGCACCCGAAGATCTTTCAGTGTCATTTTCATAATAAACTCCTTAGATTTGGGTCTGAATGATGACCCGCATGCCCGGTTGCCAGGGAAGCGAGTAATAACTCAGGCGCAAAACAATCGGAGATGCCGACAGAAAAAGAGCGAGAGACGTACTATACTGAATGTGCACCTGATCCAAATTTAAAAAGGCTCCCTCGTGGAGCGATTTCTTAGGAGGCAACTATGAAGATCCGCACCCATTTAATTGCAGGGCCGGACTGTGACAACGATCCACCCAAACCCCCCGGTGGTGGGAATGAATAATACAACGCACCCATGGGACCAGGCGGTGACCCGCCACCCCGGATGCACCCCCACCCCTCCACCAGCAACAAACCAGCAATCAGGAGGCGATCATGAAGACTCGCACTCATTTAATTGCAGGGCCGGATCCCGCCGATCCGCCCCCACCCCCAACGGAACCCCCACCTCTCGGAAACGGTTGATCTACTCAAGCAGACGAAAAGGAGGCGGTCATGGTTCTTCGCACTCATTTGAATGCGGGTTCGGGTCCAACCTCAGGACCCCCAACGGAACTCCCACCCCCCGGTAACGACTGAGGTTTTGCAATGGGAGCCCACCACTGCGGCTGGGTTTCCATTGCCCTTCTTTCCAATCACTGGAACCGCGACGACAAAAAAACAAGCATCTACACAAGTCGAGACGGTACTTCCGAGCGCCCACCCTTTTTCGAGGCACTATCGAAGAACCGCCGACGGATATGAAAACCGAGACAGCGGCTTGATCACCTGTAGCTGACAGTTTGCTCCGGCGGCAATGCTTCGCCATGAAGGCGCATCGATACCTACGCGCCTTGATGGCGGGCCATTGCCCGTTTCAAGGGTGCATCGTGCTTTTCATAACAAAAAATGACGGGGGATTACACCCCTTGAACCCCATCAAAATGAAGGGGTTATCAACGATGTCAAGTCTGTATAGCAAAAAGGAAGATACCTACTACCGGAACATGGACCTCAGCGGCCGGGAGTTCGCCGAAATTATGAAAAACACCCCTGCCTGTGCTGACCAAAGCGCCGCAATTCGAAAGATCCGCGAGGCAGAAGATGGGTCAGGAGAATAAGCGTTAAGGAACGGGGGCTGAGAGGACGAAAAAGATGAACTGAGAGAGATCTTCACCCGATGGTAACCCGAAATGCCCAGCATTTCCGGCCTGTCAAAGCAGGAGAAAAAAGAGGCAGCATGGACCAGGGGGGAAGATCCTGAACGGGCCGACCTGATCGCGTATTCGGAATACCATCTTTCACCATCAATGAATTGATTCGGGAGGGGTATAACATAACCCTTGATATCCTAAAAGGTCTGAGTCCATTCCGAACCGCCCATATCAATCAGTACGGTCCATGAGACCTGGTATTATAATTAAGAAGCCTTGCAAGCCGCAAAAGCGGCGTAGAGAAAGGGATAGTAAAAATGATCAACACAAAATACGCAACCGAGAACGATCTGGACTGGCTTCTCAACAAAGATGACGTTACGCAAGAATGGGCAGAAAGATGCATCGAAAACAAGGAGTACATCATTGCTTCTGAAAATGAAAGTCGGGCTGGATTCCTGCGCTACAGCTTGTTCTGGGGCAAGTTCCCCTACATGGATATGATCCGGGTTCTACCGGAATATCAAAAGCAAGGCGTTGGCACGGCTTTGTTTAACCTCTGGGAACAGGAAATGAGGCAACGAAATCACAAGTTGTTGATGACCTCTGCTGAAAAAAATGAACTGGAACCACAGACATGGCACGTCCGAAACGGGTTCACTAAAAGCGGCGAACTGACCTTTAGCCGGCACCAAACCGTGCCAGAAATATTTTTTGTAAAGGATTTATCAGAATAACCAAGCAAAGCTTGCGTTACAAAACTTCCCGGGAGGCGGAGGGATCGGCGACTTCGGCCGGGTGTCGGGACTACCTTGAGGCCGCCTCGATCTTCTAGGAGGCCGACATGGCTCGCGTGAGCCTTGTCAAAGAAAAAGGGGCCAAGTACGTATCGATTTACCGATACGACGGCCCCCAAGGAACTTCTTACCAAGTGAATCTTAACATCAAAAACCCCTATACGCATCAAAAGGATGCCATCGTGCCATCGTGAAGACCTTTCCTTATACCGAGGTCGGGTTGCGCCAGGCCCTGGCGTTTCGGGATGACATCAAAGCCAACTACCGACACAAAAGGGTGCTGACAGTATCCGAAACGGCCCTGGCCCGCGTGGGCGCCCGTCACCTGGCCGACGTTGCGGAGGGCGAGCAGAAAAATTGGCGACTCTGGATCGCGGATCTCACAAAGTACTTCGGCGCCGATTTCGAAATTCTCAACCTCACCACGGACGACATCAAGGGCTACAAGGCACATTTGGATACCAAACCCCGAGCAGCCTATGACCGTCGCCCAGGCCCCTTATCCGTCACCACCAAAAACCGGTACCTCAAGGCGCTGCGCAAACTGGTGGACCTGGTGGCCGCGAAAGCCTATGGACGGGGGGTGGTGTTCGAAAAACCCACCATCAAACTCTTCAAGGGCGGACCGGCCAAGCGCAAACTGAAAATTACCCTGGCGGATGTCGCCACGATCACCGAGGCGTTGCCGGATCCACTCTCCCATGAACCGTTCGGCCGGCGCACGCAATATGCGCGGCCCCATCGGGCCATGTGGTTAACGCTGCTGGTCACCGGTCAGCGCTGGGGCGATTGTGCCCGCATGACCCGGGATCAAATCCACAACCACATCATCACGTACCAATCCTCCAAAACCCACGCGGACGACATCCTGGTTCGGGCGCCGGAGATTCTCCAGAAGGCCCTGGCGGATCTACAACAGGCCCAGGCCGGCTTACCCCAACTTCAGAACAACCCCCTGTTATTCCCCAACCCGGAGACGGGCGAACCCTACACCTCGCTCAAGAAAGCGATCCGCACCATCTGCCAAATCCACAACATCCCACCGTTCGAAACGGCCTATCAGTTGCGTCACTTGGCCGCCTCGATCTACCTGGACAAAACCAAGAATGTCCCCGCCGTTCAGAAGTTCATGGGGCATCATTCCCCAAAAATGTTGAACGAGGTCTACGGTCATTTGCAGGGCCAAATCGACCAGGCTTCAGAGGCCCTCGGTCAGGACCTGGAGGCCATGACCGCGGCCATCGGAACGCCGGCGGCTTGTAAAGCCCGAAAATGTGATAAATTTCCAGGAGGCTCGGTCCAAACTAAAAAACCGATAAAGTGCTGGGCAGTCATCACTTATGGCTTGCCAAGAATGGTGCCCCCAGCCCGACTCGAACGAGCGACCCTCGGTTTACAAGACCGATGCTCTACCAACTGAGCTATAGGGGCACCCCGTTGGCTCAGCGGATTATAGTTGAAGATCTCTTTCGATGCAAGCTCCTTATAGCTTGTCCGAAGGTCCTTGAGAGTGATTCATGTTTCACGAAAGGATCAATCTTTCGGATTTCAGCGTCATGCCCTGACCGGCAACGATGTCACGGTTTCTCCGCGGCTTCCTTGACCACGGCGGCGAAGGGGCACTTGCCCGCGCCTTCGCCGGTTGTCGTCTCGGAAGAGACAGGCGGGTGTGGGGCGGTCCCGGATAGGAAGGTACGCATCATCTCCATGGGGGCCGGCGGGACGGTCGCACCGCCGATTTTGACACCCAGCGAGCGCACCATTTGGGTTTCCTGCGGATTCGTCAACATAGTAAAGCCCCATTCGCAGGCAGGGCAACGGAAGCTGACCGGTAAGGAGCCCTCGTTCAACTCGCCGGCGCCCGCGAAAGTCATGGGTTCATCGCATTCGATACAGACAAATTTCATAGGTTCACCATTCCTCATTCGATCAATCAGGCGGGCGCGGGGCTCACCCTGGTTTTCAGTTCGGTTGCAAGTGTCAAGAACGCGGCCGCGGGCGGTTCCAGCGCGTGACTTTCAACAAAGGGGGTACCCGCGTCCGAGGCTTCCGCCATGCGTGGATCGAAGGGGATGCGACCCAGCACCGGGGTGCCCCCGTAGTCCGTAATCTCCGGCCCGTTGAAAAGGGGGCGTTCGGAATCGCAACCGCCGCAATAGTAGGCGGACATGTTCTCGACCACACCCAGGACCGGTAGTTTCAAGACTTCGGTAATCATGCTGATGGAGCGTTGCACCACCAATCGCGAAACCGCCGTGGGGATACTGATCACAACCGTTCCGTCCGGTTTGCCCAGCAGGTCCGTCAAGGTCGCGAATTGACTGGTGCCCGGAGGCAGGTCGATCAACAGGTAATCCAGTTCGCCCCAGTCGGTATCGGTGAGAAACTCGCGCAACGTGTGCATTTCCAGCATACCCTTCCAGGCGAAGGCTTCCTGTTGCGGTCCGTCCCAAACTACCGGGGTTTTGCCGTCGGCCAGGAAGAAGTCCATCGACATGACTTTGATGCCGGAGGCGGTGACCGGCGGTTGTACGCCCTGACTATCATATGTCAACTGCCGGCCGCGCAGACCGAACATTTGAGCCAGGGAGGGGCCGTAAACATCGGCATCCAAAACACCGACAGCGGCGCCTCTGGCTGCCAGAGCGGCAGCAAGATTGGCGGTGACGGTGCTTTTGCCTACACCGCCCTTTCCGCTCATGACGGCGATCTTGCACTTGACGGCGGCCATACGATCACGCAGGCGACCCTGCAGCCCGGCTATCTGTCCGGCGACATCACTGCCGCCGTCCCCTTGGATCTCTTTGTAAGTTTTGGTCATTCGGTTATGCTTCCGTGTTTGGATTCACCTTACACGCCGAAGAGTTCCGGGAGCCATGCGAGGCCCAGACCGACAGTCAAACCATAGGCAATATGGCCGATGACGTGCGCGGCCATATCTCCGGGCTCCAGCTTGCGGAATTCAGGGAGCGGATGATACTGTGAGACCGAGATTACGAGGATCAGGGTAACGATCAAACCGTGAACGAAACCCATCATTGTGCAAACTACCACCAGCACCGCATGGGGAAACCCCGTCTCAACCGGAGCGGTCTCCAGGAATACCCAATACACGTAGGCGAAGATGATGCCCGCGATGGTGTGTGCCACAAAACCGGGCCAGAGCGCGTTGGCGCTGTCCCTGGTGATCATGGAGCCGATAGCCCGAATCATCTGGGTTTCGGGTAGATGGAAGAAACGTGCCCGCCGAATAAAAAATGTCATAACCAGCACACCTAAAAAACCCGAAATGCCGGGAACAAGCAGTTCCATGTTGCCTCCTTAGCTTCATGTACGATTGAAAAGCACAAGGCTTGCATTCCCAAGGGAAACAAGCCCGGTTAGCATCCATGTAAGGTTGTTTTCTACAATAACCGAAAACCGGCCCGTTGACAACTGAAACAACGACTTTGTTTCGGCTTTGGTCCCAATTGGCTCCCAGAGCGGGCTTCAGGCTGTATTTTCCTTGGGAAACAGCGGTTTGCAGCCTGCCGGCTGAAAATTTCCCATACAGGTTTCCCACAGTTGGGTTAGAATAGGGCAACATTCAGGCCGAAATCGAAGGCGTTTGTCACACCTTTTCGAAGGAGATGTCAATGAGCACAGCATTCCTTTTGATCTTGTTCGTCGTTGTAGGCTCGGTGGTTAGCTACGCGGCGGGTTATTTCCGCGAGCGGAAGGTCCCCGACCCTCCCGAAAAAGACCCCGATATGCCCAAGGACGCGGACGACAGCCTGCGCACCCTGTACAACGCCTATAGCGAGGAAGTGCGCGCTCGCTATATGCGGAACCATGCGCGGCGCCGTTCCGAGAAATTCCTCAAGGAGTTCTGGCTGGCCTCCTTCCACTTTGCCGTCATTGTGGTTATAGCCGGGGCCTGCGCCCAATACCAGGTCTTCGAAGCCGCCACCGCCGCGGCCGAGTTACTTACAGGTTTGATCTTCCTGACCATGGGTTTGAAAGCCGGTCAGTTGACCGCTTCCAAGGAAACCGCGGAGCGCAAGGAACTGATCTTGATTCACGCCATCGAAATCGTGAACGACGCACGCCGGAACATGCTGGCCAATTGTCCGCCGGAAACCTGGGCAACCGCGATGAGTCTTCGCGACGAGCGTTCGCCCCTGCATTCCGGCACCAGCGTATAGGCTTTCCTGCAAAAACGGGTGGGGGCCGGTTACACGGCCCCCGATACATGGGGTTTTGGATTGTCCCGAGAACAAACACTTGTCCCTCGCGCTTCCTGGCGATTAGGCCCGCTTTCCATCCTTTCATGGTCCACGCTTGCCTACCTGGTGATGGTGGCGGCGATTGCCTGGAATCGCCTCGGCGAGCCGCTGCCTCTTTACAGCGGTCATGAGTACATGGTCGGCAGCGGTCCCATGTTGTGGCTGGCTTATGTCAGCGTGCCCTTGTCCGTCCGTGACGGTTTCCTGCGGTTCAAGGGCTTGCTGAAACACCGGACGGAATTCAGTCTGAACATTGCGGCGTTGGTTGTGTTGTCATTGGCATTCTATCGCTATGTGTTCGGTTGGTACTGATGTGCTCGTGCTGAACTCATGACTTATCATCGCGACGTGTGTGCTTGTATTGAACAAAAAAGTCCGCGAACACCGGCATGTCTACCAGGTAGCCGCGGCGCTTGCCGTCCTTCCAAATGCCGATCTTTTTCCTCGGATTGTGGTATTTCTTGACATGGTACCGAAGGGCGTGGGATTGGACCGGCAGGAATTTGACCACATCGGATAACCAATAGACACCGTCCAAAGACAGTACGCCGTCCTCGTCCAGCCCGGCCGGAATGCGACTGACCGGCGCCAGATGGCGACGGTAATAAACGGAAAATGTAGACATGCGAATCATCCAATGATTCCAAACCTTGCGAACCCCCATATGCGCGTAGGGATCTTTCCCCTCACGTTCCAAGTCCCGGTATCTATTCTTGATAACCGTGCTGTTGATTCGCAGTTTGCCGGCGACATCTTTAAGGAAAAACATACCCTTTTGTTTCAATAAGAATTCTTGTGACCATGTCTCGTCAACCTCTACCAAACTCAATTCTTCTGCTTGAAATACCTGTTCGATTCTCACCATTGCATCCTCTCCTTACAGTGGTTCAGATCAGGAGTGACGCATGGTTCGACTGGAACCCGGCATGGCCCGAGCAATAAAGGGCAAACCCTTACAGGTTGCCTCGAGCAGGCGAAAACCACCCCTGAAATCAAGCGACGCTTGCGAAATCCCGGGCATGTAACCATAGAGAAAACTCGGTCGGTATATAGTTGCCCCGGTCGATCCTCGACGGCATACCTATGCTCATTCACATCTATTTCCGAGCGACGCCGTCAACGAACTTATAACAGGTTTGGTTTTTTTTCAATATCTTTAGGGAATACTTAGCAGACTCAATTGCTAAAGTTTGATCAATTATTATGGGTCAATAACATTGTTGTTTGTTTGACTACTATTCTTGGATGATACAGCAATTTTCTCGACAACGTATTCTTACCCGAGCCCAAGCCTGGATTCCAAGAGACCGGGAAGGGACCGACACTTTCGGGCGGCAAACAACTCGATATTTGCGGCGCGGTACAGCCGGCTTTTTGGTGAGCCCGTATTATGCGGGGCCGGGCTCCGCCCGTGGTCGCCGGTCGTGTCCAACACCTTCTCGCTAGAAGGTAACCACGTCAGGCGCTACCAGTGGGAAGCAAGAGCGCACCCAAACTTCCCAAGTCCTAATGGTTTTGCAAAGAGAGAGACGATTCGCCGGTGTTTGCGGCTATGGGATGCTGGTGGCAAACACATCTCTTTCGGCACAACCTACGTATCGCCGCTGGTTGGCGCTATCTTGACTTTTTTCTGTAACAGTTATGTAAACGGCCTTTTTCCAACGGTTCAGCCGGTAATCGCCTGAGTAATATTTTTCACAATGCCCTCAGGCTGGAGGTATTTACGATAAACGGCCAGATGTTGATCCACTGCTTTTTCGCACTTGTAGGTTTTGCGGACATATTCTTGGGCTCGACGCCCCTTGGCAGAAATGTCCTCAGGGTTTGCCAGAAGCGCTTTCAGAGCCTTCGCGAAGTCGCCGTCATGAGCACAGATGCCGAACCTGGTAGCAAAGCCGTCCGGGTCGACCTTGCTGACGACGGCGCAGCCATAAGCGGCCGCTTCAAGAAAGGTCAGGGGTAACCCCTCTCTACTTGCCGTATTGACCAGGGCCCAGCTTCCCTCTAAAATCTTTCGCATCTTGTCCGGCTCCGTGAACCCGTTCACAAAACCAATCCAATCCAGATTGGGCAGGCTTGAATATTGATCATAGAGCCGTTTGTTTTGTGCCGGTTCATCGCATTTGCCGACCATTTGAAAGCGCACGTCAGGGAAGTTCGAGACCAGATCCAGGAAATGCTCGGGGTGTTTTCGCCTATCCAAGCGGCCTAGAAAAGTAAGCGTGGGCTGATCGTTTTTCCTTGGCATGGTGTCGGGTACTTGAATCAGGTTGGGTAGAAAGTCAGGGTCTTTATCCAGGCGATAGATGCGACGGGCGCGCGCTTGTACACACCAGGCGGGTGCGTAGACGGCATGTGCCCGTTTCACGCTCCATCCCACCGCCGGGCCGGCTTCGGTCAACATGTTGAACGGGGTCCAGATGCGGCGGCGCCAGGTGGCGTCGCGGAACTCGACCCACCAATCGTGCAGGTCACGGGGGTCGCGACAGGTAACCAGGTGTACAGCCTTGGGACAGGTGACACGGGCCAGAGTGGTCAGCAGCGAGGGATTTTGGCTATGGAAGATATCGGCAGCGACCTTTTTCAGCAGGCGCCGGGCTTCAATGATATTCAAGCCGCTGAAACCATGGACGTGAACGCCTTCCAATAACACATACGCCGGCTGGGTTCGGCGTCTGGGTACGATGACGTGTGTGTCGATACCTCTAGCGGCCAGAGCCTCGGCAAGTCGGCGGGACATGCAGCCGAAACCTCCGTATTTTCCCCAGCCGAAGTATTCAGAAGCCAGTATACAGACTCTCATGTTGCAATGTTTCCGGTCATGCGCAATTGAAGACACATTATGAATAACTACCTGATGAATTGACGTTTAGCGGCAGTTCTGTCCTGAAGCACATTATGGCACAGAAACAGGTACAAAAAGTATTTTTCTCTGAGGGCGGTTCCCGGGCTCGTCAAGCTCGTGAGGAGATCCGGCGACAGCTTCGAATTGCAATTTGCACGGTCTTGGTGAGGGTTTCCTTTAAGGATACTCACGTGACAGGACACCGTTGAAATTTCCAAGACTTGGACGAGTCCCTGCGAATTCCTGCGCGAGGTGTTCCTTTTCATTCAAGTTTTTGTTAGACTGCAACAGCGTATGTGTCTTTTTTTAGACCTTGGTATGATCATGCAAAACTCCCGTCAACAATGGATAACCAGGCTTCTCGTTTCACTGGTTCTTCTGGGCAATCTGCTCGGCGCCTTGCCGGAGTTGCATCATCACGAGCATGAACACGCCTGCTTACAAGAAGACGGGACCTTTTTCTACGTTGAAATCGTCGACGCTCATCCCGATGACGAACACCACGGCGAACCCTGTCTCGCCGGCGCACGCTTGGGCGATGCTCATGATCACGATCATTGTGTGCTCTGCCAACTCGCCCGATCGTCCGCGACCCACGAACAGCTTGCCGTCACCTATCGGCTTGTATCGTCCGTCGCCGGTGAGTACGGCCCCTTTATCCAACCTAATGACGGCGCCCTTTACCATCTCTCCAGAGGTCCTCCCGCGGTTCCGCTGAGCTGAATCGGAGCCCTCAGGGCGTAACCTTTCCGCATGGTTGCGGCATACTCTCGTGTGTGCGGGCCGGCTTGTGCCGGTCGTTCCTTTCCGATTCAGTCTTTCCGTGAAGCGGGAATTTGAATCGCACTTTATGAGGAGTATGGACCATGCACGTTTTTCTTTTGTTGTTAATGTTGAACACGGCCTCCGGCGACGCCGTGCTGTCGGGTAAGGCCGAGGATGCAGCTGGTGAGGCTGTTCACCATGGGTCGGCCCTGTTGGTCGAATTGAAACGTTCCGTCAAGATTGGTGACGACGGCAGCTTTCGTTTCGAGAAGGTGCCCGCCGGAACCTGGAATCTTCAGGTTACCAGCCGCGACCACGGCACCAAATTACAGCGCGTAGTCCTGAAGGCCGGCGAGACCACTCGAGTCACGGTTGAATTCGACCTTACCGTTCACGAATACCTGACCATTTCGGCAGCTCCCACCCGTAAGAGCATTTCCGATGTTTCCCAAGCCGTGGGCGTGATCAATGAAGACGAGTTGATGGTCCTGATGCAGCCCAGCTTGGGTGAAACCCTGTCTTCGCAACCCGGTGTCAGTTCTTCCTACTTCGGGCCCGGGTCCAGCCGACCCATCATTCGTGGATTGGGCGGCGACCGCATTCGCATCCTGGAAGCCGGGGTGGATACCGGCGATGTTGCCAGCACCAGCGCTGACCACGCCGTGAGTATAGACACCGCCACTGCCGACCGGGTAGAGGTGCTGCGCGGCCCGGCTTCTCTTCGCTACGGCAGCAGCGCCGTAGGCGGGGTGGTCAACGTTTTGGACAACCGCATCCCTGAAACTGTACCCGGTGTTCCTCTGGAAGGCCAACTGGAGCTTCGCGGCGATACCGCTGCCGATAAACGCGCCACCAGTATTCGTTTAAACGGCGGAACGGGCTCATTTGCATGGCATGCCGATTTCTCCACCCTGGAAACCGACGATGTAGAAATCCCCGCCTCTCCCGAGGAAGAGCATGGAGAAGAAGAACATGGAGAAGAGGAAGAGGGTGAGGAGCACGAGGAAGAACCCTTCAACGGGGTTCTGGAGAACTCGGCCATTGACAGCGATAAAGGCAGCGTGGGCGTTTCCTATGTGACCGATCGCGGTTTCATCGGTCTTTCCGTGGTCGACTACAACACCTTCTACGGGATTTCCGGCCACGGACATCATGGTCACGACGAGGAAGAAGAACACGAAGAAGGAGAACATGAGGAAGAGGAAGAGGGCGAAGAAGAGGTCAACATCGATTTGGAACAGCGTCGTTATGATCTTCGCGGCGAATTGCGGTTAGACGGCCCTTTCGATACACTCAACTTCCGCATCGGCGCCAATGATTACGAACACGTGGAACTGGAAGGGGAGGAGATCGGCACCACCTTTACCAACGAATACCAGGAAATTCGCGTGGAAGCTACCCACGGCGCGTTCGGCGCTATGACCTCCGGTTCCGTGGGTGTGCAGTACTCCCAGCGTGATTTCCAAGCTATCGGTGAGGAAGCCTTCGTCCCCGCCAACGACACGGATCGCCTGGCCGCTTTCATCTACGAGGAGATGGAGCGTGACACCTGGAGCCTTACCATGGGACTCCGTGTCGAGCGTCAGAATAATAAGGCCGAGGCTTTTGATCCCCACCACCACGAAGAAGAGGGCGAAGAGCACGAGGAAGAAGGCGAAGAGCACGAGGAAGAAGCACAACCTTTCGACCTGGACTTCGACGGCATCAGCGCGTCGCTGGGTTATATTTACGGTTTGGATAAAGACTACGCGGTTGCCGTCAACCTGACCCACACCGAGCGCGCGCCCAACGCCGAGGAACTCTTCTCCAACGGACCCCACCTGGCCACCGCCGCCTTCGAGGTAGGCAACCCGGACATGGACAAAGAATCTTCGCTGGGCCTGGATGTGGTCCTGCGTAAGAAAGCGGGTCTGATAACGGGGGAACTCAGCCTTTTCACCAACCAGTTCAGCGACTATATCTACGAACAGTTCACCGGTGAAGAAGAAGACGGCTTGCGTGAATTCGAATACGTACAAGCCGATGCCGATTTCACCGGGGGCGAATTCCATGCGGACATCACCTTGTTGCACACGGAGCCCCACCACCTGCACGCGGAGTTTTCCTACGACTTTGTGCGGGGCGAACTGGATGC
>JASJCB010000276.1 GCA_030066195.1 Acidobacteriota bacterium
TCGGCCAGAAGGGCTTCAACCGTACCTTCGGGAAGGGCTGCAAAAGCGTCATCGGTGGGGGCAAACACGGTCAGGGGACCATCGCCGCGCAGGGCGTCTTCAAGGCCGGCGGCTTGAACAGCCGCAACCAGGGTGTTGAAGGAACCGGCGGCAATGGCGGTATCCACGATGTCCAGGGAATCCTCCGGCGGCAGCAGGACGGCGTCGATGACATGGATGACGCCGTTCGAAGCGATCACGTCGGTGGTGACCACGTTGGAATCGTTGATCATGACACCCGCATCGGTAACCGTGATGGTAACATCATCGCCTTGCAGGGTGGTTGCGCTGGTCAGGTTGACCACGTCAGCGGCCAGAACCTCGCCCTCTACGACATGGTAAAGCAAGATTTCGGCAAGTGCGTCGGGATCGGCCAGAAGGGCTTCAACCGTACCTTCGGGAAGGGCTGCAAAAGCGTCATCGGTGGGGGCAAACACGGTCAGGGGACCGTCGCCGCGCAGGGCGCCTTCAAGGCCGGCGGCTTGAACGGCCGCAACCAGTGTGTTGAAGGAACCGGCCGCAATGGCGGTATCGACGATGTCTTGGGGCTCTTCGGGATCGTCGGGAGGCAGGATGACGGCGTCGATCACGTGAATGACGCCGTTGGTGCAAAGGATGTCCGTGTTGACCACGTTGGCGTCGTTAATTCTCACACCGGCGTCTGAAACGGAGATGGCTACATCCGAACCCTGGAGGGTTGTAGCACTGGTCAAATTGACGACATCCTCGGCCAGAACCTGACCATCCACAACGTGGTAAAGTAGAATGTTGGCAAGGGCCTCGGGATCGGCCAGAAGGGCTTCAACCGTGCCCTCAGGCAAGGCTGCGAAGGCGTCATCGGTGGGGGCGAAGACCGTAAAAGGCCCGTCGCCGCGCAGGGCATCTTCAAGACCGGCGGCTTGCACGGCGGCAACCAGAGTGGTGAAGGAGCCCGCGTCGACAGCAGTATCAACAATATCTTTGTCCTGGGCGGTGACAAAAGGAACGAAGGCCAATAGCAGTACGGAACAAGCAGTCCGGAACTTTTTCATTAAGCACCTCAAAATAGGTTTCAGGTCGGCAAAATAGTTGGCAAGTCTCAATTCTGGGGAGTTGAGACTTTGTCCATGGGTAATGTAGGTCGTCTTACAATGTTTGTCAAGCTTTTGTCTAAAATAAATGCCTGGACAAAGGTTGGATTGCCTGGGTTTGTAAACAGTTTAGGTGCATTTGACCAGGAAATGTCCAAAGATTTGAAAATTTTGTCCATGGCATAGACGGTTCCATCTTGCAACAACGTTTCAGGACTTAGATACAGTCCTTGACCATAGGTTCGTAGAGTACCGGGAAACGGATGCAAAAAAAGTCCGATTAATTGGCCGGGTGTTGCAAGGTGTTGGAATAAATATAAATATCCAAAGAAGGGACGAACGGATAATGAATACCCGGGACCCACAAGTCACCTCTATGGCCCCGGTGATCTCTACTCCTTAACCCTTGAATGAGGACGTAGCCGGTCCTATTGACCCTTGACATTGACTCGTTCGTTCAGGAAACTCCGCTTTCTCCCGCGAATGATCCCCGGGAGAAGCTTAAATGTCGTGTTCTTCCGCCCAGTCCTTAAGCATTTCCAAAACACCCAGGGCGCTACGGCCGAATTCGGTAGCCTGATAGGCCACCGCGATGGGACGCGTGCTCAAGACCTCACGCTTTACCAATCCCTGGGCTTCCAATTCCTTCAAGCGCTGGTCCACCATTTTTTTACTGGCGCCGCCCAGTTGGCGCGCCAAATCGTTGAAACGGACCGGTTCGTCTTTCAAATGCCAGAGGATGGAACCTTTCCACTTGCCTCCGATAATGCGCATGCCGCGTTCGATAGGGCATGGGGCGAGGCAAGGCGCCTCGACATTTTTTCTTCGACTAACTGCTGATTCTAAGACTGTTGTCAAAAAGCCCTCCAGGTTACTTTTTTTCCACTGGTTGCTTCCTGTTTCCTAGTCTCCCATAATACACCTGTCAAATCAAGCGGCGGTTTCACGACACCGAATCGTGAAATCACCGAAGCTTAGAGGAGGTTTTCGAGATGAGTTTTCAGGCTGATATCCATCTCTATACCGCTTCCACCATGAACGGTTGGAAGCCGGTCATTTTCCTGGAAGAAGCCGGTGTCGATTACGATCTCACCTATATCGATTTTTCCAAAAAAGAACAGAAATCCGAATGGTACATGAAGCTGAACCCCAACGGCCGCATTCCCACCATCGTAGACCGAGGCAACAACGATTTCGTCGTCTTCGAATCAGGTGCGATCTTATGGTACCTGGCCGAAAAGTACGGCAAATTTCTGCCGGTCGACGCCGACCGGAAATCCGAAACCCTGCAATGGCTGATGTTCCAGATGGGCGGGATCGGGCCGATGATGGGTCAGGCCATGTACTTCCAACGCATCGCCGAACCGCAAGGCCACCGGGACGAGTTTGCGATCGAGCGTTACACGGCAGAATCCAGGCGCTTATTCGAAGTACTCAACACCCGCCTGGAAGGCCGCGACTATCTGGTGGGCGACAGCTTCACCATCGCCGACATCGCTACCTACCCGTGGGCGCGCGCCTACTACTGGGCCAAGGTTTCCATCGACGGTTTGCCGAACCTGCAAGCCTGGTTCGATCGCATCGACGACCGCGAGGCCACCCAGCGGGCCCTGGAGATTCCCAAGCCTTATTGGGCTTTCTTCGGAAAAGGCGACATCGAGAAACTGGAAGCCGAAAATGCCGCGCGTTTCAAAAGTGATGTGAAGGCGTAGCCATGAAGACACCATTACACATCGATATCGTTTCAGACGTGGTGTGCCCCTGGTGCATCATCGGTTTCAAACGGCTGGAAAAGGCCCTGGCCGGCTTCGCTGACCGTGCCGACGTCAGCCTGCGTTGGCATGCTTTCGAACTGAACCCGCACATGCCGGAAGGTGGAGAGAATCTTCGTGCTCACCTGGCCGCAAAGTACGGGACTACCCTGGAAGGCAGCATCGCCGCACGAAAGCGTTTGACCGCCATGGGCGAGGAACTGGGTTTTCCGTTCGACTACTTCGACGAGATGCGCATGTTCAATACCTTCAAGGCGCATCAACTACTGCTCTGGGCTCATGGGGAGGGCAAGCAAACGGAATTGAAGTTACGTCTGTTCTCAGCCTTTTTCGGCGAGCGCAAAGCCATTGACGAGACCGAGGTATTGGTCAAAGAAGCGGTCGAAGTCGGGCTGGACGAAGGCCGGGCAAGACACATCCTGGCCGAAAACACCTACGCCGATGCGGTTCGCGAGGAAGAGAGACGTTGGCAACAACTGGGTCTGCACGCGGTGCCCGCATTCATTATCAACAGCAAATATGTGATCCAGGGCGCGCAGGATACGTCTGTTCTTGCGACCCGGATAGAAAAACTTGTGAATGCTTGAGCGAGGAGTGAGCATGAAAAAGGTCTTCATCATCAATGCCCATCAACCCTATCCGTTCGCGGAGGGTCAACTGAACCGCACCCTTATTGACAGAGCGACGGAACATCTGGCCGCAAAGGGTTACGAAATCCAATACACCGGCATGACAGACGACTATGATGTGGATCGGGAAATCGAGAAGCACATGTGGGCGGACGTGATTATCGTACAAACCCCGGTCAATTGGATGGGCGTCCCCTGGAGCTTCAAAAAGTACATGGACGAAATCTACACCGCGGGTATGGACGGCCGGTTTTGCGCGGGCGACGGCCGCAGCCGGGAAGACACGTCCAAACAATACGGCACGGGCGGAACCCTGACCGGAACGAAGTATATGTTGTCGCTGACCTTCAACGCCCCGAAACAAGCCTTTAACGATCCCGATCAGGTGTTTTTCGCGGGGGGAAGCGTGGATGATCTGTTCCAGCCGATGCACCTCAACTTCAAATTCTTCGATATGTCGCCGCTGCCCACGTTCGTATGCCACGACGTGATGAAGAACCCGGACGTGGAAAACGACTTCATCCGCTTCGAGGCGCACCTGAACGAAATCTTTCCGAAAGTTGCCGCTGAGGCAACAGTTTGAACTCGAGCCGGCGGGTGTTCTCAGGCAAAACAAGAACGGTCGGGCCGCCGCTCGTTTTTTCGATGAAAAGCAAGAGGTTGGCCGGGCTTCCTTCGCTTCTATAGATAAAGAACACCCGGGGGCCGGGCCACCCGCTTATTTCCTCTGGAAAACCTGGTGGCGGCCGGGCCGCCCACTCGGTTCCTCAAAGACAATAGGGGGTGGCCGGGCCGCCGACAAATTTCTATGGATAAACAATAAGTCGGCCGGGCCACCCGGTGAATTTCGCAGAAAAATTGCGCGGGGGCCGGGCCACTTGCTTATCTCCTCTGGAAAACCTGGTGGCGGCCGGGCCGCCCACTCGGTTTCTCGAAGACAACCGGGGGTGGCCGGGCCGCCTGTAAATTCCATCAGGGAAAGCATCGGTCGGCCGGGCCGCCGACAAATTTCTATAGATAAACAATAAGTCGGCCGGGCCACCATGTGAATTTCGCAGAAAAATAACGCGGCGGCCGGGCCGACCCTCGATTCACGCGGAAAAACAACGCTGCGGCCTACGCTTCTGATGTTCGCGCCATTTGATTGCGGATTACACGATACCATCTATTTATATTGTTTCTCCTGGTATGATGGAATATGGAGGCCGGTAGATGCAACCCATACCCATCGGAATCAGTAATTTCAAGAAGTTGAGAACGGCCGATTACGCCTTTATCGACAAGTCCATGCTGATTGCCGATGTGGTTCGTAGCGGCGCCGAAGTGATTCTATTGCCTCGGCCGAGGCGGTTCGGTAAAACACTCAACCTGTCCATGCTTCATCACTTTTTCGACCGGTCCGATCCGGGAGGAGCCGTACTGTTCGAGGGCCTGACCGTGTGCGACCACCCCGACGTGATGAAACACCAGGGTCGCTACCCCGTGGTTTTTCTCACCTTCAAAGATGTTAAATTCGAGGATTACGACAGTTGCTATCAAGCAATTGCGCGGATCATCGCCAGGCTTTTCCTAACGTATAAGACGGCGATCGAGAAAGCGCAGCCGGAGCATGTCGATGCAGATATGGTCCATGCCATTATCGACAGGAAGGCGCATCCGGTGGATCTTCAAGACGCCCTGGCCTTGCTCACCAACTTGATCGAGCGCGGTACGGGTATCAAGCCTATCGTCCTCCTGGATGAATACGACGCTCCCATTCACGCGGGTTATCGGCACGGCTTCTACAACAAGATCATCAGCTTTATGAGGAACTTGCTCAGCGGCGCTTTCAAAGACAATGATCACTTGGAAAAGGGCGTCGTTACCGGAATTCTCCGCATTGCCAAGGAATCGATCTTCTCCGGGTTCAACAACCCGGATATCCATACCATTTTAGACGAACCTTACGCCCGGCATTTCGGTTTTACTGAAGAAGAGGTCAGCAACTTCCTGGCCCGGCGCGGGTTGACCGACCGCGAAGCCGAGATTCGGTCCTGGTACAACGGTTATCGATTCGGCGGACATACGGTCTACAATCCCTGGTCCATCATGAAGATGGCAGCCGACCCGGGCGCGCCGCTACGCTCTTACTGGGTCAATACCAGCGATAACCAGTTGATCCAAAGCCTGATCACCAAAGAACGCGCTGTTTTACCCGAGGATCTGGAGATCCTGCTGCGCGGAGATGTGCTGCCCAAGGAATTAGACGTCAATATCGTGTTGAACAAGATGACGTCCAAATCGATTTGGTCCATGCTTACATTCAGCGGTTATCTGAAGCCCGAGACCCTGACCGTCGACGAGGGTCGATACAAATGCGATCTGGCAGTTCCCAATAAAGAGGTTCGTCTATTTTTTGAGGAGACCGTCAGAAATTGGATCGATGAACAGGCGGGCCCCAAGGGATTATCGCCCCTGATTCAAGCCCTCCTGGCCGAAGACATGGAGCGCCTTGCCGCTCACTTCGCGGAAGTGGTTAAAAGCGTACTCAGCTACCACGACACGGCGGGAAGTGAACCGGAACGCGTCTATCATGCGTTCATGTTGGGCCTGTTGGTCGATTTGAGCGGTCAATACCGGATCATGTCCAACCGCGAATCGGGTTACGGGCGATATGACATCAATATGATCCCGAAAGATCAAAATCGAACGGGTTTTGTCTTGGAGTTCAAACGAGTCAAAGAGCGTCCGGCCGAAGAGACGGCCGATGAAGCCCTGGCCCAAATCAAGGAACGCGACTATGCCGCTGAATTACGATCCGCCGGTGTAACGAGAGCCAGAGCAATCGGCATCGCCGTAGACGGCAAGCGAACCTGTATCAGTAGTGCGCTTTTGTAATTTTGATTGAACAGGGTTTTTTGGTTTGCCCACTCGGTGTTTCCCCCAGGGTTATTGATTTAAATCGGCCAGAAGCAGGTTCAAGACCGCTTCCTCGTGCACGGCCAGGTTTCTTTGTTGCATTTCTCTGCCCAGAGCCGGGTCCCAAAACGGGGTGACCGGCTCACCGTTCAGCGGCAGGCTTGCCGGGGCGGTTAAGTAGTCTTTGACCGACATTCGCCAGGGTCGGGCGTTGTGGCGTTCGATGACCTGGTTGGCGATGGCGATGCCCGGCCAGTCGAAATCGCCGTGGTAGTGCAGGGAGAATCCGGCTTCCTTCAAGTACTCCAGCAGCAGGTGACCCGCTGTTTTGGGTTGACCGTCCAGGCAGATCAGGGGAGCGTGTCCTTGTTCCAGGCACATGGCCGCCGCTTGGACCACTGCCGGGTTCTCGCACAGGTATAGCTTGCCCGACTCTTTGAAACGGGGGCGCGATTGTTTTAACTGCCTCAAGGAAAGTCGGCAGGGCTCGCCTTCCCGGGCATACTGAGCCAGAATCTTGCCTGTAAAACTGTCCGGGTCAGCGTCCAGGCCCAGCACCAGCACCGCGCCGCTGACCTCGTCCGGCACCAGCCCGACCGCGTGCCACAGGGCTCGACGCTCGCCGCTGTGTTCGGGTCGCTCGCTTTGAGTCATATGTTGGGCCAGCAGTTTGATCAAGGCTGTCAGGCGGTGTCCCTCGTCCAGGGCATGGGCGTCGCCCGCTATGAGGGTTGCCAGTTCCTTCAACAGCATGCCGTCGGCCGGCAGCTCCGCCGCGGCGGCCAGGGCCTTTTCCAACAAGGTGCCCGCATGGGTCAGATCGTCGGCCATGCGGCGCAACAGGTGACGTTCCTCCAGTTCCAGCAACCATGCCTGGACTTCAGGGCGGCTGTCTGTTTGACGCGCCTTTTCGAAGAGTTTTGCCCAGGCGCGATCGGAACGCGCCCTTTCCGCCCGAGGGTCGACAAGGGGACCGCGCAGCCGGGTGACCGCCGCTTCCAATCCGTCACAAATTTGGGCGTGGCGCAGCATTTCATCCAGCGCGGAGAGATCCACATTAAGCCTGGCAGAGTAGGGGAGAGGTTTGCCCAACAAGCTGCCCAGTTTGTTGCGTTCTTCATCCGTTGCATCGGACAGCGTCATCTTACCCCGGCTATTTCCTCCCCGCGCCAGGCGTTTGTGGATGCGGTCCACCAGGCGGCTGAGTTCCGGGGCGCCCAGGGTTTCGCCGAGGCGTTTCTCGTCCATGGTCCTTAAAATCCGCTGACGGCCTGACGACCGTTCCATGTCAAGTGGCTCACGTAGACCGCATCGATACCGGGATAACCCGAGAGCTGGCAGATGGAAACGCCGGGCAGGGTCTCGTAGCAGCCTTTTTCGCGCTCACTGGTCATCATGAAGTCCAGGTCGAAGCTGCCCAACAGGCCCATGCACTGGGCGCGCATCTTGTCGTCCACGCCCACGAACGCCTCGTCCAGCAGGATCAGGCGCGGCGCTTTGTTGTCCGCGGAACGATAGTGGGCCGCCGCTGCCGCCAGTTGCAACAACATCAACGCGGTCACCTTCTCGCCGCCGGATTTCTCGCCGTGAGATTTGCGGTTCAGAGAGCGCCAATCCTTACCGTCGCTGATCTTGAACTGAAAGGCGTGCCATTTCCGATAATCCAGCGCGTCCTTGAGGTGATCGTACCAGTTCCCCGCTTCAATGGCATTTCTGGCTTCTTGGATGCGCAGTTGCAGGAACCGGCCCAGAGTATCGCGTTCTTGCGGAGACCAGGTGCCGCCGGCGCGCATGAGCAGGCGGCGGGCCTGCACCAGGGCCGCATCTGCTTCCCTGGTCGTCTTCCACTCGAACTTCAGGGTGAGCCCCGAACTGGTGGGTCGGGAGGCCAGTTCCTTGTTCATGTCCTTGACCAGGTACTCGCATTCGTGCAGCAGTTCGTGCATCACCTGGGTAACCTCGCCGATCAAGTGCTTTTCCAGAACGGCGCGCTCGCGGGCGCTCATCAACTCGCGGCGGTCGGCAATTTGTTCCTGGAGAATATCGTTGAGTTCGGTCATGGTGTGCTCGCTGCCCTGCAACGGCACCATGACCACCATCACGCCGTCTACCTTGTCCTGGAAGGGTTCATAGCCCCGAGGACGCAGTTCGTCGATCAATTCATTGATGGTTTGGTGGATCTTGCTGTCCAGGCGGCGCCAGGCCTTTTCATCGGCGTTGACCTCTTGCAGGCGGTTTTCAATATCCCTGGCAATCTGTACGGCGCGACTCACCGACCAGGTTTCTTCCGGCTTATCCACCAGACCGCGCACGGCCACCGCCAACAGCCTGGCTTGGGCGAAGCGCTCCAGGTCGCCGATGGCTTCGGCGCGTTCCTTGTCGGCGCGGGCCTGTTCTACTTGAAGCTGACGCGCCTTTTCTTCTAAACGAGCCAGGACGGCTTTGTTGTCGCCCACGGCTATGTTGGCTTGTTTGATCTGGTCGCGAATCTCGTCGGCCCGCGTCCGCGCCAGGCTCAGTTGTCGGCGCACCTCTTCCACGGTTTTGCCATGGGTGGCCTGCAAGGTCTCGAAGCGGCTTTCCGCTTCCACCCGTTCGGTCAGGCGGTCCTGGAACTCCTGTTTGCGGCGCTCCTCTTCCATCTGCGCCTCGGCCAGATCGGCTCGGGTTCGTTGGTAGGCGGTCAGGTTGTTGAGGTGCTTTTCCAGGGTGGGACGCAGAGCCGCCAGTTCCCGGTCGTAGGCATTGGTTAGGGCAGTGAGTTCTGCCGTTTTGTCCACCCAGTCCGTCAGACCCAGGGCATGCGCATCGTCATCACGTTGCTTACGGGCCTCGGTTTCGGCCGTCCGACACCGGGCCACTTCCGACTCTGAATGAGCCACCCGCTCCATCAGGCGGTTGACCTGTTCCCGAGCCGCGGCCAGGTTGGCGAAGGCGCGTCGAATGGGGGCGTGATCGGGCATGGACCCTACCTCGGCGTCGGCGTGGCGGCGGCGTTGTTCCAGTAAATCGAAGGCTTCTTCCAGGCGCTCCAGGTGTTCGCGGCATGCCGACATGGCCGCTTCCACTTCTTTTAAACGTTTCCGTCGATAGGCTTCACGAGCGCCCTGGCCGATATGCTCGGCGCGTTCCTTGTTCCAGTGCCCGTGCAGCGGGCCCACGCGCCAGGAGCCGTCGGCGTCAACCCAGACGGAACCTTGATCTGTGCCCGCGCCGATACCGGCCAGCAGTTGGTTCACCAGTTCGGGGTCGACGGCGGCAGCGCGGGGGTTTTCCAGGTCCACGGCGGCTTGCAGCAATGCGGCCAGGTTGGGGCCGTCGTGCGGTTGATCCAACAGGGCCAGAGCGGTGTCTTGAATCTCCGGGGCCAGCAGGCGACCGTCGGGTAAAACCCAGGCGTCCAGCAGGCCCGATGCTTCCAGGGCCGCTTCCAAACCGGCGCGTGTGTCCTCGTCCGTTCCCTCGCGAAAGTCGCAGAGCTGCCAAAGTGGGGCTCCAGGTATTTCCTCGCGTGCCAGGGCATCACGCGTGTGCGGTGCGGGCGGGGGTTCGTGGTAGCCGGTGCGCAACTGCTCGTGCAAAACCGTCAGGCGTTCCAACTCTTCCTCGGTTTGTACGCGTTCGGCGTTCAGACCGGCTCGCTTGGTGCTCAGTTGTTCCGTCACCTTGTCACGCGCGGTGCGGACGGCAGTTTCCAGCGGACTTTGGCCTTCACCCTCTGAGCACCAATCGGCCAGATCCTCGTCCAGGGTTTCATCGAAGGCATCCCGAGGTAATTCCACCAGGTTCGTCAGCCATTCCGCCAATTGTTCCAGAAGCAACCGGCCCGCGAGATCGCGTTCTTTACCCGCCTGGCTTTGGGCCTCTCGGGCGTCGTCCAATTGGGCGCAGAGTTCGGTGTACAGGTTTTTGGCGCGGTTGAGTTCGGCTTCGGTCAGGGCCAGGCGGCGGTTCAAGCCGGTCAGGTGGTCCAGGTCGCGCCGACGATCCGCTACGTTTTTGGCCAGGGCCCTGGTAACGCTCTCGATGGTGTCCCGATCGGCGGGATCGGGCAGGCCCAAGCGCGTGACGGAGCGCTGGTGCTGCTCGTTAAGGCCCGCGCTTTCGGCTGCCTGCCGGCAAACCTCGGCAGCGTCTCGGGTTTCGTCCCTTGTGGCCGAAGCCTGTTGTTCGGCCTGCTCGCAACGCAGAGCTTTATCTTGAGTGAAGGACTCGGCCCGTTCCAGGTTGTTGCGCGCATCGGCCTCGCGTTTGCGGCAGTCCTCGGCTTGGGCGGAGGCGCGGTCCAGGTCGCGTGCCTTGCGCATTTCCGGGCTGTCGTTCAGGGTGTCGATGCGTGTTCGGTTCTGCTGATCTTCCAGTTCCAGGTTGACCAGCCTGGTTTCGTTTTCTCGTTTCCCGGCTTCGGCGCGCGCTTCCTCTTCGCGGGTGGCCTTCAAGCGGCGTTGTGCATCCTCGTAACTGCTGTGAGTGGTGCGTACCTTCTCGGCGCGTCGACGGGCGGCGACCCGGGTGTAGCGCAGGTAGGTATCGAGAAATTTGGCGGTGCCCTTAGCGGCCAGTTCCAGGCGTTCCAATTCGTCGCGTTCTTTGTCCAGGCCGCGAAAGGCGTCTGCCACGTCGGCAATCACCTGGTCCGGCAGCGGCGGCAAGGCTTCGCTGAGCGCGTTGGACAGATGGTCCTCATGAAACTTACGCGACAGTTGCGGTTGGCGCAGCTCGATCAGCAGGTTCAGCAGGGCGTTGTAGCGCTGGTCGTTCAATTGAAAGAGACGGTTGTTGACGGCGCGGCGGTAGTTGCGGGCCCTGTCGAAAATCTCGGCCTCGCTGCCCAGTTCCTCGATCAGGTGTTTGGGACCGAAGACCTGACCCGTTTGGGTTTTCAAGACGAAGTCGCGACCCGGGCGCAACCGGGTGATGAAGAACCAACGGTCCAGTCGGCCCCGGCCCTTGACCGCGGTCATGCCGCAGCCGATGGTCAGATAGCGCGGCTCGTCGCCGTCCAGGCGTCCCAGCTCCAGCCAGGTGTAGCCGGTGCGCTCGGCGTGTTTACCCATGAGCAGGTTCCACTCCACGCGCTTGTTGATGTCGCGGTCGGGCTCCATGCGATGGGGGCTTAATTCACCCTCGAAGAGAAAAGGCAGGGTAAGCGCCAGCACACGGGACTTGCCGGAGCCGTTGCTACCGCGCAGCAAAAGGTGGCCGTCGGTAAAGGGGAACTCCTGGTCGTCGTAGCGGAAGATGTTCAGCAGGCCGCAACGCAGCGGCTGCCAGCGCTCGCGGCCCGGTTCGGGGTAACGGCGATTTTGTGGTTCCGGGGGATTGGCGGTCATCAAAAATCTCCTTCTGCATCGAATAAGCCGCTGATACGCGGACTGTCCACGGCATAACGAGCCAGGGCGGGTAGGGGCACGATACCGTCCTGGTGCTCTTCGATCAGGTCAAGGGCCTCGAGGCGGTACACGGCCTCATTCACCAGGCGTTCAACGGCTTCCGGTTCGCGGGCGTCCTTGCGCCAATATTTACCGTATTCCTTGACCAGGCGCGACAGCTCTTTTTGCAAGGTGATGCGGCCAATCGGTCCGGCGCCGCCATGTTTCAGGTCCCTGGAGAGAAACTCGGCAAGTAATAAGGTGATGTGTCCCTCAGTACCTTCTTTGGGCATGTCAAGATCGGTCAATTCGCCGCCCTCGTCCACCATGGCGATGCCCTCACGCCGAATTTCCGGGTGCAGGCCCGTTACCTCGGCGATGCCGGTGGTGATCTTGTGACGCTGCACGGCCAGGTAGTTGCGTTCCTCATCGGAAAGGCGGTCATAATAGAGGACGGGATCGTCCAACAGCTTGCGATTCAGATAAAGTCGGGCTCGGCGGTTACGGCCCTCGGGACTGTCCGGTTGCGGCTCCGCGGTAATCGCGGCCATACGCTCCTCGAGCTCGGTGCTCTCCACGGTGGACGGCGAGCGGCGCACGTTCAAGACCCAAGCCAGGGCGGATCGGTTGATGCTGTAGAGCACATCGCCGCGCCCGCCGAGATAGGCCTGTTCGTCGCCGTCTACCTGCTGAAGCAGGCCCAGTTCCATCATCAGGTGAACGGCGGTGACCAGGTCGCGGCGGTGATCGCGCAGGTTGGGGTCCAGGCGCAAACCGGCGTCAGCCAGAGCGGAGTCGGCGGCGGCCAGTTGCAGGATATTCTCGAACAGTCGACCCAATGTCGTTTGGCGATCGCCCTGGCCGAGTGCGGCCAGAGCCAGGCAGAACAACGCGTACCGACGCCGATTAAACGGTTGCTTGACGGCGGCGCCTCGGGTAGTGTCCTTCAGGTTCACGGGCAGCTTGCGCAGGCGGGCGGTCTCGCTGTCCACGAATAAACTCCAACCGGCATTGCGTGAAAGCCAGCGATTGAGATAGGCGGCATGGCGACGGATGAGTACAAAATCCTCGGCGCCTTCTCCGCCGGCGGTGATCAGCGGACGTTTCAGCAAGGCGCGCATGGCCTTGCGCTGTTCGCGCAGGGTTTCTTCCTGCACCACCGTGTGGAAACTTTCTCTTTTCACGCCGGTTCCTCCACGCCTGCTCCTTCCGCCGTGACCACGGGGAAGATATCGCGGACGAAGATGCGGTGCTGCCGGGCGGTGAGTGTGCCCATGGTGGTTTGCACCTCAATCCAATCGGCGTCTGGGACCGGCTCCAGCTTTATTTCCATGGTGCCGTCCGTGCTGCTTGTTTCTATGGTGTCGTTGAACTTGCGTTTACCGGCCAGGGCCCTGGTGAGCAGATCGAAGAAGAGGTTGAATTCGACCGGGTCCAAAACATGGAGGTCCGACAGCAACATGGGCTCTTCCATGGCCAGACGTCTGCGGGCAATCGCCAGTTGGCGCGCTTCCTCTTGGGCGATCATGGCCAGGTGCCGTTTCTGCACCGAGCGGTCGATGATGGTGGTGGGTTTCCCGCCGCGACGGCGCGTACTGCCGTATTGGCGCAGACGCGGCGCAATGCTCAAGACGGGCGCCTGCAACCAACTGGTA
>JASJCB010000126.1:0-17500 GCA_030066195.1 Acidobacteriota bacterium
CTAGGCTTTGGGTTCCTCCATCGCAAACAAACACACCCCATGCCGTTAAGCACGCTCTTGATGCTTCAACTTTGGATGTCCCTGCAGTATATCGTGTTACGGGTGCGCTTGTTTACGCTACCAAAAAGTAGCGTGAACCGGCCCCCACGTAAAACGACCTGAAGCCGGGACAATGACCTGAATTCAAAGAAAGAAGGTGCTTACCGGCATGGTGGGGGTTGGTTCGCGCCGGACAAACCAATATCCAACGCCATGAAAGAGCCGGTACCGAAGGCAAGATCATGCGGGCAAAGTCACGAGAGAGATCGCCTTCGGAAAACGGTTGGTGCACGGCCTAGGCTTTGGGTTCCTCCATCGCAAACAAACACACCCCATGCCGTTAAGCACGCTCTTGATGCTTCAACTTTGGATGTCCCTGCAGTATATCGTGTTACGGGTGCGCTTGTTTACGCTACGTTTGGTTTCCCGGCAGCTCCGGCAGGCAGCGGACCTCGGCGTAGTGTTCGCCGGCGCGGTCGGGTTGGTTTGGGTTCAGCATACTGGAGCGAGACGGGCTTGTCTATGAATTTGTGGTTGTCACAAGATCTCACCACGACCTTGACACGATCCGGTCATCAATGGTCATCGATGCCTCCGGTTGCCGAGGGGCTCTCCCGGGAGCTATAATCAATTAGAGCCTAATGGGGGTTTTCAAATGCCGCAAACCATAGAAATCGATCTTCCGGATTCTCCGACCGCAAGGGACGAGGTTCTTTCTTTTCTCGTTGAGAAAGGAGTGCTTCGTCCTGAAAAATACGCATTATTGACTTCATCGTCGGATGCTCAGCCGCCAAAAAAACAAGAATCCTTTTCGTCGAGATGGGCGGGTTGCTTTACCCCGGCAGAAACCAATGAGTCCAGGTACAGAGCGCTTACAAAGAAATACTTGTAACCCCTTCACGCAGTACTTGAAGAACGCGGTTCCGGTTAGGTATGCGCGGGGGCGGGAGTTGGTTTTCCTTCGAAGAGCACTGCCGCTATTCGGGTAGCGCCCTTGAAAGCCAGGGTGGCGATGACCGTTTCTCCGGCCGCGAAGCAGACCAGACCCGGTTCGTGGTTCTCGGGCAGCAGGGTCAGCGGGGTTTCCAGGGGTCGGCCCGCTTTGACCAGGCATTCTCGGGCGCACCACAGGCGGGTTGCGGCCAGGTCGGTGGATTCGCTGCGTTCCGCGGCCAGGAGGTCGGCCAGGCGAGCGTGGCCGTTGAGCATGGATTTCCAGTTCTCGCCGGAGCGACCGACCACGCGTTCTACGTCGCAGGCCAGTTCGCCTTCTCCCCAGGAAGCCAGGCTGAGTCCTTGCGTGTGGGCAAAGCTGATGTTGCCCTTGTCGATACAGGGTTTGCCGTCGCCTCGGCGGGTAACCGGCCCGACCAGTCCGCTCAGGCGGTCCTTCAAGGCCTGAGAACGGGCGCTTTTGCCCAGGTCCTCGTTGGGTTCGACGATCAGGCCCAGGCGACCGCATTGGTTCTTTTCGCGCAGGATGCGTTGCAGGTACGGGCCGATGAGGGCCGCGGGCAGGTCGGCCGGGATGGGTTTGTCGTGGATCTCCCGAAAAACCAGGCCGCGCCAGGTCTCGATGACCTTGCCGTCGGCGTCCAGGACATCGGCTCGGTAGTGGTAGTCGTGGCCTTCCTGTTTCAGTTCGACGGCATGGGCCATGCAGGCGCCCTTTGGTTCGGCGTAGCGTGTCCAGCTTGCTACCGAAAGGGGCAAAACGCTTTTGTGGGGGATACAAGCCAGGATCGCGTGGAGCACCGCATCGCGCATGCCCGGGTCGCCGGCTGCCAGTTCGGCCGGATGGAGGCGACCGAACCAGGGTTCGTGGGTGGGCGTGATCTCGGCCAGGCATTCGTAGGCGTGCAAGCGGCGGTAACCGCTGACCCGTTGGAAGCGGCCGGAATGGAAGAAAACCGGGCCGTAGAAGTCGTCGGCGGGGACGGCCGCGGCAGGGACGTCCGTCAATTCCGTTTCCGGTGCGGCCTCTACGGGCATGTAGTGGAAACGGGCGCGGAAGTGATCCACGCCGAAAGCGGTTTCCTCGCTACGAATCACGGCCAGGATGGAGCCGTCATCCATGGTTTGCACAATGGTGCGGATGGTGATGGGGGCATCCTTGGGCACAATGACGGGTCGCGCCAATTCCAGGTCCGTCATGTGATTGGGCCCTTGCTCCCGACCGGTAAGAGCGATCACCGCCTGGCTCATGGCCTCCATACCCATAACAGCCGGGAAAACCAGCTTGTTTTCATAGAGGTGATCGTTCAGGTAGGGATCATCGGCCGTGCTCAGTTTGTTTTCAATGACCATTTCGATGCCGGGGTAATGGACGCGGACCTTTTCCAGGAAACGCAGGAAGGGGAGTTCGGTCGTTGCCATCTCCACCGTGCGGGGTGCGCCGAATCTGCCCGCGATAACAACGGTTCCCCGGGCATTCGGGTCGGCCAGGAGTTGACCGAACAGGTGCAGGCCGATGTCGGTGGTAATCGGTGTAATGCCGGCCTTGCGCAGTGATTGGACGGTGCCCAGGCGCTCGCCCATGCCCACGCCGGACCAGACCGACCAGGCCATGTTCAGGCAACGACAGGCGGGGTGCGCAACGGCAAAGTCATCCAGCAGGCGCTCCATGGCCTGATTGGCCAGAGCGTAGTGGCCCTCGCCTTCCAAACCGCAACGGGCAATGATGGAACCGAAGCCGATGACCAGTTTCAACTTCGAGGCGTCGACGGCATCCAGTATGTTTTGCAGACCGCCTACCTTCACCATATAGGTCAGGTCCAGTTCTTCCTGGCTGAGGGAAGAAAGCAGCACGGGGTTATTGCGGCCCGCGCCGTGCAATACGGCGGTGACGGGCCCCAGTTCTTTTTGGGCCTGTTCAACGGCGGAGGCCACGGCTTGCGCATCGGCTACGTCGGCGCGTCGGTAGGTAAAACGCACGCCCAGATGGGTGAATCTGTGGAGATTGGCGGCCAGGTCGCGGTCCTCGTCGGGATTGGCGCGGCCCAGTAGGATCAGTGCGGCGCCGCTGTTTCGGTGCAGCTTCAGGGCGCATTCAGCGGTAATGCCCTTGCCGCCGCCGCTGACCAGGACCACGTCTTCCGGGCCCAAGCCGGTATAGTCGCTTGCGTCCGGCTTCAGGTCGATCTTGTGAAGAACGGGGACACGGCGAATACCTTCGGCATCATAGATGACATCGCGATAGCCGCGAAGGGCGGCGACTTCATCGATTACTCGTTGCGGCGCGGAGCTGTCGAACGGCAGCGTGACGGTTAGAATGGGATGACTGCCGGCTTCCCGGTTCAGCGTACGCGCCAGGGGCGTGGCTTCGCTGTCTTCCTGCACCAGAACGAAGCGGGTGTCCGCCTTGGAGCGCAACAGCGCCTTGGCGGCTTGCAACAGTCCCTCGCGGGAGCCGGCGGGCAGGCAGCAGACCACCGCGGCGCCCAGTTCTTCCTCACGTTGATTCAAATCGTTCATCAGCGGCAGGTTCCGGGGGCCGAAGAGTTGCGCCTTGCCTTGGGGAATCGTCTTCTTTGCGGCGGGGAGCGGCCTTTCGGGTAGTTGGTCCTGGAAGCAGTGAATCCAAGCGGTGACGCCCTCGGGAACTTCCTCGGATTGATCCTCGCCGGCCGGCGCCGCGCTGTTCAAAGTCTCGGCTAATTCAGCCAGGGAGGCATTGGCCAGTTCGGTGGGCGCTTTCGGGGGCACTTTTTTCATGCTGCGCGACGACTCTGCAACCAGTTCGGCGACGGCGATGGAACTGAGGTGCAGGTCATCCAGCAGGCGCATGTCGCCTTCAAGGTTCTCGACCGGAAATTCGGCGCGCAGGGCCACCAGTTGTTTGACCAGGATCAGGGGGTGAGCGGTATCCAGATCCGGGGCGGGCGCCTCGGTCTCATTATGGAGTTCAGACACCGGGACCGGATCGTGCAGTTCGGGCGCCGCTTCGCAGGGCGAAGCCAGGAATTCCGGCTCGTAATGAGGGTTGAAGGGGCGGGTGAAGCGGTCGGTGAATAAAACGGTCAGGTCGAGCGAGGCGCCGGCGACATGGGCCGCGGCCAGTGCGGAAAGAACGCCGCGCATACCGTTGCCCATATCGGTGGCAACAGCGGGCGTATCGCTCAGCCTGGCGGCCAGTTTTGCCAGGATGGCGCCGGGACCGACCTCGATCCATAAATCGGTGTTTTGATCGGCCAGGGTGAATGCCTGGTGGAAGCGGACCGGTTGATGGAACTGGTCGGTCAGCAGTTTCACCGGATCGTTCCCGGGCTGGAGGACCTCACCGTAGACAGTTGAGTAAATCGCGCCGGAATGAGGCCGGAAGTCCACGGCTGTCAGATGTTGCCGGTAGATGTCGGCGGCATCGGCCAAAAGCGGCGAATGGAAGCCGTGGGTGACGTCCAGGCGAGTTACCTTCAAACCGGCCGTACGCAGTTTCCGCTCGGTGCTTTCCAGCCCCCGGATGGAACCGGAGAGAATGGTCTGGTGCGGCCCGTTGTAACAGGCGATCACGGGGTCATCGCCTTCGAGCAACGATGCCAGTTGTTCCGGGGACGCCGCAACGGCCGTCATTCCGCCCTCGCGACCGTGGTCGAACATGGCATCGGCCCTGGCGGTTACCATGGCGTCCAGTTGCTCGGCGTCGATGCCGCCGGCCCAGTTGAGCGCGGTCAGTTCACCCAGGCTGTGGCCGACGGCGTGGTCGGCGTGCAGTCCCAACAGGTCCAGCAGTTCCCAACCGGTGCTGCTCGCCAGGGCGATCGCCGATTGGGTTTGTCGAGAATCATCCGTATGATTCAGGGTTTCGTAGCGTTTCGATATCCAGCGATAGCGCAAACCCAGATAACCCGGATCGCGCCTGACCGGAGCAGCCTGGCCGCTGAAAAGGAAACCGATGGTGGGTTCGGCTTGCGCATATCCCAGGAAACGGCCGTTGCGGGTATCGGTCAATTCAGTTTTACCCTCCGCGAGTGCATCGGCCAGGGCGGTTAGGGACGACACCAGGGCCTCCGGCTCCGCGGCAAGGACGGCGGCGCGCCAGGGGGCAGTTGTATCCTTGGACAAGTAAGCGGCCAGATCGGTAAGTTCGGCGCGGGAGAGTTTTTCTACACGGGGGATCAATGCGGTCAGGCGGTCGCGTAAATCTTCGGCGGTTTCAGCGCTTACGGCGAAGAGTTCACACTCGGGCGGCGGCGTCATCATGCGCTGCTCTTCGATGGTCAGAGCAACACGGCGATGTTCATTCACCGGTGCTTCGAGGGCAATATGCGTGTTGATGCCGCCGAAACCCATGGCGCTGACGCCGGCGCGCAGCTTGCGGTCTTGCGGCCAGGACATGCCCTCGCCGATGGTTGCCAGCTTGTCGGCATTTTCTTCCAGCAGGTGGTGGGGCTGTTCGCAGCCGGTGGTGGGCGGAATGATCTGATGGTGCAGCGCCATGACCGCTTTGATCAGCGCGGCCGCGCCGGCGGCTGCCTTGGTGTGGCCGATATTGGCCTTGATGGAACCGAGGGCCGCGGGGAATGAAGCGTTTCCCCGGGCGCGGATGAGGGTACGCAGTTCGGTTTCATCGCCGACCGCGGTGCCGGTTCCGTGCCCCTCGAAATAGCCTACGGTAGCGGGATCGATGCCCGCGCGGCGGTAGGCGCGCTTCAGGGAAAGCAGTTGGCCGTCGCTCTCGGGCCGCGTGAGGCCGCCCTTGCCGTCGGAGGAAATGCCCCAACCGCGAATGACCGAATAGATGCGGTCGCCGGCTTCCAGCGCATCGTCTAAGCGACGTAAGATGAGAATGCCGCAACCCTCGCCGGGCAGGAAGCCGGCCGAGTTCTTATCGTAGACCCGCATCATGTCCTTGGTGAGGGCGCCGGTTTTGGCAAAGCCTACCAGTTCGAATGGGTCCAGGCTGAGGTCGATACCGCCGGCCACCGCTACATCCAGATCTCCGGCGGTGAGCGAGGAGCAGGCGTTGCAAACAGACAGCAGTGAGGAGGAACAGGCGCCGTCAACGGTGTAGCCGCCGCCGTGCAGGTCGAAGTGATTGCAGATACGACCCGCGATGGTGTTGGCCAGACCGCCGGCCAGGCTTTCGTCGTTAACGCCGGGGAAGGGTTGCTTGTAGTCGGCTTCCAAACGAGCCAGGAATTGGGCCCGATCCTCGGGGCTCCAACCCTCTTGCTCCAACTTATGACTGACGACACGGCGCACATAGGGCCAGCGCAGGCGCATCAGGCCCGCACGACTGAACTCGCCGGTGAGCGAATTGCCCAGCAGCACCCCGGTTTCATCACGGGGTAGACCTTGGGCGTCGGGGTACCCGGCATCCTCGAAGGCGCGGGCAACCACATCCAGGGCCAGCCAGTGAGTCATGTCGGCGGTGCGGAAGGAATGCCCGCTGACGCGAAAGCCCACGCGATCGAACCGATAGCCCTCGATAACCGCCGCCTGGCGGATATAGGTTTTATCCGGTGTTTTGGGGTCGGCGTCGTAGTAATCGGCCGGGTTGAGACGTTCAGCCGGCATGGGGCGGAAGGCGCGGCGGCCGGCCAGTACGTTTTCCCAGAGGCGCCCGGGAGTGGAGGCGTCGGGGTACTCACAGGCCATTCCAATAATCGCTATATCAGTCATTGGGTTGCTCCGAAATGAGTTGGTTAACGCAGGTTGTCATCCCGATAGGTGTAATACAAGGGGGAGATATATGCCATTGCGTGTTGACGTGCCGTTTCGGTTAGTTGGGCGGGGATGGGGATTTTGTATTTGACGATGTCCACGATGCGTTCATAGGAGGTCAGGGTAACTTCCCACCATGCGTCGTCGCCTTGTAGGTGGGTACGAATGAAGATCTGTTCCAGGCCGTAGGCGTGCGAGTTAAACGCCGTATAACCGCCGTCCGCGTCGGGTCGGGCAAGGTAGGCATAGCTGGGCGCGGGGCCGTCGGCGATCAGGTATTCGCGCCGCTCGGCGATGCCGCCGCTGGACAGAACGCCCACACCGTAACCGTTGATGGAAAAATCTTCCTGGGGCACCAGCAACTGGAAGGGCAGGTTGCCGATCAACAGGTCGAATTCCTCCAAGTGAATGGTCAGTTGTAGGTAATCGAATTGGTTTTCCTCACCGGTGCCGCCGTTGCGCCAGTTGTAGCTGGTGCGGGGCTCCACTCCGATCACACTGACGTTGCGGGTCTTGCGCAGGAAGTTCAGGTTGAACTCGCGGAAACCCTGGTGGTCGTATTTGCCGGGGGGAATGAATTCGGTAAGACGAGCGACGCCCTCGGTCAGTTCTTGGATAGCCCGCGGAGGGCGCCATTGATCGCCGTCGTGGATTTGGGCAAACCCGCGTGCAAGTTTGCGACGGCTGTCTTGGGAACTGAAGCCCCTGGCGTCTGCCTCATGGTGGGTGGTCAGGGAGACCGTACCGTAGTCGGTAGTGGTCGTGCGCAGGCGATCCAGGTCCAGTTTTACCGGTTCCTCATGCCACTTCAGGGCTTTGGCGACGAAGTCTTCCTGCAAACCGTTGACGCGGGCCGTGGTGCGGTGATAGAAGTCGGCCGGCATATCGAACCAGGCATGATAAATCTCACCGCTTCGGTCGGTGGCCGAGATCTCCCAGAGACCCGGGGCCAGGCAGTTGTTGATCAGGCCGACGCGTACCGGGCGAACGTAGGGATTGGGGACGAAATCGTAATCGCCGTCCAAGCGCCAGGGCACGTCCTCGGGCAGGTTGGTGCGGAAATGGGCCATGCTGTCGCCGGACTTTCCAACGGGCACCGAGACGCTGTTGCGCGAGTACTCGGCCATCATGAGGTTGAAGGCGTCGAAGTCATCGGGCGTATCCGCGGGTTGGTAGTGGAGGCGCGGCACCAATGTGTCCAGCCGGTAGTTATGCAGCGTCAGCCGGTATTCCGGTTCCGGGTGTTGGAAAACGACCGTGGCCGTGTCGCCGCCGTTTTCCCTGATTTCGATGGCGCCGACCTTCTCCAGCCAGTGTCGCCCGCGCAGGAACGATTGGGTGGAGGGGTTGAAATAGGCGCCGTCCGGGGTGCGGTCTTCCAGGCTGGGCCGGACCTGTGCGTGGTGAGACTGGTGCCCGCAGGCACTCAACAGTAATAAAAGCAGCACGTAGAGGGATTGCTTAGGATTCATGATGCAGGCCTCCGGTTTTGCTGACGGTGATCGTGCGATTGAAAACGCCGTCCAATTGGTGTTTGGTGACCTTGCGCTTTTTGTCGGGCCAATGGATTTCGATGGTTTTGCCCACGTCTTTACCGAGGCCGAAGATCAGGGCCTCCGTTTTGTTGGAGAGGAATCCGCCGTTACCCACGCGGTTCACCAGGAGATGTTTGCCGTTGACGATGACGCGTGCACCGACGGCATTGCGGTTGTAGCTGTCCGGGCTGTCATCGACAAGGCGAATTTTAAGCCAGTTGTTGGCCGCGTAGTTGTTGATGAACAAGCGAGTGCTGCCCGGCTCATAGTTGGTGGGCGAGGGATAGTTGTTATTATGCGGCGGCAGTACCTGGGCGCGTCCGTCGATACGTACCTTCAGGTTTTTCGCCTTGGAAGAGCGCGAGTCGTAACCACCCTTGTTGCGCACGATGATGTCGCTGTACCCGTCGCCGTTCAGGTCGGCGGCCACCACGGAGCGGCCGTTTTCGGCGGCCTGGATCATATCCTGGTTGGTGATCTTTTCCTGGATGCCCGGGCCCTGCAGCGCCCAGCTTCCGCGATCATAGCTGTAGCACATGTCTCGCTTGCGCCAGTTTTGCGACGGCGCCTTACGGTAGATATAACCCTCGCTTTCCAGGCGGTCATACTTTAATTCCTGGATATTGAACATGTGGTGCTCCGCGGTCAGGTCGGCAAAGCGCGCGGTGTCGGTATCGCTGGTCACGTTCACCAACAAGCGACCCGGACCGGTGCCCGAAATGGGGAAAAGGCCTCCGCCGCGACCGTAGAGACAGCCCACGTAGTAGATATCCGGGCGGCCGTCGTTTTGGATGTCCATACTCATACCGCCCCAACTGAATTCATAGGCATTGATGGTGTCGGGGTCGAAGTCAGGCAGATCCAAGCCTTCCGGAGCATGCCGGCGGTAGTTGTTGGAAAAGGTGACATCCGGCGGCAGCACTTTCGAGTGATAGGCTTTGTTGTTCAGTTCGCGGCTGATGTCGGCGCCGTCGATAAAACCGTGCCGGGTGTCGTGTTTGTCGTTGAAGAACTGGCCGAAGATGGTGGCGTTCAGGATGACGGGATCGAACAGGTCATAGGGATCGGGCGTGGCAAAAGCGTGATTCATGACGCCGCCGCCCAGGTTGCCCACGAAGAGGTCTTCCTTCAGGTCGCCGTTGAAATCGCCCGGGGTGAAGGTCATCCAATAGCCGCTGCGACGGGCGCGGGCATGATCGGTCAATTCGAAATTCTTGCCTTCCTTGTTGACGTAAAGTCTCAGGAAGCCCATGTCGTTGGCGACCCAGACATCGGGCCAGCCGTCCTCGTTGACATCCTGGAACACCGCCGCCCAGGAAATTTGACCGCGCTCACCTTCTTGACCGTTGATCTCAAGAAAATCGGGTTGGTAGGCCTCGTATTTCATGAACCAGATGGAGTATTCGGCCGGGAGGAAGGGAATGCGACGCAGTTTGTAGTAGTCGGGCATGGGATAGTCTTCGTCGTAGACGCCGTCCACGTTCATTTCTGCCGCGCGCTCCACGAAGTTCAACTCACCGGTTTCGGCCAGTTGGTTGATATACAGTTCGTTGGCGCCGCCGGCCCAGTACTTGGAGCCGCCGATCCAATAGTCCATATCGCAGGTATTGCCCACGAAGACGTCCAGGTCGCCGTCCAAATCGATATCGCCCACCGACAGCGAGTAGGTGGGGCGGAACCCTTCGATTCCGGTAGCCCGGCTGGCGTCCTGCCATTCCGGTAGGCCGTCGCCGTCACGATCGCCCATGTTCAGGTAGAGCGAGTTGGCGCCCTCGAATTCATCCACGCGGGCGCTCTGCCGTTTGTCTTCCAGGCTGTGGCGCGGCGTATAATCGACCAGGTGCAAGCCCATGGCAGCCAGGGGTTGCTTGGATTTCTTGGCTTCCCGGCCGACGGGGTTCACAAACTGCATCAGCACGCGCTGGGTTTTTTCGTGGGACCAGAACATGCCCTGAGGCTCGTTGCCTACCAGCAGGTCCATGCGGCCGTCGTTGTTGAAATCGGCCGCCACCGCCACGTTGGAACCGCGGCCCCAGCGTTTTTCGTCATCATCGGCCGAGGTGCGCGGAAAGAGGTAGTCTTCCACCAACAATTCCTCGGCAACATAGGTGTCGTTGGCGCGAACCAGGTGTTTGATTTGCTTGAACAGCGGTTTGCCGTCCTCATCGTTTCCCTGGTTGATATACAGGGCGTTGTGCTGATAACGCGGTTCGTCCATCAACACCGCGTTTTCATCGGTAGGTCGCGTCCAGTTTTGACCGTCTTGAACAAAATAAAGGTCCAGCCGACCGTCGCCGTTCGCGTCGAAAGCCAGGGCGCCCGCGCCGCCGTATTGACTGAACTGATTGCTCCAGTCCTTGGCGTCCTCATCCAGGGCGTCTATTTCGTCGAAAGGTCTGGTGGTTTCCAGATCGGCGCGCTTGGGATCGATCGGTTCCGATTCGGCTTTAACCTGCCGAAGCGCTTCCAGCGGCGTGCTGTCTACAAAGGTGAGCTTGCGCGCATAAATCTTCTCACGAACCAGATGAACGATGACGCGGTTGGTCACCCACAGCGTCACGGTCAGTAGCAATACAGCAAGGAGAACTTTTCTCATGGCGATTTCTCCGAAATGAATGAATGCAGTGGAGCCCGGTTGAGGGTTAGGTATTTCCGGGCTGATATCGGGTTACCTGTTAAGTGTAGCAGGGAGCTTGATTATACCAGAAACCGTATTTTTTTTCCGGTGAAAGTAGGTGCGGTCGTCACGGGGACGACCGCATTTTTGGGTAAAGGGTTACCCGTTATTACTTACAGTCCTTGGCTTCGTGGGCGCGCATGGTGACTTCACCAACGCCCGCATCGGCCAAACCTGCCAGACCGCCGTTAGCGCTGGCTTGGAATTCCAGCGAGAAGGCGATGTTGAAGGTGCTTTGAATGTTGTAGTTATCATTACCCAAGCTGGTAATTTGGGTAAAGCCGCTGCTGTCCAAGCCATTGCCGGTGCCGGCGGTGATTTTCAGGAAATCGAAGTCGGCATCGCCTTCCAAGTTGGCTTCCAAACGGACCATCTGATTTTCGAAGGCCTGATCTTTGTCATCGGAATTGGTGGGACCGGTTGCCGTAACGGTTTCAGCGTTCAGAACGATAGTGCGGTTGAAACCGGCGTATTCGCCTTTACCGACAACGTTGATCTCTACCGAAGAGTTGAAGCGTTCCAATTCGCCGCCCAGGGGGCCGCCCTTGACACGGTCAACACCGGGCAGGCCGGTAGAGACTTGTCTCCAACCGAAATGGCGAGCCTCGATGTCGACATAACGACTGGTGTAGTGCCAACGTCCCAGATAATCCGTATGGATATGGGGAACGCGGGCGGGACCGGCGGGTGAATAGACGTCTACTCCCGAATAGGAAGAGGAGGCCAAAGCTTTGCCCGCGCCTTTTTCGGCGTTTTTAGGACCACCGGCAAAGGCAGCAAGGCTCATCAGAAGGCAGATCAGCAGAACAGTGAGGATTCTCATCGTTTTTTCTCCTGTTTTTTTAATTGAATCGCCGTCCGGTCGAAACCGGACGAACTTCAAGACACAGAGCGAGGGTTCACCGGAGCCAGGAGGCTGGTGCTTCATCCCGCGCGGTTTACCTACGCCTGTACTTTGCTAGGTGTAGGATCGTAAGAGATTATCTCTTCCCTGGTCAACATTTTTTTTCGAGAGGATCACCATAATTCAATGAGCACCGTTTCTCTTACGCGGCATTGATCGCACTTCTGATTTTCATATCAGCGTGTTCATCATCTTCAGAAAGCACGCCGATTATATTTAATTAAAAAGCAGATAAATTGTTTAAGAGCAATACGTTTCTACTTGATATGCCATTCGGGACAAGTCAGGGAAAATCTCAAAAAATTATTTTAAATTCTTTAAATTTACGCAAATAACCAAAATGACGAAGACATAGAAAGCGATTGGGACAACCCTTTATCAGTCAATAGATGAGAGTGATTCGGAGGGTATTTTCCCATCATCAATTTACTCGTTTCCCACTTTTTCTACAAGTTTTTCAAAGCATACCCTGGAAGTGACTGATGTCACGCGAAAAACATTATATAAATCAATGAGATATGAAATTTCATTGGCCGGCAAAGTTATTTAAATTATACCGATCTTCATTATTAGTTACCCCAACATGGTTTTGTAGTGACAAACCATTACAACCCGGCGTGACACTTGTCATGCCTGAAATAACGTTTGTTTCGATTGGTGGGAGTGTCACCTCACCCGCTTGAATCGACCCGGTTATAGTTCTCACCCGGCAGAGCCTGTCGATATCCGGCCAAACCTCTTTGACCGCGGCCCAACAGGGAAAGGTTGGCGCCGCTTTCCGAACGAATCCGCTCCAGGTGACCCTGGACAGAAGGTATAAGGCCCATGGCGTTGCGTAAAACGGGCTGCCAGCGTTCCCTGAACAGGTCGGGATGATCGGCCAGATCCCTGGTAACGGCTTTAGATACCTGATCCATTTCTTCAACGAAGGGAACCACTTCATCCAAATCTTCCGGTGAAACAAGGGCGCTCCAGCGTCGGAGCTTACCCAGGTATTTCGTTTCAAACTCGTCAATGCGGTCTTCCAATGTACTCATGGGCAACTCCGTATGTTTTAACTGAGATTGCGGACCATATCCCTGGTGATCACCAGAGCCTTTTGACCCTCTTGTTCTTGCAGCATATAACTGCCGTGGGGATCGAACTCGATACCCCTTAGGATACGTTTGAAAACCATGCGCAACGCGCGCGCGCCCAAACGGTGGTTCTCCTGAGCGGCCTCGGCCAGAGCCTTCAAGGCATCCCGGGTAATTTGCAGATCTACACCCAGCGAACGGAAGTATCGCTTGGCCTCACGGAACATGGAATCCTTCGGCTCTACGAAGATACGCATCAGGCCCGTTGCGGTCAGGTCGTTCAGGACAATGACCTCATCGAAGCGGCCCAGGAATTGCGGGGTCATGCCGTAGGCGAAGATGTCTTCATAGCGGACGTAGTCTCCCAAGGTGAAGTGTTCTTTTTCCTCCAGGCTGTCCTGGTTGTCGCCGACCACGTATTCCCTGGAAAGTTTGTCCTTGTGCTCACCGCTCGCGACGCGGTGGTAAACCATGTCGTAAAGGCCCTCGAAGGCGCCGCCGCATATGAACAGGATACGGCTGGTATCGATGTGTACAAAAGATTGTTCCAAGCCGCCCTCACCCTTTTTGCGGGTAAAGGACATGCGCACCCTCTCACCCTCGATTAGGGTCAGCAGGGCCTCCTGGGCGAGGATTCCACGCGTGTTGGCTTTATCGCCGATCACAGCCCGAATTTTATCTACTTCGTCCAGGAAAACGACACCATTTTCCATCAGGTCTCTGAAGCGTTGCGCGTCGCCCTTGCCGGCCAATATGCGAAGCGCGTTTTGGCGCAACCGTTCCAAGATGACGCTGCCCTCCAGGTCCAAGGAATCGTCGTCGGCAACGATATTGGCGTTCAGGCGAATGGTGTTGGTGTAACGGGAGAGATCGGGGTCTTCACTGAAAACCTTTTCGATGGTGCGCATGATGGTGGTTTTACCGGTACCGCTGTTGCCGATAAGAAGAATATTGCCCACTCGGATCCGTCGAATATGTTTGAAAAGGGAAACCGAAATCTGTTCCAGGGCGGTTCTTTGATCGATCACCCCCTCCGCCAGCCTGGCATAGAGGTCAGTGGGTGAGTTCAACTTCATTGAATCTCCTTGAAGATCAATGGAGCCCGCTCACGAACGGTTCTAAGGGACAAGACGGTATTGGCGCCGTCATGGTAGAGAAAGATCCCGGTCAGCTTACCCGTTTCGTCGAACACGGGCGAACCGCTTTCGGATCGGTCCAAATCGCTGTTGAGCACCCATACTCGAGCCTCATCACTGATATTGCGACTATCAACAACCTCTGCCTTTTGCGTGTAGAATACACCGTCAAGGTAACGGGCAACCCAAACCGTCTCGTTGGGTCCCAATTCTCGTTCGTATTCGGCCTCGAACCGGGCAGCGGCCGGCAAATCGGCCTCCATGAGGTGAATACTCATGTGATCGGCCTTTACCTTCCGCTTGGACTCAGTCGCCGCATCGCCGTGAAAAGCGACCATCGGGACGATCCAAATCGCCTGCTCCGTCAAGGTTCCCTTGCTGCTCACGTTGCGAATCTCCCGGCGAAAAGCCGAGGCGCTGAGCGAGCTCTCCATGAGAAAGAACCCCCCGGAGCCAAGATAGGTACCGACACCGCGCTGATTGTCTACAACAATATTCAGCCAGGCCTGTTCCATGAACTCGCGAATACGAGACTCCGATACCGTCACACGGTCCACATATTCTGTAAGATCTAAATTTTGGTCATTGGTCATTTGGCGTTGTTCTTCGGAAGGGCTGAATGCCTCGGCGAGGTAGTCGACATCTTCCTGGTCGGTTGGATCGTCCTCCCTCTGTCCGGCTTGCTCGGCGATACCGTCCGGGTTGTTCAGATCCAGAACCGGCGCGGCTACCGGGGCGGGCGGCTCCCAAATCATGTCTACAAGACTACCGCCGAAGATAATGCTGGTGATAAAAATCATCGCGCCCAGGGTCGGCAGCGCCCACCAGGCCTGGTGGCCGGCCCAGCCGCTGCCCGGCCTGGTAACAATGTTCAGGCCGTTGCGTTTCAACAATGGAGCAAGACGTTTCCATTTTGCGGCTTCACTACCCTTAATGGTAATCACGCTGCCTTGGGCAATGACCTCCATACGAAGGGGAAAATCACATTCCGGGCAAACTTGATCGCCCGACTGATAAGGGCCGCCGCAATCAGGGCAGTACAGTTGACTCATTAGTCACGTCCTCCAAGGGAATGGCGCTTGTATTCTTGTGGTAACGCAGTACGATATAGGAACCGGAAAGAAAGATGAAGAAGATCAAAATCATCAGGGGGGCGAACATTTGCTTGGGGATGATTGCCTTGCCCGACGGCGGGGCGGATGCCGAGGTTGAACGCCCGGTAGGCGCGGTCTGCCCGGGCACTTCCGCGGCAGACAGATGTCCCGCCAACTTATCTCGGCGGCTCACTACGGCGCGCGCTTCCACGGGATCCGAGGGGAGGGGATCAGCCCTCAACGTTTCAACCGCCTTGCCCTTCACCGTTTCCCTGATGGATAAATCCGGCACCGGCCTTCCCGGCAGCGTATCCCAAACATTCGGCTTCTGTTCCTCGCGGTCTTCCCCGTCGTGCTGAACCAGTTCGACTTCCCGCAACCATTCGAATTCGTTCAGGACCTCGCCTGTCGGATTGAAGTCCCAGAAGCGGTGGGGCAACCACAAGAGATTGCCGTGGGTCATGAATTCAGGGGTCGCCTTGCCCTCGACCAGTGTCTGCATCCGTGATACATAGGCGTCGCGCTCGTCTTGCACGGGGGGACGGTGCGGATGGACCAACCAATAAAATTGATCTCCACAAACCGGACAGGTGTCGATGGGATGCGACAGGTAGGAACTACATGCTTTGCACTGAAAAGATTCCTGAAACTTCATCCGGCGTCCTCATGGTCAAGGTAGCTCTCATACTACCACCATTCACTAAAGGAAACTTACGGCAAAAAAACTGCCGGCGCAATTGATCGGCAACACAAACCGGGAGATGAAGCTGTTTTTCAAGCAAATCGGGAGCAAAAACAAAAAAAGCCCGCCTTGGAGGGCGGGCCTTTTTTGGAATATGTTTCGGCGACGTCCTACTTTCCCAGGGCATCACGCCCCAGTATCATCGGCTCTATCGGGCTTAACTACGGTGTTCGGAATGGGAACCGGTGTGACCCCGATGATATGATCACCGAAACGTTCTCAATGAAATCGTGTTGTTCTTGTGCAAAGCGGCCATACAACCTACGCAAGGTATGATCAAGTCGAACGACTGATTAGTACTGGTCAGCTCAATGTGTTACCACACTTCCACCTCCAGCCTATCGACCTTCTGGTCTCGAAGGTGTCTTCAGGGAGATCTCATCTTGGGATGGGCTTCCCGCTTAGATGCATTCAGCGGTTATCCCTACCGAAGATAGCTACCCAGCATTGCACCTGGCGGCACAACTGGTACACCAGAGCTTCGTCCATCCCGGTCCTCTCGTACTAAGGACAGCTTCCCTCAAATCTCCTACGCCCACGGCAGATAGGGACCGAACTGTCTCACGACGTTCTGAACCCAGCTCGCGTACCGCTTTAATTGGCGAACAGCCAAACCCTTGGAACCTGCTTCAGCTCCAGGATGCGATGAGCCGACATCGAGGTGCCAAACCTTGCCGTCGATGTGAACTCTTGGGCAAGATCAGCCTGTTATCCCCGGAGTACCTTTTATCCGTTGAGCGACGGCCCTTCCATTCGGAACCGCCGGATCACTAAGCCCGTGTTTCCACCCTGCTCGACCTGTCGGTCTCACAGTCAAGCCCCCTTGTGCCTTTACACTCTGCGGTGGATTTCCAAACCACCTGAGGGAACCTTTGGGCGCCTCCGTTACGCTTTGGGAGGCGACCGCCCCAGTCAAACTACCCACCAGAAACTGTCCCGGATCCGGATCACGGACCGCGGTTAGATATTCGATGATGCAAGAGTGGTATCTCACCGGCGGCTCCCCACGCCCTGACGAGCATGGTTCCAAGCCTCCCACCTATCCTGCACATGCACCACCCAATATCAATATCTAGCTGTAGTAAAGGTTCACGGGGTCTTTCCGTCTAGCCGCGGGTAGTCGGCATCTTCACCGACACTACAACTTCACTGAGCCTCAGGTTGAGACAGTTCCCAGATCGTTACGCCATTCGTGCAGGTCGGAACTTACCCGACAAGGAATTTCGCTACCTTAGGACCGTTATAGTTACGGCCGCCGTTTACCGGGGCTTAAATTCAGAGCTTCTCCGCCGAAGCGAATAACCCCTCCTCATGACCTTCCGGCACCGGGCAGGCGTCAGACCCTATACGTCGTATTCGACTTCGCAGAGTCCTGTGTTTTTGGTAAACAGTCGCCTGGGACTTTTCACTGCAACCCCTTTCAGCTCGCCACGCTAAGTGGTTCACCTACGCAGGGGCACCCCTTCTCCCGAAGTTACGGGGCTAATTTGCCGAGTTCCTTAACCTGAGTTCGCTCAAACGCCTTAGGATTCTCTCCTCACCCACGTGTGTCCGTTTACGGTACGGTCGGCCGATTGTCTCGTTTAGCAGCTTTTCCTGACAGTGGAGGATCACTCAATTGGGTTTGCCGAAGC